>JBKEBN010000011.1:0-8945 GCA_047973175.1 Leucobacter sp.
CGGCGTGGATTCGACCAACGGCGTGAGGAAATCGCGGTTTCGGCACGCCTGAAGTCGAATCCGCGCCGCTAGCGCACGGACAGGGCCGGGGTGGGGCGGGGCGGGGCTGGGGCGGGGCAGAGCAGAGCAGGGCCGGGGCCCGAGGCCCGCCCCTACGCGGTTGCGGCCGCGGGCGAGAGTGCCACCCTCGGCTGCACGAGCTTCTTCGCGAAGTATCCCATCGCGAAGACGAAGAACACGAGGCAGACGATGCTGGTAACGAACGCCCCGATGATGAAGACGCTGAGCCAGTCGAGGTCGGGTGCGAAGAGGTTCTTGTAGATGAGCAGCACCACGGTGCCGAGGTAGCCGGAGGCGTCGGCGACGTAGATCAGAAACCCTGCGTTCGCCACGGTCTTCGTCGCCGCGATCATGCGCTCGAACAGCATGGCTCCGAAGGGCATGTAGCCGATGTAGAGCCCGGCTCCCGTGCCGATCATGAGCCACAGCGGGCTCACCACGCCGGCGACGAAGCCGAGGGCGGAGAGTCCCATCATCAGCGCGCCGACCAGGCTCATCACCTGGATCGTGAGAAACGCGCGCAGGTTGTCCTTGATGAGCACGAGGCCGGCGAAGACCAGCAGGGTCACGATGGCGACCGGGATCTCGCTCTGCGTCAGCACACCGGGGTCGTCTTTGAAGCCGAGGCCCGCCCAGATCTCGACCGCGAAGTCGTCGCGGAAGTCGCGGAAGACGGTGAGCAGGATGTAGCCGAAGACGAGCAGCGCGATGCCGGGGAGGTACCTGCCGAGAAATGCGCGGCGCTGCTGCGCGTTCATCGGCTTGCGCTCGGTGCGGGCTTCGACGTCGGCCTTGCTCGGCGCGGGCAGTTGCGAGAGCGCGTAGACGCTGATGAACAGGATGGGCAGGAAGATCGCTCCGGTCGCGGCGGGCATCCAGAACTCGGAGATGCCGGCGTTCATGAAGGCGACGGCGATCGACTTCACGATGCCGGAGGACACGATGAAGCTCGCGCTGAGGATCGCCCCGAGAATCTCGGTGGTGCGGCGACCCTCGAGGTAGCCGAACACCAGGCCCCAGATCATGCCGAGGGGGAGCCCGTTGAGGAAGAGCCCGAGAAACTTGATCTGCACGGGAAGGATCGCGAAGAGTACGAGGCCGAGCAGGGAAACGCCGATCAGCAGGAGGATCGGGGGGGCGCGCCGGCTCGGCCTCATCTCGGAGATGACCTTGATGCCGATGACCTTCGACAGCGCGTAGCCGAGGATCTGCGAGATGACCAGAAGTTCTTTGAAGCCGAACTCGATGTTCCAGCCGTCGACCACCTCGTAGGTGCCGGCGGCGTAGGGCTTGCGGAAGGCGTACATGGAGAAGTACACGCAGAAGGCGGCGAGACCTCCGAACGCGACGAAGGCGAAGCTGTTCGCCCGTTCGAGCTTGCGGGTGAGCCAGGAGCGCTTCGGCTCGGGCTGCTCGGGTCCCGCCTGCGGGGGTTCTTCCCGGGTGAGTTGCAGAGTCATGCGCGTCTTTCGTTTCGGTGAGCGGTGGATCGAAGCCCGCCGCCATTCGCCGGTCTGCCGTCGGCTACCCGCTGCATCGGCGGGCGGTCGCGGCGCACAGCGGCGGTGGGCGGCGGGGACTCCACATCGAGAATGAGGCCTCGGAAGGGCTGAATCGATGGACTTCGACGAGCGTTCCGCACGAGTTCATCAGCCGGTTTCATTGGCTTCGAACGGGCCAGCAATCGGCCTCGAACCGTTCTCGAAGCGGTCAACCGCGGTTCACCCGCGACACCCCTGCGCGGGTCACAGTGCGGCGATCGTGCGGGCCCCGATCCCGAGCCCGATGGTCATGCCGACACCCGAGGTCACCGAGACCGCGGTCACTCCGGGTGCGGGTTCGGCGACGAGCACGTCCTGCCTCGAGCTCGTCGCGTACACCCCCTGCCAGCGTTCGAGCACCTCGAGCCGGGGCGCGTCGAGCAGCGAGGCCGCTTCGTCGAGCAGGATTCGCGACCAGCGCTCGTCGAGGAAGGGCGGGGCGCTGGTGTGCGTCGCGTGCGAGTCCCCGACGAGCAGCGTGCCGTTGGCCTGCCGCGTGAACATGAGGTTGGCGTCGATCTCGAGCAGTTCCGGTCGTTCGCGCGCGAGTTCCTCGCGCAGCGCTTCCGCGGCGGGCCCGGCGAACGCCCCGTAGCGCAGCATCGAGGTGCCGGTGAGCACGGCCGGTCCGAGCCCCGCGCCGTGCGGGGATCGCACCCGCGCCATCTGCAGCGCGCACTCCGCGACGGCTCCCGTCTCGGCGACCTCGGGAAAGAGCCGGCCGACGAGGTGCCCCGCCGCGACGACGGCGTGATCTGCCTCGATCCCGCCCCGGCTCGTCGCGACGGTCACCGTGCCGCTCGTGCGACCGTCGATGCCGTGGGCCGTCGTCGCGAAGCGCACCTCGCCGCGCTCGTGAGCGTCGACCCAGGAGGCGATGCGGGCGACGGCGGTGCGAGGGTCGGCGGTGAGGTCGAGGGGCAGGATCGCCGCGGCCCGCGGTGCCCGACCCGCGCGCGGCAACCCCAGTTTCTCGGCCGCTTCCGATCCGCGCAGCAACCGCGCCCCCTCGGGCGAGCGCTCGTCGATGAGCTCCTGCAGCACGGCCTCCTCGGCGGCCGAGCGTGCGACGACGAGGGTGCCGGATCGTCGCGCCTCGACCCCGGCTCGCGCCGCGAGCGACAGCCAGATCGGGTTCGCCTCGCGGGCGATCTCGCCGATCTCGCCCGCCTGCGCCGAGGTGCTGACGTGCCCGAAGTTGCGCACGCTCGCCGTGACCGCCGCGGCGTCCTGCTCGATCACCGTGACCCGGTAGCCGGCATCGAGCGCGGCGACGGCGTGCGCGAGGCCCACGATGCCCGCCCCCACGACCGCGAGGTGCGGCGTTCGAGCGGAGAGCGCGCCGCACCGGTGCGACGAGGGACTCGGGCGCGTCGCGCGTGCGGCGTCGGCGTGGGGTTCTGCGGCATCGGCGGTGGCCGGGAAATCTGCGTCGTCTGTAATCATGCTTCGATGATCCCGAATCGAGGGCGCGCTGCGGCGCGTGCCCCGGGAGGTGTTCTCCGAGCGTTCACCGGCGGTTTTCCGCTGCCGTTGCGGTGTCATCTGCCGTTCACGCAGCGGTCACCGACCGGGCTCTCGCCGCTCACCTCGGCTCGCTAGTGTCTTGTGTCGTGCCCGGCACCCGCCGAGCCCCACCCGCCGATCTTTCCCGGCGCATACCCACCAAGGAGTCCCCATGATCACCCTCGCCGTCTTCGACATGGCAGGCACCACCATCGACGACGGCGGTGCCGTCTACGAGGCGCTGCGCAGGGCGGTCGAAGAAACCGGCTCGCCGGTCGCAGACGCCGACCTGCAGACCTGGATGGGCACGGAGAAGCGCGCGGCCATCGCCGCACTCATCGCGCTCGGCGGCGGTGATCCCGAGACCCCGGCCGACCGGGTCGACGCGGCATTCGAGCGCTTTCGAGCGATCCTCTCCGAACTCTACGCGGCCGATCCGCCCACCGCGATCGACGGCGCGCCCGAAGCGATCGCGGCGCTTCGCGAGAGCGGGGTGCGGGTCGCGCTCACGACCGGATTCTCGCGCGACGTGGCGACCGGCATTCTCGACCGGCTCGGCTGGGCGGTCGGCGGCGCGGGTGAGGCGGGTGGCCCCGGCGGTGCGGGATCGGCCGCGGGTGACACGGCCGGTGCGAGCGGTGCGGGATCGGCCTCCGTCACCGTCGACGCGCTGGTCTGCGGCGACGAGGTCGTGGCCGGCCGGCCCGCTCCCTACATGATTCACCGAGCGATGGAGCGCACGGGCAC
This sequence comes from Leucobacter sp., assembly GCA_047973175.1. Classification (GTDB taxonomy): domain Bacteria; phylum Actinomycetota; class Actinomycetes; order Actinomycetales; family Microbacteriaceae; genus Leucobacter. The sequence goes on from JBKEBN010000011.1 coordinate 3,855, forward strand.
GGTCGACGTCGCGGAGGTGCTCGTTGCCGGGGACACCGTCGTGGACGTGCTGGCGGGGGCGCGTTCGGGTGCTGCAGCGACCCTCGGCGTGCTCTCCGGCAAGCTCACCCGCGAGGCCTTCGAAGGAGCGCCCTTTACGGTCCTGCTCGGTTCCGTCGCGGAGATCCCGGACTACCTGGCCGCGGTCGCGCGCTAGCCAGCGCCCGCCCCGCTACGCCACATGCACCCAGGGGCGATGCGTGCCGTCGGGTTCGGCCTCGCGCAGCACCTCGCGCGTCACGGGGGCGATCTCACCCTCTCCGAAGAGCAGAAAGCGCAGCAGGTTGCTCAGGGGATTCCCCTCGGTCCAGCGGAAATACACGTGCGGGGTGCGCCCGAGTTCGTCGCGCAGGTGCAGCGCCACCGCGGCGATCGCGTTGGGCACGGTGCTGCTTCGGGCCACGAGAATTCGAAAGCCGTGCCGCTCGACGCCGCGCACCAGCAGCTCGTCCTCGAAGTCCGAGCTGTCCGAGATCTCGATCTCGATGAAGAGCACGTCATCGTCGGGCAGACGGTGCGCGAGGCGCGCGTGGAGAAGCTTCTTGCGGTAGCGCTCGGCGCTCAGGTCGTCGGGCTGGTGCGCGATGAGTCGCACCGCGTCGTTCGAGGCGCTCTCGACGAACGCCTCCGCCGCGGGATCGAGGCGCACGGAACTCGCGCGCAGTTCGGTCGACCGAGCCGCGCGCGAGACGAAGCTCACGAGCAGGATGCCCAGGATGAAGCAGGCTGCGATCTTGATGCCGTCCGGGCGCTCCACGATATTCGCGCCGGTCGTGTAGAGGAAGACGGCGCTCACGACCGCGAACCCGATCGCGGCACCGCGCTGCCCGCGGCGGCGCGCGGCGAGGGTGACCGCGACCGCCGCCGAGGTGATGAGCACGAGCACGCCGGTGGCGTAGGCACCGCCCTGGGCGTCGACGCTCGCCCGGAAGACCACGGTGATGAGAAACGCGATCGCGGTGAAGACGAGCACGAGCGGGCGGGTGGCGCGCGCCCAGGCCGGAGCCATGCCGTAGCGGGGCAGGTAGCGGGGCACGAGGTTCAGCAGGCCGGCCATCGCAGAGGCCCCGGCGAACCACAGGATCGCGATCGTCACGAGGTCGTAGGCCGTGCCGAAGCCCTCTCCGAGGAGGGCGTGGGCCAGGTAGGCGAGCGCTCGGCCGTTCGCCGCGCCGCCCTCGCGGAACTCCGCGGCCGGGATCAGCGCGACCGTGGTCAGCGAGGAGGTGATGAGAAAGCCGCTCATGATGAGCGCGGAGGTGGTCAGCAGTCGTTTGGCCCCGCGGATGCGTCCCTCGGGATGCGCCTCGGTGTCGCTCGCATCGCCTCGGATCTGCGGCATCACGGCGACGCCGGTCTCGAAGCCGGAGAGGCCGAGCGCGAGTTTGGGAAAGACCAGGAGGGCGATCGCGACGGCGGACAGCGGGTTTCCGTGCTGGGTCGTGAGCGCGATCCACCAGTCGTCGACGACGTGCGGAGACGAGATCAGCCGCGCCAGCGCGACGGCGATGACCACGAGGTTGAGCGCGAGAAACGCCGCGACGAGCACGGTGGCGAGCCGGATCGCCTCGCGGAACCCGCGCAGGAATACGGTGCCGAGCCCCGCGAGCAGAGCTAGGGTGATCACCACCTCCTGCCCGTGTAAGGCCCTGGGTGCGAAGGGATTCTCGACGAGGTGCGCGGTGGCGTCGGCCGCCGAGAGGGTCATTGTGATCATGAAGTCCGTCGCCGCGAAGCCCAGCAGGGTGAGCACCGCGAGCTTGCCGCCCCAGCGGGGGAGGAGCTTTGCGAGCATGGCGATCGAGCCGGTGCCGTGCGGGCTCTCCTCGGCCACGCGCCGGTACACGGGCAGCGCCCCCGCGAGCGTGACGAGCACCAGCACCACTGTGGCGAGCGGTGCGATGGCCCCCGCCGCGAGGGCCGCGATCGCGGGCTGGTAGCCCAGCGTCGAGAAGTAGTCGACACCGGTCAGGCACATGACCCGCAGCCAGTGCGCGCGGCGATGCTCCTCCGGCCGACCGTGCGGGCCGGTGTGACGCCCGGGGGCCTCGGCCGTGTCCGCGAGCAGCCAGCGTCTCAGCGACCTGCGCTGCGTTTCCGATTCCTCCGCATCCGGCCCGAACTCGAGGGATGAGCGGGCCGCTGACGGCTGGGCGACCGCCGATGCATCGTCGCTGTCGGACATGGGGTACTCCGTTCGGAAGCGAGGGTGCGGCCCCCGCGGTCGCGCGATCTGGCGCATCTTCCATCGAACACCCCACGGGGACGAACCGGTAGCGATCCTGACGATTTTCACACGCAACACGCGAAGATCCCGATCCGCGCGATCACGGCGCGATCAGTCAGCCGCCTCCGGCGCTTGGAGATCCCGCACCGATTCGCGAACGATGAGCGGCATCGGCACCAGCAGTCGACCGGGCTGTCGATCGCCGATCAGCATCTCGACGCCGCGTCGGCCCATCTCGTCGTAGGGGAGGCGGGCCGTGGTCAGGCCCGGTCTCAGGTAGGCGGCGAGCTCCTCGTCGTCGAAGGAGATCACCGAGAGGTCTTCCGGCACGCGAAGCCCGCGTTCGCCGGCCGCCTGGTAGACGCCGAATGCGACGTTGTCGTTGCCGACGATGATCGCCGTCAGGTCGGGGTGCGCGTCGAGCATGCGCCCCGCGTATTCGTAGCCGATCTCGGGCAGCCAGTCGGGCACGTCGATGCGCGCCGGCACGATCTTCGCGGCCGAGAGCGCGGCGGAGATGCCCGCGAAGCGATCCCCGATCGTGGCCGACCTCCGCAGGTCGTCCACCGCGCCGGGAAGGTCGCCGACGATGCCGATGCGCAGGTGCCCGCGATCGACGAGGTATCGCGCGACCGACTCGCCCGCCGCGCGTTCGTCGGGAAGGATCGTGGCCTGCTCGTCGGGCGACATGCCATTGACCAGCACGACCGGCAACTCGTTCGGAATCGCCGGAAGGTCGACCATGCGCGCGGCCATGAGGCCGATGAGCAGGCCGTCGACCCTGCGGTCGGTCAGCTCCTGCACGGCCTCCGCGAGGTCGTCGCCCCCTGTCTCGGTGATGAGCACGGTGTGTCCGTGCGATCTCGCGGCGTCGAGCACGCCTCCGATCATGGCGGAGGCGTAGCGGGTGACGGTGACGCGGTCTGAGACGAAGCCGATGGTTCGCGTTCTTCCGAGGCGCAGGCTCTGGGCCGCGGGATTCGGGCGATAGCCCAGCTCATCCGCGGCGGCTCGCACGCGCTCGGCCGCTTCGGCGGAGAGCCGGGAACCGGGGCGGTCGTTGAGGATCAGGCTGACGGAGGCCGGTGACATGCCCGCCAGGCGTGCCACGTCCGCGAGCGTGGGGCGGCGAGGGGCGGATTCGGGCACGGTTCCCCTCGCTCTCACTGCGGTGTCGTGTCGTACCCACCATAGCGGCGAGGTCTCGGGATCGTGTTGACCCCGGGCCGCGAGCGTGTTAGCTTGAGTCTGCTAAATGCATTTAGCACTCAAAATTTCCTAACCCGGTTCCGTCGAACGCAATGTTGCGCCCGCGGCCGGCTCGGCGACCAACGGAGGTCTTGGTATGGCAATAAGTGGGAAGCTGTTCAAGAACGGCGCGTACCTGCAAAGCTCGACGACGCTGTTCGTCTTCTTCGCCGGATGGGGCATCTGGTGGTCGTTCTTCGCGGTCTGGCTCGACAAGGGCCTCGGTCTGAGCGGCGGCCAGATCGGCACCGTCTACTCGGTGAACTCGCTCACGACGATCGCGGTGCTGCTGTTCTACGGCACGGTGCAGGATCGCCTCGTGCTGAAGCGGCACCTGGTCATCCTGTGCTCGGCGGTGATGGCCTGCCTGGCTCCGTTCGCGCTCTTCGTCTACGAACCGCTGCTGAGCAATCCCGGCACGTTCTACTTCGGCGTCATCGCCGGAGCGATCTACCTGCCCTTCGGCTACACCGCCGCAGTCGGCCTGCTCGAGGCGTTCTCCGAGCGCATGAGTCGCACCTACGGCTTCGAATACGGCCAGGCCCGCGGCTGGGGCTCGCTCGGCTACGGTGTGGCTGCCCTCTTCACCGGTTTCATCTTCACCATCAACCCTGCGATCAACTTCTTCCTCGGTTCGGCACTCGGCCTTCTCTGCCTGCTTGTGCAGATCTTCTGGAAGACCGACCACGTGCCGCTCGCACCGGGGCACCAGGCCCACCCTTCTGCTCCGAGCCTGCGCGAGATCGTCTCCGTGCTGAAGATCAGGGGCGTCTGGGTGGTCATCGGGTTCGTGATCTTCAGCTGGACCTTCTACAACCTCTACGACAACCAAATGTTCCCCAACTTCTACGCGGGCCTGTTCGAGAACGAAGACGTGGGCATCCACACCTACGGCATCCTGAACTCCGCGCAGGTGTTCGCCGAGGCCGGTTGCATGATGCTGGTGCCGATCATCATGCGCCGCGTCGGCGTGCGCACCGTTCTGCTGCTGGGCGTCTCGGTCATGTGCGTGCGCATCCTCGGCTCGGCGGTCTTCACCGATCCGATCATCGTGTCGTGCGTGAAGATGCTCCACGCGATCGAGGTGCCGCTGTTCGTGCTCGGTATCTTCCGATACCTCACGCTGCACTTCCCCGCTGCGCTCTCGGCGACGCTGTACATGGTCGGTTTCGAGATCTCCGCTCAGCTCGGCAATGCGATCTTCGCGACACCCTTCGGGTACATCCGCGACGCGCTCGGCTTTCAGCCTACGTTCCTCATCATTGCCGGCGTGGTCGCGTGCGCGGGCATCTGGGCGTTCTTCGCGCTCAAGAAGGATGATCAGGATGTCCAGGGCGATCCGTTCATTCGCACCGGGCGCTCCGGAGTGACCGGAGTGGTCAAAACGGTGCAGCAGTAGTGGTGTCGCCGCGGGGTCCTTCGTCCGCGCTGCCGAGAGGCGAGCGGGCGAAGGACCCCGCCCGATCACCTGCGACTAAGAGGTTCCGCCGATAGGGGCTGCGGAACGAGGATGTGGTGAACGGGAATCTGGCAAGGCGGAGGAGGAAGGCTTCACTGGTGGTGAAGATTCCGACGAC
>JBKEBN010000013.1:0-38582 GCA_047973175.1 Leucobacter sp.
AAATAATTTTGTTCACCAAAATAATAAAAATTGGCACACAAACAATCAAGTGCACACTATCGAGTTCTCAAAGACCACACACCACCCGTACACGACCCCAACGGCCCTCCGAACAGCAACCTTTCTAACTTATCACAACCGATTCAACTTACGCAAATCGATCTGCTCAACAAAAGCGAGCGTGAAGAACAATCTTGAAAGGAAGTTCCTCAGTGATAAGATCGGGAGTCTCACTATACACACTCAAATAAGACTTCCAAGTCTTTATTGAGATGATCTTCGTGAGATCCGATCGCGACGATTTCGAGAATCACTTTCGTGTTTCAGCTTGTCGCGTTGACAAGGGAATACATTACGCGGATCCCACACCCCTCGCAATATGAGGCCGCCGCCCGGGCGTGTCTCCGCATAATTCCGCGGTTTTTTCACCTCTCGCATCCTTTTCACTCACAAGGCCTCGCGGCACCGCAACAGCGGGAAATCAATGTTTCGGCCCTCGGAACACACTTTCCCGGGCGTGTCCTCGCTGCTTCGAGTTTCTGCATAAGAGGTTCCGCACAGCACCACCCGAGCATCCGTTCCTAGACCGGTTCTGAGTGGTCGCGCGGGTAGGGACTACGGCTGCGGTGCGCTGATCTGGGACCTGGCCGCGTTGTCGTCGGAATCTTCACCACCAGTGAAGCCTTCCTCCTCCGCCTTGCCAGATCCCAGACCAGCACATCCTCGTACCGCAGCCCCCACCCGCGCGACCACTAAGACTCACAGACCCGAAACCACTCGGAAACCGGCGAGCGGTGCCCGCATCCACGGCGCGCATCGCCCGCCCGCACGTAACGCGGGTGCTTAGATAGACGGGTGAACGAGAGCCCCGCGCCAACGCAGCATCTACCCTCTTCCCCCGACTTCGGCTTCGAGGTCACTCACCGTCTTGAAGAGGGCGGCTCCTACGGCACCGGAGACAAGCCGCTCGGACGCGCCGCTACGATACGTACCCCCCACGGCACCATCCAAACCCCCGCTTTTATCCCGGTCGGCACCAAGGCGACCGTCAAGGCACTACTGCCCGCCGCAGTGAAGGAACTCGGTGGGCAGGCCGTACTCGCCAACGCCTATCACCTCTTCCTGCAGCCCGGCAGCGACATCGTGGATGAAGCCGGAGGGCTCGGAAGGTTCATGAACTGGGACGGCCCCACCTTCACCGACTCAGGCGGATTCCAGGTGATGTCACTGGGTGTCGGGTTCAAGAAGGTCATCTCGATGGACGAGAACGCGCACCGCAGCGACGACGTCATCGCGGCGAACAAAGAGCGCCTCGCGCACGTCGACGAGGACGGTGTCACCTTCAAGTCGTTCCTCAACGGCGACAGGCACCGATTCACGCCCGAGGTCTCGATGCAGATTCAGCATCAGCTGGGTGCCGATATCATCTTCGCCTTCGACGAGTGCACCACCCTCATGAACACCCGCGGCTATCAGGAGGATTCGGTCGATCGCACAGCGCGCTGGGCCGTGCGCTGCCTCGATGAGCACGCACGGCAGACGTCCGAGCGATCCCATCGCCCCTACCAGGCCCTCTTCGGCGTGGTGCAGGGCGCGCAGTACGAAGACCTGCGCCGCAAAGCCGCCCGCGGTCTCGCGACGATGACCGGAGCCGAGGCACCGGACCAGCAGTTTGACGGCTTCGGCATCGGCGGCGCGCTCGAGAAGAGCCAGCTCGGAACCATTTGCGGTTGGGTCGCCGATGAGCTGCCCGAGAACAAGCCTCGGCATCTGCTCGGGATCTCCGAACCGGACGACCTCTTCGCGGGTATCGCAGCGGGAGCAGACACCTTCGACTGCGTGGCCCCCTCCCGCCAGGCCCGTGGGGGAACGATGTACTCGAGCACCGGGCGCATCAACGCGAAGGCCGCGACTCAGCGTCGCCGCTTCGAACCCCTCGATCCCGAGTGCGACTGTTTCACCTGCGAGAACTACACAGCTGCCTACCTGCACCACCTGTTCAAGGCGAAAGAAATGCTCGCGTCCACACTCGCCACGATCCACAACGAACGCTACATCGTGCGCCTCGTCGACCGCATTCGCCAGTCCATCATCGACGGCACCTTCACCGAACTGCGCGAAGAGACGCTCAAGCGAACGCTCCGCAAATAGCGCCGCCGCGACCTCGCTCGAGGTCGACGGACCTCACGAGGAGGAGGACGAAGCGGCGACCTCAGCTGTTCGAACCGCCCGAATCACGCGCGTCGTCACGGGCAGCAGCACGACCTCAGCCAGCACCTTCACCAGGTACCCGAGCACGACGTACATCACGAAATCGATCCCGGTGATGATTCCGGCGAAGGCAATGGTGCAGAAGAGCAGCGTATCGACCAGCTGACCCGCGACGGTCGAAGCGATGAGGCGCGTGCGCAGAAGGCGGCCCGAGGTGCGCTGGCGCAGGCGATCCAGAACCCAGGCGTTGAGCAGCTGGCCGGCCAAGAACGCGACCAGGCTCGCGGCCACGATCCGAGGTACAAACCCCAGAACGGCAGCGAACGCCTCCTGGTTCTCCCAGCCATCGGCAGGAGGAGACACCTGCACGGCGAGAATCGTCAGCGACGCGAGCAGCGCCAGCCCGAAAGCAGTGAAGATGGCGCGTCGCGCTGCCCTGAGGCCGTAAACCTCGGTCAGCACATCACCCAGGATGTAGGCGAGGGGGAAGAGAAACACACCGCCGTCGAACACGAGCGGCAGCGCGAAATCGCCGAAGCCGATCGAGCCGAACGCGATCGGCTTGACGGCGACCACGTTCGAGATCAGCAGCACCCCGACGAACAGCGCCGAGATCGCCGCGTAGCGACCACCGGCTGCTGCCGCGCGTGCGCCCGGCGTCACGTACTTCGAGGGATTCGCCGGTGCTGCCGCCGTGTCCACTCGCTGCTCTCCAGTCCTAGTCATCGATCATTCCCACCCCGAGCATGCCTCGGATCATATCCATGTTCAGTTTCGCGGCGACGCGTGCTCCGTTTCCGGCCGCAATGATCAGCTGTTGCGGCCCCGGCGGCACAATATCACCGACCGCGTACACGCCCCGCACCGAAGTTTCTCCGCGCTCGTCCACGACCACGAGCCCCCAGTCATCCCGATCGATATCGAGATCGCCCATGAACTCCACCGGCGCGTGCCAGCGCGGGCGCACGAAACCGCCGACTCTCGGAATCACCTCGCCGTCGGCGAGCCGCACGCCGGTCATCTCGGCTTTCTCGCCCACGATGTCGTCGATGGGGCGTCGCTCGACTCGAATGCCGATCGAGGCGAGCTGTGCTTCCTGATCGGGTCGCACCGTGTCGGCACCGTTTGTAAAGACGATGAGATCGGAGCTGAAGCGGCTGATGAGCAGCGCCCTCGCGAACACGTCGGCGGTCTCGCCGACGAGCACCAGCGGCTTATCGGTCTTCTCGAAACCGTCGCACTCCACGCAGCTGTGCAGCGCCGTTCCGTAGTAGGCGCGAATCATCGGCAGGGCCGGCAACTCCTCGGTGAGACCCGCGGCGATGAGCACGCGACGGGCCACGTAGTCGACGTCGGCCGAACCGCGAATGCCGGTCCCCCGCACTCGGAAGCCGATGCCGTCGGGAAACCCAATCGCGATCGCCTCGTCGTGGCCGAGGGGCGTCACCTCGCGCGTCATCGTCTGCGAGAACAGGGCCGCGGGGTACGACTCGAACTCCTCCCGGCCGAGCCGGCGCAGCTCGAGCGGAGACGCCCCGTCACGGGTGAGGAAGCCGTGAGACTGCAGCGTCGCCGAGTGCCGGGGTCGATTGGAATCGAGGATCGCGATGCGTCGATTGGCCCGCACCAGCTGCAGCCCCGCAGACAGGCCCGCCGGTCCGCCACCGACGATGGCGACGCCCACGAGCTTCTCGTCGGTCTCCGTCACCGTGACCTCCGCCATCGCGATCAGCCCTCGGCCCGCTCGAGAAGCGCTTCCAGACGACGCAGTCGGGCAAGCGTCTCACCGCGCCCCAGCAGTTCGAAGGATTCGAACAGCGGCGGCGACACCCTGCGACCCGAAGCCGCGACCCGAAGAGCACCGAAGGCGACGCGGGGCTTGAGACCCAGGCCGTCGATGAGCGCTGCCTGCAGCGCCGACTGGATCTCCTCGGTGCGCCACGCGGCTTCGGGCAGCGCCTCAAGCGCTGCGATCCCAGCCTCGAGCACCTGCGGCGCATCGGCCTTGAGCGACTTCAGCGCATCGTCTTCGTACGCGAGTGCGTCAGCCGTGGTGAAGAGGAAGCCCATCATGCCGACGACATCGGAGAGCACGACGACGCGGCTCTGCACGAGAGGAGCAGCCTTGCGCACCATCTCCAACTGCTCGTCGGAGGGCTCGGCGGCGAGAGCGCCACCCGCAATCAGGTAGGGCAGAATGCGCGAAGCGAAGTCGTCCTCACTGAGGAGTCGGATGTGGTCAGCGTTGATCGAGTCGGCCTTCTTCTGGTCGAAGCGCGCCGGATTCGGGTTGACGTCGGCGACGTCGAATGCCGTGACCATCTCTTCGCTGGAGAACACGTCGCGATCCGGAGCCAGCGACCAGCCCAGCAGCGACAGGTAGTTCAGCAGCCCCTCGGGAATGAACCCCCGTGAGCGGTGGTGCAGCAGATTCGACTCGGGATCGCGTTTCGAGAGCTTCTTGTTGCCCTCGCCCATCACGTAGGGCAGGTGGCCGAACTGCGGGATCGCCTGCTCGATGCCGAGTTCGACCAGAGCGCTGTGCAGTGCGATCTGACGCGGAGTCGATGAGAGCAGGTCTTCGCCGCGCAGCACGTGGGTGATGCCCATGAGCGCGTCGTCGACAGGGTTCACGAGGGTGTAGAGCGGGGCACCGTTCGGGCGCACGACCACGAAGTCGATGGTGGATCCGGCTGGAAAAGAGATGTCTCCGCGCACCAGGTCGGCGAACGAGAGGTCGGCGTCGGGCACGCGGAAGCGCAGAGCGGGCTGACGGCCCTCGGCGCGGAAGGCCTCTCGCTGCTCCTCGGTGAGGTCGCGGTCGAAGTTGTCGTAGCCGAGCTGCTTGGGGCGGCCGGCAGCCGCATTGCGGGCGTCGATCTCCTCCGCCGTGGAGTAGCTCTCGTAGAGGTAGCCCGCCTCGCTCAGGCGCGCGATGATGCCCTGATAGATCTCACCGCGCTGCGACTGGCGGTAGGGGCCGTGCGGGCCATCGACGTCGATGCCTTCGTCCCAGTCGAGACCGAGCCAGCGCAGGGAGTCGATGATCTGCCCGTAGCTCTCTTCACTGTCTCGCGCCGCGTCGGTGTCTTCGATGCGGAACACGAAGGTGCCTCCGGTGTGCCGCGCGTACGCCCAGTTGAAGAGGGCGGTGCGTACCATGCCGACGTGCGGCGTGCCCGTGGGCGAGGGGCAGAAGCGAACGCGAATGTCGCTGCCGGTGGCGGTCGAGAACTGAGGTGCGGTGGTCGTAGACATCGTCACCCAGTCTAGTGTTTGCGGCTGACACTGTTTGCGGCTAGCCCTGAGGCTGATGCGACGCGGGTGCGGATCCCGAGGTTAGCTCGAGTGCCGATCCCGAGGTCGGTTCGGGATCACTGCCGTCTCAGCCCCTGACAACCTGCAGCCCCCAGCACTCGCCGTTCACAGCGGCCAGCAAGCGCTTTGCCAGCCGCACCTGCGGGCTCTCGTTCGCGGTGACCATCGAGACGAGGCCGATGGTGCGGTAGCGCGGCGGATCGAGCGGGAGCACGCTCGCCCCGTCAGGCAGAATGCGTGCCGCGGCGAGTGCGAGCCCCGGCACCAGGGCGACCGCTCCGCCCGCGGCCGCCATCGCGAGCATCGCCGGCACGTTGTCGGTCTCCTGGATGATGTCGGGCTCGAAACCCGCCTCCCCGGCGGCGGTGAGCAGGTGCCCCCGGCACTTCTCGCAGCCCGCGATCCAGTGCTCCGCGGCGAAGTCGCCGAGCCTGGCGGTCTCGCCGGTGTGGTCGCGCTCGTCAGACAGCACGAGACTCACCTCTTCGCGCCACAGCGGCAGAAACGCGCTTCCGGCGGGAAGTTCGGCGGCACCCTCGTAGTCGAAGATGAGTGCGCAGTCGACCTCACCGTCGCGCAGCATGGTCAGGGCCTCGGGAGGCTCGGCTTCCCAGTACTGCAGAGCAACCTCCGGGGCATCGGCCGCGAGCCCGCGCATGAGCGCCGGCACCACGGTCGCACTCGCGCTCGGAAACCCGACGAGCCGCAGCGTTCCCGCGCGCTCGCCACGCAGATCATCGATGGCCGCGATTGCCGCGTCGATCTCGCTCACGACCCTGCGGCCGTGGTCAGCGAGGATCTGCCCCGCGGTCGTCAACCGGATTCCCCGCCCGCTCCGCTCGATGAGCGGCACCGCGAGGCGGGTCTCCGCCCGTTTGATGCGCTGGCTCACCGCAGGCTGGCTCAGGCCGAGACTCGCTGCCGTCGCGGTGAGCGACCCCGTCGTTGCGAGCGTGTGCAGAATGCGCAGCTCAGTCGAATCGATCGAGCTGGGCGGGTCGGCGTTGCGGAATGTGGACATGCAGAAGAGGATACCTGAGACATAATCGCAAATGAAACAAAATTTAAGAATGATTCTGTTTGATTATGTATTTTCGGGCGATCAGTAGGCTGGCCGCATGACACTCGCCGAAGATCCACTACCCGCGGCAACCATCGAACGGCTCGGTTTCTCGGCAGCGCCCGGCTACCTTTCCGCTTGCACCGCGGGGTTGCCGACCGCAGCGACCGTGACCGCGATGCGTGCCTTCACCGACGAGTGGGCAGCGGGTCGGATGGACGCTCGCGAGCTCAGTGCGGGGGTGGAACGCTGCCGCGAGCTCTTCGCCGAGATCGCCCGGGTGGCACCGGATCGGGTCGCCCTCGGTTCGCAGGTTTCTCAGCTCGTCTCCGTCGTGGCGACCGCGGTGCCCGACGGAGCCGAGGTGCTCTGCGCGACCGGTGACTTCGCCTCGCTCACACACCCGCTCGAACAGCTGGCGCATCGCGGGGTGCGGGTGCGTTACGCACGAGTGTCCGAGCTGGCTGAGATGGTGGATCCCGACACCGCGCTCGTCGCATTCTCGCTCGTGCAGTCGGCGAACGGCGAGGTCGCCGACGCCGAGGCGATCAGCGCAGCGGCCGCGCGAGTCGGCGCACGAACGCTGGTCGACCTGACGCAGGCGCTCGGCTGGCTGCCCGTCGGTGCCGGATCATTCGACTTCGCGATCTGCCACGCCTACAAGTGGCTGTGCGCGCCGCGCGGCACCGCGTTTCTCACGGTGCGCGATGGGCTCGATGAGGAGCTGCGTCCGCTCGCAGCGGGCTGGTGCTCGGCAGACGAGGTGTGGGAATCGTGCTACGCGGGCCACACTCCGCTCGCGGCCAGAGCCGGACGCTTCGACGTATCTCCCGTCTGGCCCGCGATCGACGGGACCGAAGCGGCGCTGCGCGACATCGCGGCGCTCGATCCGCACGCGGTGCACGCGCACGACCTCGCTCTCGCGAACGCCGCCCGCGATATGCTCGGGCTGCCCTCGGGCAATTCCGCGATCGTCACCTGGGCCGATCCCGAGGGAAGCGACCTCGCCGCGATGACTGCGGCCGGCATCACGGCATCGGGTCGCGCAGGCAACGCCCGCATCTCATTCCACCTCTGGAACACCGCGGTGGACATCGACCTTCTTGCGCACGCGCTGGGCCGCTGAACTCCCGACGCGGACGCACCCCCGGCACCCACGCACCACTAGTGTTCTGCGCCGGAAGTTCGTTCGTATAGACCGGTGCTCTCGGGGTGTCTCGCAAGGCGGAGGAGGAGGCTTTGCTGGTGGCAAAGTCGACGACGACAACGCAGCGAGACGCCCCGAGAGCACCGGGATATATGGCACGAATTTCCGGCGCAGGACACTAGCTCGCTGCGAAGGCCTCCGCGTCGGCGCGATCCTGCTCGGTCGCGACCAACTGACCGCAGGCACCGTCGATCTCCTTGCCGCGCGTGTCGCGCAGCGTGGTAGGGATCCCCGCCGCGTTGAGCCGGTCGACGAACTCGCGTGTGACCTCCTTCGTGGAGGAGGTCCAGATAGATCCCGGTGTGGGGTTGAGCGGGATCGGGTTCACGTGCACCCAACCGCGCCCGCGGGAGTTGAGCTTGTCGGCGAGCAGGTCAGCACGCCAGGCGTGGTCGTTCATGTCCTTGATGAGCGCGTACTCGATCGACACGCGGCGGCCCGTCGTCTCGTAGTAGTGGTAGGCGGCGTCGAGCACCTCCTCGACCTTCCAGCGGCTGTTGACCGGGATCAGGTCGTCGCGCAGCTCGTCGTCGGGGGCGTGCAGCGACAGCGCGAAGGTGATGGGGATGTCTTCGTCGGCGAGCTTGCGAATCGCGGGCGCGAGACCGACCGTCGACACAGTGATGCCGCGGGCCGACATGCCGAGCCCCTCGGGCGAGGGAGCGATCATGCGATGCACTGCGTTCATCACGCGCTTGTAGTTGGCGAGCGGCTCTCCCATGCCCATGAACACGATGTTGTTCACGCGCTCGGGCTCGGCACCGTTGCCCGCGCGACGACGGTGGCCCAGCCCTCCCTCAGCGATGACGCGGTTGGCCTGCACCACCTGATCCAGAATCTCGGCCGTCGACATGTTGCGCGTGAGCCCCGCCTGCCCCGTCGCGCAGAACGGACAGTTCATGCCGCAGCCGCACTGGCTCGACACGCACAGCGTGATGCGCCCCGGATAGCGCATGAGCACCGACTCGACGAGCGCGCCGTCGAACAGCCGCCACAGAAACTTGATGGTGTCGCCGTCGTCGGTGACGAGGCGCTTCACCTCGGTCAGCAGCGGCGGGAAGAACGCGGTCGCGAGCTCTTCGCGGCGAGCCTTGGGCAGGTCGGTCATCTGCTCGGGATCGGTCGTGCGGTGCTCGAAGTAGTGCTTCGAGAGCTGCTTGGCACGAAACTTCGGCACGCCCATCTCGGTGACCTTCGCCTCGCGCTCGGCGAGCGTCATGTCGGCGAGGTGCGTGGCGGGCTGCTTCACGCGCGGCGAGGCGAACTGCAGAGTGGGACGCCCGTCGGGGTTGGTGATCTGCTTCCAGCCCTCGGTCTTGGGGCGGATCTGCCGGCGCGCTGCAGCGCCGCCCGCCGGCCGGCGCGTCTTGATCAGCTTCGGCTGCTCGGGCGCGTCAGCGGCGGGAGCATGGTTGAGTTTGTTCGGATCCATTGCCGTCCATTGTCTCATCCGCCGCTGTGCCGCACCCCGAGTTGCTTGGGCCAGCCGACAAGCGAGCGCGGTTGCGTGCGTAAGCCGATTCGGGAGACACACCCTAGGTAAGCGGGCGGAAGTAATTTCGACTCCGGTTTACCCGCCCGCTCCGGGACTGTCGACCATTTGCGCGTGGCGCACGGCGACGAGCTGATCCATCGTCTCGAGCAGCCGCACGGTCACGGGGCGCTCGTCTTCGACCTGCCGATGCATCAGCACGCCGACGGCACCCAGCGCGAGAGCAGTCGCGGCCGATGCCGCCTCGCGCGATTCGGCCCGCTCCGCCACCAACTGCGCGAACTCTTCCCTGAACCTCGTCATCGACTGGGTGAAGGCCGACATGAGCTCGGGCTGGTCGGCAACCAGCTTCTTCGTGAGCGCCGGGTTCATACCCGCGGTCAACGACTCTTCGACGAGCTCGCAGATCGCGCTCATGAGTTCCCCTCGGGCGCTGCGGAACCGCGCGGCCGCCTCGGGTGAGATCGCGGTCTCGGGCAGGTTCAGCGCCGCCGCGGTCTTCGACGGGAAGTAGTTGAAGAAGGTGCGCGGCGAGACTCCGACCTCTTCGCAGATCTGCTCGACGGTGGTGCCGTCGAGCCCCTGCTGTTGGATCAGGCGGAGGGCGGCCCCGTGCAGAGCCGCCCTCCGCTGCTGCTTCTTGCGCTCACGCAGTCCTCCTGCCGCGCAGTCGCTCGGAGAACCGATCCCGCTTTCGCTCCGAGCGCCGCCCGACGCGCCCGACTCACCGGTAGCGCCGGAGCCGGCAGCACCGTCGCGCGCCGCGCCGAAGGCCCGGTCTGGTTCAGTGCCCGTCATACTCTCGTCTGTCTCTCAGTTTCCGGTCGCAAAGGTGGTGGCGGGTCGGAGACGACTACGCCTGTACTTGAATCGTACCGGTGCTGCTTACTCCGGCCTCGTCAGCGCGCTCCTGCAGCGCCGAGCGGCTGCGCAGCGGCGGCACCTTGAAGAACCAGCTCAGCACGAATGCGAGCAGCAGCACGCCGAACCCGACCCAGTAGATCGTCACGGCCGAGTGCGTGAATCCGACCATGAACGGTTTGGTGAGACGGGGATCGGCTCCGGTCAAGAACGAAGTGTCGCTGATGGCGCTGCTCGTGCTGTCGGTCGCCGAGGTGTCGCCGTCCTTCACCTTCTTCACAAGCTCGTCGGAGAACTCGCCGACCCAGTATTCGCGCTGCTCGGCGTTCGACCAGTCGACCCGCACCCCGTCGTCGACGACCGAGGCATGTGCCTTGTCGGCGACGGCCTCGAGCGCGGCCTTCTTCGCGTCGGGCAGCGCAGCTTCGACCTGCTGCTGGATCACGCTGTCGGCCATCTCCTGCGGCAGCGCCCCGGCATCGACCTGCGCCTCCACGGCCTCGGTGACCTTCTCCGTGACGGCCTCCTCGGCCTTCTTCTCCGCGGTCTTCACGCCCTTGTCCAGTTGCTCCTGGATCCCGCTCTGAATCGGATCCACGATCGGATCCCACAGCTGCTTCATGATGGCCTGGTTGTGCGGTGCTTCGGCGACTGCGGGATCGAGCGCGGCGTCGAGCGCAGAGGTGAGCGTGCCGCGATCCTCCATGCTGTGCATGATGTTGGTCGGCAGCACGGTGAACAGCACCGAGAGCATGATCGCGGTGCCGAGCGTGCCGCCGATCTGCCGGAAGAAGGTCGCGGCGCTCGACGCCACTCCCATGTCGCCCGGTGGCACCGAGTTCTGGCTGGCGAGCACGAGTGTTTGCATCAGCTGGCCGAGGCCGAGGCCGACGATGAACATGCCGAGCATCATGTACCACAGCGGCTTGTCGTAGGTCATGAAGGTGAGCAGGAAGAAGCCGACCGCGGTGAACAGGCTGCCCGTCACCGGGAAGATGCGGTACTTGCCGGTGCGCGAGGTGATGACGCCCGAACCCATCGCCGCGATCATGAGGCCCACAACCATCGGGATCATGGCGAAGCCCGACTCGGTCGGGTTCAGGCCGACCACGATCTGCATGTAGAGCGGGATCGTCATCATCGCGCCGAACATGCCGAAACCGACCAGCACGCCGATGAGCGTCGCCATGGAGAAGGTGCCCGAGCGGAAGAGTCGCATCGGAATGATCGCGTCGTTCTTCATCAGCACCTCGATCACTATGAACGAGACCGCGCCGACCGCACCGATGACATAGCAGGCAATGGCCGCGGCCGACGACCAGCCCCACTCGCGCCCCTGCTCTGCGACGAGCAGCAGCGGTACGAGCGCGACAACCACTGCCGTCGCGCCCCACCAGTCGATGCGCGGTTTGGCTGCGGACTTGCCGACCTTCGGCAGGTGCATGAAGGTGATGACCATCAACAGCGCGATGATGCCGATCGGCACGTTGATGAGGAACACCCAGCGCCAGCCCGAGACCCACAGGATCTCATTCGCGCCGGCGAACAGACCACCGATGAGCGGGCCGATGACGGTCGAGACGCCGAACACCGCGAAGAAGTATCCCTGGTACTTCGCGCGTTCGCGCGGGGCGAGGATGTCGCCCATGATGGCGAGCGGCAGTGCCATGAGCGCACCGCCGCCGATGCCCTGGAACGCGCGGAATGCCGCGAGCATGAGCATCGAGTCGGCGAACGACGAGAGCAGCGAGCCGACGATGAAGATCGAGATGCCGAAGATGAACAGCGGTCGGCGGCCGAAGATATCGGAGAGCTTGCCGTAGATCGGCACCGAGATGGTCGAGGTGATGAGGTACCCCGTGGTCACCCAGGCCTGCTGCTCCAGGCCGTGCAGGTCGTCGCCGATGGTGCGGATCGCCGTGCCGACGATGGTCTGGTCGAGCGAAGAGAGAAACATGCCGGCCATGAGGCCGTAGATGACGAAGAGAATCTGCCGGTGCGTCATGATCGGCGTGGAATTCTCGGCGGTGGTCGCTTCCTTCGCAGGTGCGACCGATGCGGGATCGGTGGACATGCCGGCCCTTCGGATAGGGGATGAGATTCTTGCAGCACTGAAACTTTACAGTCACGCAATATTGCAGAGCTGCAAATTTGCCGTGCACGCGGCCCGCAGTAGGGTTGAGGCACCCGAGCGCGAACGCGCCGCAACTCGAAAGGCACCAGGCCATGTCACGCACACTCGTCAACCCAGCATCCCTGCACCCGGCCCCCGGATTCAGCCACGCCGCCATCGACGAAGACGCCGGCATCGCCTACGTGGCGGGCCAGCTGGGTCTGCGCGCGGACTTCTCCCCCGCCGCAGAAGACCTCGGCGGCCAGACGCGCGCCGCGATGGAGAACATCGGAGTGATCCTCGATGAGATCGGCGCGACCTGGGATGATGTGATGCGCCGCACCGTCTATACACTGCACCCCACCGAGTTCGGCGTCATCACCGAGGCCATCGAGGCGGTGCAGGGCAGCGACCGACACCCCGCGCAGACCATCATCGGCGTGACCGGCCTCGCGCTCGACGGGCTGCTCATCGAGATCGAGGCCACCGTCGCACTGCCGAAACGCCGAGGCTGACGGGCACGCAGAATACCACCGCCCGCTCGCAGTGAAGCCGGTGCCTCAGAACAGGCGTCTCAGAGCAGGTTCTCGGGCGGAGCCGGTTTTTCGGAGCGGGTGTCTCAGAGCAGGCGTGAGCGGATGAGGAAGCGTTTGCCCTCGGGTGCTTCGAGCGAGAAGCCCGAGCCGCGACCGGGCACCGCGTCGACGGTGAGGTGCGTGTGGGCCCAAACGCCGAACTGTTCGCGGGACATCCAGAAACCGATCTCACGCGGGCTAGTCCCGGCTTCGGGATCAGGATCGCCGTCCTCCGACGCTCCTGCCAGCGGCGGCAGTTCCAGCGTTCCCAGCAGCACGTCCTGCCCGCCCGTTCGGAACTGACCCTTGCGGTAGCACATGGGTGCGCTGCCGTCGCAGCAGCCGCCCGACTGGTGGAACATCAGAGGCCCGTGCATCGCCCACAACTGGTCGATCAACTCGATCGCGGTCGGGGTGAACGCGAGCCGGCTCACGGTCTCACCCTCGACCTCGGGTCGGGCATCGACGCAGCCCGGGATCGCCTCTGCGACAGAACTCGCGGTGATTTCGCAGGTCTCGGAGGTTGTATCGTTCACTGTTCTCACTCCCCTTTGGTGCTTCTCGGTAGTTGAGTGGGGGGGGTTGGGGGCGGAGAGCGGAACCGGAACCACAGGCGATCACGCACGTGAAGGACTGTGGTTCCGACTCCGCTCAGCCACCGAGGTGGCGGTTTAGAAGAAGCCCAGCGCGTTCTCGCTGTAGCTGACCAGCAGGTTCTTGGTCTGCTGGTAGTGATCGAGCATCATCAGGTGGTTCTCGCGCCCGATGCCGCTCGACTTGTAGCCGCCGAAGGCCGCGTGCGCCGGATAGCTGTGATAGTTGTTCACCCACACGCGACCCGCCTCGATCGCGCGGCCGGCGCGGTAAGCGATGTTGCCGTTGCGGCTCCACACACCGGCACCGAGACCGTACAGGGTGTCGTTGGCGATGCGAATCGCGTCGTCGAAGTCGGTGAAGGTCGTGGTCGACACCACCGGCCCGAAGATCTCCTCCTGGAAGATGCGCATCGAGTTGTCGCCACGGAAGATCGTCGGCTGAATGTAGAAGCCCTCCGCGAACTCGCCGCCGAGATCCTCCACCTCACCGCCGATCAGCACCTCGGCCCCCTCCTGCCTGCCGATGTCGAGGTAGGACTTGATCTTCTCGAACTGGTCGTTCGAGGCCTGCGCACCGACCATCGTGTCCGTGTCGAGCGGATTGCCGCGGGTGATGCGCTTCACCCGCTCGACGACCGCATCGTAGAAGTCGGTAGCGATCGACTCCTGCACGAGCGCCCGCGACGGGCAGGTGCACACCTCGCCCTGGTTCAGCGCGAACAGCGCGAAGCCCTCCTGCGCCTTGTCCCAGTAAGCGTCGTCCTTCGCCATCACGTCCTCGAAGAACAGGTTCGGGCTCTTGCCTCCGAGCTCCAGCGTCACCGGAATGATGTTCTCCGACGCGTACTGCATGATGAGACGACCGGTCGTCGTCTCGCCCGTGAAAGCGATCTTGCGGATGCGCTTGTTCGAAGCGAGCGGAGCTCCGGCCTCAGCACCGAAACCGTTCACGATGTTGACCACGCCCGCCGGCAGCAGGTCACCGATCAACTCGAACAGGAACAGAATCGAGGCCGGCGTCTGCTCGGCCGGCTTCAACACGACCGCGTTGCCCGCCGCGAGCGCCGGAGCCAACTTCCAGGTCGCCATGAGAATCGGGAAGTTCCAGGGAATGATCTGCCCCACCACGCCCAACGGCTCGTGGAAATGATAGGCGACGGTGTCGTCGTCGATCTGCGAGATGCCGCCCTCCTGCGCACGAATCGCACCCGCGAAGTAGCGGAAGTGATCGATCGCGAGCGGAATGTCGGCGTTCAGCGTCTCGCGCACCGCCTTGCCGTTGTCCCAGGTCTCGGCGACGGCGATCGCCTCGAGATTCTCCTCGATGCGATCGGCGATCTTGTTCAGGATCACCGCCCGCTCGGCCGGGCTCGTCTTGCCCCAGGCCGGTGCGGCGGCATGCGCGGCGTCGAGAGCAGCTTCGATGTCTTCGGCAGTGCCGCGACCGACCTCGCAGAACGCCTTGCCGGTCACCGGCGAAATGTTCTCGAAGTACATGCCCTTCACCGGCGCTACCCACTCACCCCCGATGTAGTGCTCATAGCGGCTCTTGAAACTCATCAGTGCATCGGGCTGGCCCGGGGCTGCGTAGACTCCCATGTCTGTTCTCCTTCGACGTCGATGTCAGGATCCCGAGAGCTGTTCCACTCCCGGTGCCACGAGGCTACCACTGTTACACAACGGCGGATCGAACTGGCAGGAAGCTCAGATGGTACGCGCCGAAGACTCGCGGTAAAGCGCGAGCAGACTCGGCACGCCGCCGGTCTCCCAGGCTCGCAATTGCTGGGCCGCGCCGCTGCCCTCAGCCAGGCGACGGGCGATGAAACCCTCGATGAGTTCCGTGTCGCCGGCTGCCTCAAGCTCGTCTGCCGCGTAGGCGAGCACCTCGTCGACCAGCTCGAACGCGGGTCGCGGCTCCGCCTCGACAGGATCGAAGAGCTCACCCGAGATCCCGTCGCGCGACGCCCGCCAGTGCGCCCCCCGCAGCATATCGGGCTGCGAAACGGCGAACGACTCGCCCAGCTCGTACTCGCGCAGGCAGCGGGAGACGATCGCGCGGAAGAGCACCGCGAAAGCCACGGAATCGCCGGCCGTGAGCTGTGCGTCAGCCGTGCGCAGTTCCACGGTGGGAAAGCGTTCGGAAAGCCGCAGCGTCCAGTTCACGAGGGCCTTGTCGACAAGCGCGCCACAGTGCACGAGCCCGCTCACCACGCGCTCATACTCGGCTGCGTCTGCGAAATACGGCGGGTGCCCGGAAGTGGGCCACTGCAGCGTCTGCAGGTATCGCCAGCTCGCATAGCCGGTGGTTTCGCCCAATGAGATCGGAGAGTTCGTCGTCAGCGCCAACAGCACCGGCGACCACCGGGCGAAACGGGTGATCACCTGCACTCCGGCATCACGCGACGGCACCTCCACGTGCACGTGAGTTCCCGTGGAGTAGTAACGGGACACCGATCCGCGCACCGCAGCCGCAATTTCGATGTAGCGCGGCTTCTGGGTGACCGTGCCGGGCTCCTCACCGCCGACCGGCGGCAGTCCCGTTCCCGCAAGCACGAGCCCTCGATCCGCCGCTGCCGCCGCCACTCCCTCGCGGAAGGCGTGCAGCACATCGAGTGCCTCACCGGCCGTCTCGCACACCGGGGTGGCGGTTTCGAGCTGGCTCGCGAAGAACTCGCGCTCGACGGGAAGGTGCGGCAGAGCTTCGATCAGCTCGTCAGCCGCGTCGCGCGGCGTGCCGTTCTGCTCGTCGAGCAGCAGGTACTCCTCCTCGACGCCGAAATGCCGGGCGGGGCGAGGCTTGATTGTCATGTTGAGCACCTAACCGTTCGTGCGAGAGCACTTCCATAGTGGCACGACTGACGCCGTTCGCCGAGCAGTCGGCCCTGAATGACAAAGCGTTGCAGCGCATCGGCGATCCAGCACCTCGGACGCAACGGAGACGGCACCGAAAGAATTCGGCGCAGCACCCGGTGGCGCACAGCTGCTCAAGCGACGCTGTTGCGGAGAATGCCGATTCCCTCGATCTCCACCTCGACCGTGTCGCCGGCCTCGAGGCGGCCCACCCCCGCGGGAGTGCCCGTGAGAATCACGTCACCCGGCAGCAGAGTGAACGCTTCGGAGGCGTGCGCGACGATGCGCGCAAGCGAGAAGATCAGCTGGTGAATATGCGCACGCTGGCGCTTCTCACCGTTGATGCGGGTCTCGACGCGCAGGCTCGCGAGGTCGATGTCGGTCTCGATCACGGGTCCGAGCGGGCAGAAGGTGTCGAATCCCTTGCCCCTGCTCCACTGGCCGTCTTTGATCTGCAGGTCGCGCGCCGTGACGTCGTTGGCGCAGGTGTAGCCGAAGACGTATTTGAGCGCCTCTTCCTCGGGCACGTTCTTCGCCACTGCGCCGATGACGAGGGCCAGTTCTCCCTCGTATTCCACGCGATCGGAGATACTCGGGCGCACGATCGTATCGCCCGGCCCGATCACCGCGGTGTTCGGCTTGAGAAAGAGCAGCGGCTCCTCTGGCAGCCCGTCACCGATGCCCGTCTCGTGCTTCATCTCGTTCACGTGGTCGAGATAGTTCTTGCCGACGCAGACGACCTTCGAGCGCGGAATCACCGGTGCCAGCAGACGCACGTCTTCGAAGCGGAAGCGGCGTCCCGTCGTGTCGAACCCGGAGACGAACGGGTCGCCGCTGAGTTCGACCAGCTCGACTCCCCCACCGCCTTCAGCCTGATCGAGAATGCCGTAGGAGATCTCTCCCTCGGCCTGGAAACGCGCGACCTTCATCTTTGTCCTCTCGCTCGTGCCGTCTGATCGTGAGTGCTGCGCCGTATGTGCCGCGCCGGCCCGCTCGGCCTCAGCCTGCGACGACGCGATCCACCCAGCCGAACCGGTCTGTGACCGTGCCGAACTGAATGCCCGTCAACTCTTCCCGCAGCGACATGGTCACGTCGCCCGGAGCCGCGTTGCCGAAATCGACGAGCACGCCGTCCTCGCTCTTCAGCTGGCCGATCGGGGTGATCACCGCGGCGGTGCCGCAGGCGAACGCCTCGGTGATCGATCCGTCAGCAGCACCGTCGCGCCACTCGCTCACGGTCACTCTGCGCTGCTCGACGGCGAGGCCACGATCCTCGGCGAGGCGGATGAGGCTCTTGCGAGTGATGCCGTCGAGGATGTTGCCGTTGAGGGCCGGAGTGATGAGCTTGCCGTCGCGGTGCACGAGGAAGAGGTTCATGCCGCCGAGCTCGTCGATGGTGTCTTCCGTAGCCGAATCGGTAAACAGCACCTGCGCGCAGCCGTTCTCCACCGCTATGCGGGTCGGCAGCAGGGAGGAGGCGTAGTTGCCGCCGCACTTCGCAGCCCCTGTACCACCGCGGCCAGCGCGGGCGAGGTGGTTCGACAGCCAGATCGACACGGGCTTCACGCCGCCGGTGAAGTAGGGGCCGGCCGGGCTCGCGATTACCAAGAAGCGGGCACGCTCGGCGGCGCGCACGCCGAGGAAACTCTCGTCGGCGATCAAGAACGGGCGCAGGTAGAGGCTCTGATCGGCCCCCCGTGGCACCCAGTCGGCGTCGACCGTCACCAGCTCCTCGATCGCTCGCACGAACAGCTCCACTGGCAGCTCGGGCAGAGCGAGGCGAATCGCGCTCTCGTTGAGCCGCGCGGCATTCGCCTCGGGACGGAAGGTGACGATGTCGCCGTTCGGATGCCGGTAGGCTTTCAGCCCCTCGAAGATCTCCTGGCCGTAGTGCAGCACCGACGAGGCCGGATCCATCTGGATCGGCCCGTACGGCACGACCTCGGCGTCGTGCCAGCCGCGCTCGCGATCCCAGACGATCGAGACCATGTGGTCGGTGAAGGCGTTGCCGAAGCCCGGGTCGGCGAGGATAGCCTCTCGCTCGGCCTCGGGCAGACGCTCTGCAGGTGTGTGGGTGAAGGTGAGCTCGGTCATGGCGTTGCTTTCTGCCGTCCGTCGGGCGAGTCGGGGAGGTGGGTGCGAAGGCCCGCGATGCTCAGCGCGCCGCGATCCGCTCGATGATCGCGGTGCCGATCTCGGTGGTGGATCGCGCGGCGTCGCCGCGCCCAGCGAGGTCGGCGCGCACGGCGTTGCGCACGCGCTCGGCTTCGGAGGGAAGGCCCAGGTGATCGAGCATGATGGCCGCGGACAGGATCGCCGCTGTCGGGTCCGCCTTCTGCTGCCCAGCGATGTCGGGCGCAGAACCGTGAACGGGCTCGAACATGCTCGGGAAAGTGCCGTCGGGATTGATGTTGCCGCTGGCCGCCAGACCGATGCCGCCGCCGATCGCGCCGGCCAGGTCGGTGAGGATGTCTCCGAACAGGTTATCAGTCACGACGACGTCGAAGCGCGCCGGATCTTGCACCATGAAGATGGTTGCCGCGTCGACGTGCATGTAGTCGACCGCGATCTCCGGGTACTCGGCTGCAACAGCCTGCACGATGCGCTGCCAAGTGGCTCCCGCGTGAATCAGCACGTTGGTCTTGTGCACCCAGGTCAGCTTCTTGCGCGGCCGGCTGCTCGCCTTCTCGAAGGCATAGCGCACCACCCGCTCGACGCCGAAGGCGGTGTTGACCGAAACCTCGGTGGAGACCTCGTTCGGAGTATCGGCACGCAGGCGACCACCATTGCCTGCGTAGGGGCCCTCTGTGCCCTCTCGCACCACCACGAAGTCGACATCACCGGGGTTCTTCAGCGCCGACTCGACTCCCGGAAACAGCGTGCAGGGGCGCACGTTGGCGTAGTGCTCGAAGTCGAAGCGCAGCTTGAGCAGAAGATCGCGCTCGATGTTGGCTGCTTTGAGCCGAGGATCACCCGGCACGCCGCCGACCGCGCCGAAGAGGATCGCGTCGTGCTGCGCGATTGCGGCCTGCTCCTCCTCAGGAAGCACATCGCCGGTCTCGAGGTAGCGCTCAGCACCCAGTTTGAACACGGTGCGCTCAAGCGTGACGTCGCCGCCCTCGAGCACCGCATCGAGCACTCGCTCGGCCTGTTCGATCACCTCGGGTCCGATGCCGTCACCGGGAAGGACGGCGAGCTTGATGCTGCGGGTCACAGGGCGCTCCTCTTCGTGCTGGGACACAGTGCTCCCAGCTTACTGCGTGCTCGCCTCGCGCGGGGAGCAGCACCGGCCATCAGGGCCATCACCAAGACCCGTGAGCGGCACGAGAGTACGCGCCCAGAACGGTTCCGCAGCTGGGTGCTCGTGCCGCATGCGGGTGCTCGTGCGACTCATGGGTGCTCATGCCGCACACGGGTACCCGTGTTCTCAGCTCGGCAGGGCTCAGTACCTCGAAGAAAGTTCAGTGGCCGTGATTTCGACTGCGCTGCGCTGCGCTCGATCACCTAAATCGACGAAAGCCCCACCTTTCGGTGAGGCTTTCGATTCCGGTGGCCCCAGCGGGCGCGTGCTGCTCGCAAGGAAACGCACCGCGTTTCCGCGCAGCACGCGGCGGGCCCACCGGCCCGCAACCCGCGAAGCGGGTTCGAATCCCGCCCGCACTAATTTACGACGAAAGCCCCACCTTTCGGTGAGGCTTTCGATTCCGGTGACCCCAGCGGGATTCGAACCCGCGTTGCCGCCGTGAGAGGGCGGAGTACTAGGCCGCTATACGATGGGGCCGGAACTGCTTCGGGCTTCAGGATCTCTCCCGCTGCCGTGGCAACTCATCTATATTGCCACAGCGTCCAAGTCAGCCGCAAATCCATGCCGGAATCCCGGGTGTGTCTCGCACCGCTTTGTCCCGGTGAGCCCGGCTGCCGCGAACTCCGTCGCAGGCCGCCGGGCTCACCGGGGCAGTCGCGCATTCGCCCAGAGAAGCAGGCCGGCCAGCAGCAGCCCTGAGACGAGGAACGGCAGAAGGGGAACCGCTGCGATCCCGAACCCCCAGAGCGCACCGAGCACCGCACCGATCAGCAGCGCGACTATCGGGCCGTCGAGTGTCCACAGCAGCACGTTGATGCCCGCCATGTCGCCGACGGGTGTGGTCACCGGGGCCAGCAGTCGCAGCGGAATCGGCCCCTTGAGCGAGGCGATGACCCGCAGCAGCAGTGAGGCCGCGACTGCATACACCGCGGAAACCAGAATCACCGTCACGGCGACCGATGAAATCGGGTCGGTAGCCGCCGGGGTCAACGCGCCGTGTTCGCCGGCCGACACGGCCACCGAGCCGACAAGCGCCTGCGCGGAAGCACCTGCGCCGGTGATAGCAGCCGCGCACGTGACCGCGGCGCTGCCGAACACGATCGCCCCCAGCGCACCGGGCACGACGAGGTGCCGGGCGATGAGGCCTCGCGGCGAGGCCGGGAGCAGTGACGGCGCATCTGCCGCCGCACTCGCGGTAGCGATACCGCGGCACCAGGCCGACAGCGCGAGGTAGCAGACCAGCATCGCAGCGGCTCCGAAGAGCGCTGCGATGCCGCCACCCGCCTGCTCGGAGGCCACCAGCGCGGCTCCCCAGAGCGACCCCGCCGCAAGCAGGGCGACTAGACCTGCGACGCTGCAACCGGGAGCGCGCACGAGACCGAGCAGGTCGCGCCGCACCAGCGAGAGAGTGAGCCGCGGTGTCGCGCGCAGTCTGAGGCGGCGTCCCATCCGCACCGGTGCACCGAGTCGCACGAGCGCGGCACTCGGATCGCCCGACGCCGCGAGCGCATACACGATGTCGCGGCGGGCGGCCTGCTCGCGCAGAGCATCCCTGCGCAGACACGGTGCGGCAATCAGAAACGCTGTGACGACAGCGATGACCGTGAGCAGCAGACCGGCCGCTGCAGTGAAGGGGTGCTCGGTGATGGCATATCGGCCGATTAGCCACTCGGGATCGGATGCCCCTTCCGCGAGGCCCGCCAGGCCCGCGAGACTGTCCAGAACCCCGCGATCTGGGCCCGCTATGCCCGACTCGCTCCGCCCCGAGAAGCCGCTCCAAGCAGCCGTGAACACCTGCGGCACCGCGGCGATACCGAGCAGCGACGCCGCTGCGATGCGCGTGCGCACGCCGATCTGTCCCACGAGAGGAAAGGCCGAAAGCAGTAGGCCGCACGACGCGCCCCACAGCACCCAGCCGATGCCCGATATGAGCGTGAGATCTCCGCGCAGCATCCCGGCCGCCGCGACCACGCCTCCGACGACGAAGCCCAACGCCGCTCCGCTCCCGAACCACCGAGTGCCAGCCGCAACCAGGAGCCGGGCGCGCGGCAGCGGCGAGACGTGCAGCAGGTCGAGCTGCGGCAGGGATGCGCGAGCCGGGCCGGTGTGCGCCCCGACGAGCACGAGCAGGGCCGCGATCACAGTGAGCGCCGCGGGAACGAGCGCTCCCGCGGCGACTGCCGACGGCTGCGGGGCGTGCGCAAGCCACAGCGTGACCCAGCGCACAGCGGGAGCGACTGCGACGATCACCAGCATGACGGCCAGGTAGACGCGATATGCCACCTCCCCGGCCTCGATGCGCTTGCCGTGTCTGCGCAGCACCGCGCGAACGGCCGCGAAGCGAGCCGAGGTTTCACACCTCGAGGTCGGGTGTTCGGGATCGGGGCCGCGAAGCCTCGAACCGATCACGCCCGGTTCACCTCGATCTGCTCGTGGGCGACACGGGCGACCAACTGCGCGTCGTGAGAGGCGAAGGCCACCGCCGCGCCAGCGTCGCGCACCGCACCGATGGCCTCGGCGACGAGCTCGCGGCGGTCGGGGTCGAGCCGTTGTTCGGGCTCGTCGAGCAGCAGTGCCGAGCAGGGCCGGGCGAAGGTCACGGCGAGTGAGACGAGCTGTCGCTGGCCGCTCGAGAGTTCGTGGGGGAAGCGGTCGGCGAGCTCGGCAAGGCCGAAGCGCTCGAGCGCAGCACCGCCCATGCCTGCCCAAGCGGTGCCCAGCTCCCCCTGCCAGGCCGCACCGATGAGTTCGAGCTGATCGCGCAGCGTGAGGTCGGGGTAGAGCGTGGGAGGCTCGATCAGCGCCGCGACGTGTAGCCGAACCTCGCGGTCGCGCTCGTCGAGCGCCGCGCCGAACAGGGTCGCCGATCCGGCACTCGGTCGGAGTCGCCCCGCGAGCACGCGCAAAAGCGTCGTCTTGCCCGCGCCGTTCGCCCCTCGAATCGCAACGCAGGCACCGGCACTGAGCCGAGCCGAGATCGGATGCAGCAGAACGGCACCGTCGCTCTCGACCGCGACGCTCTCGCAGCGGAGCACGTCGCGTGCCCCCGCCGCCAGAGGGGCGGAAGAACCCGCCGCTGCGCCTTTCAGTTCTTCGCCCTAGTGATCGCGCGGATATGGGCCGCGGAACGAGGATGCAATGGCCGCGCGATCACTTACCCAGCTTCTTCTCGGCGGCTCGCCGAGCCCTGGCCTTGTCGACGTTCTTCATGACGAGCCAACCGCCGAACGCGGTGATCAGCCAGATGATGACGGCCGCGAGCACCCAGGTGACGACGCCCTTGAGGCCGATACCACCGGGAAACAGGGAGGCGATCCACAGGGCGAGCAGCGTCGCGACGAGGCCGACAGCCCCCGACATCCACTCCGCGTAGCGCTCGGCGAGCTTGAGCACGAGGGGGCTGAGGATCAGCTGCGTCACGGCGAATACCGCGAGCGCGACGAAGAACCCGCTGACGTGCAGCGAGAACCCCGGAAGCACGAGGAACGCGACGAGCAGAGCGATGGCCACGAGCACAATCTGGGAGAGAACCCGATACAAAAGTCGCACGGTGCGTCCTTTCTGTAAGTGATCGCGCGATCACTGAGGAATGGGCGAGGCCACGGAGGCCGCTGTGCTCTCAGGGTAGCGCAGACGGAGAACGACCAGGTCGGCGAATCCGTGCGCAGCACTTCTTCGCCTCGAACGTGGTCCTCGGCTCATCACGTCGTCAGAAAAGCCGCGCGAGTGATCTGCTGAGAAGGGAGAAGGCGAGATAAAAAAGGCGGCACCCCCGCAGAGAAGACTCAGCTGCTCGTCAGGCAGCGGACTGCTCGTCCGGTTGCGGACGAAACGGCTTCGCCGCCAGATTCGGCCCATCCCACACCTGAATGATGCCCCACACCACGGCAGCAACCGGCACCGCCAGCACCGCCCCGAGCACCCCGCCCAGCACGGTGCCGATGGTCAGTGCGAGCAGAATCACGAGCGAGTGCAGTTTCAGCGCCCTGCCCATCAGCACCGGCTGCAGAAAGTTGCCCTCAAGCTGGTTGACGAGCACCACGACACCCACCACCAGCACAGCGCTCAGGGGGCCGTTCGCGACCAGAGCGACCAGAGCCGCGAGAATGCCCGCAAGCGTGGCACCGACGATCGGGATGAACGCGAGCACGAAGACGAGCACCGCGAGGGGAAGCGCGAGGGGAACCTGCAGAATGAGCAAACCAACTCCGATGCCGATAGCGTCCACCGCCGCCACCGAGGCCGTGCCGCGCACGTAGTGCCCGAGCGTCTGCACCGTCTTGTCGCCGGCTCGCTCGGCGCGAGCCAGAGCCTCACCCTCGAAGGGACGCAGCAGGAAGCGCCAGATCTGGGGCCCGTCTTTGAGGAAGAAGAAGAGCACGACAACCATCAGCACGAACCCCGTCGCAAAGTTCGTGACGATACCCACGCCCGCGAGGGCACCGGAGCCGAACTGGGAACTCGTCAGAAAACCCGTGAGGAAATCAGTGACGTTCTGACGCCACTCGACCAGCTGGTCGTGATCCGGCGCGAACGGCAGGGTCTTCACCCAGTCGAGAATCTGGCCGAACCCCGTCTCGGTCTGCGCGGACAGGTCGTCCCACTGATCGCGCACCGCCCACACGATGAGCCAGCCCACGCCCGCGAGCAGCAGGACGATCGTGAGCAGCACGATCACGGTCGCGAGAGCCGAAGGCACCCGCAGCCCGCGCAGCCGACTCATCACCGGCGCGAAAGTGCTCGCGAAGATGAGGGCGAGCAGGATCGGGATCACCACCGTGCTCAGCGTGCTCATGCCGATGACGACCCCGGCGGTGAGCACGAGCACAATGATGATCTGCAGCGAGCGGGTCGCGAACAGCCCGAATCCGTCGCCCCACGCACCACCCGCTCGTAGGAGCTGCCGCGACGGAGCGCTCGCCTGCTCTCGCGCATCGACCGCGTCCACCCCGCGTTCGAGCCTCGCCACCCGGAGTTCGAGCTCTCGTCGCGCCCGTCCACGGAACATGTCGGCCTCCCACCCTTAGGTTTCGTTCACCCCACCCTACGGTGCCCCGCTGACACCGACCCGCGTCCCGGATGTGCTACCCGGGCGACCTACAGGATGCGAGGGAGCGACCCGCCGCTCACCGCTTCATCGCGCGAGACGCGATCCTCGACCTACCGCCTCACCGCGCGAGACGCGATCCTCCGCCTATCGCTTCACCGCGCGAGACGCGATGAAGTAACGCAGTTCGCCCTCGTCGTCGTCCATCTCGGTGACGCGCTGCGGCAGATCGAGCAAGTCTGCCAGGCGATCCGGCATGCCCAGCCGCTGGCCGGTCGCCTCGAGCACGATCTCGGGAAACTTCTCGGGTTTCGCGGTCTCGAGCACCAGCATCGGCACACCCGGTTCGACGTGCTCGCGCGCCACCTTCACACCGTCGGCGGTGTGCGGGTCGATGATCGTGCCGCTCGCCTCGAACACCGAGCTGATCGTGGCGACGCGGTCGGCGTGCGTGCTGGTGCCGCTCTGAATGCCGTACTCGCTCTCGAAGCGCGGCAACTCAGAGGTGAGATCGATCTTGCCGGTCTCGTCGAGTTCGCGCCACGCGGCGGCGAGCCGCTCGGGATCGCGACCCAGAGCCTCGAACACGAAGCGCTCCAGGTTCGACGCCTTCGAGATATCCATCGACGGGCTCGAAGTGGCGTGGGTGTCGGCGGCGGTGCGCGGCGCGTAGACGCCGGTGCGGAAGAACTCGTCGAGCACGTTGTTCTCATTGGCCGCGAGCACGAGGCGACGGATCGGCACCCCCATCGACTTCGCGAGATATCCCGAGAAGATGTTGCCGAAGTTGCCGGACGGCACGGTGACCGAGACCTCGAAGCCGTCGCGCTCGGCGGGCGGTACGGCGTCGCTCGCGCGCAGCCAGGCCCAGAAGTAGTAGACCACCTGAGCGCTGATGCGCCCGAGGTTGATGGAGTTGACGGTGCCGAGGTCGTGGGCGCGCTTGAAGTCGAGGTCGCCCGAGAGAGCCTTCACCAGGTTCTGGCAGTCGTCGAAGACGCCCTTCACCGCGATGTTGTGGATGTTGTCGTCGGTGAGCGAGTACATCTGAGCTCGCTGGAAGTCGCTCATGCGACCCTGCGGAGACAGCATGAACACGGCGATGCCGTCTTTGCCGCGCAGCGCGTACTCGGCCGCCGATCCGGTGTCGCCGGAGGTCGCACCGACGATGTTGAGCGCGCGGTCGCTCTGCGCGAGCACGTACTCGAGGGACTGGCCGAGAAACTGCATCGCCATGTCTTTGAAGGCGAGCGTCGGGCCCTCCGAGAGTCCGACGAGCGATATGCCGTCTTCGAGCAGCGTGACCGGCACGATCTGCGGGCTCGCGAAGTTCTCGACGCTGTAGGCCGCGTGGCACATGCGCGCGAGGTCGTCGCGGGGAATGTCGGTGGCGAAGAGCCCCAGCACCTCGGTTGCGAGTTCGGGGTAGCTCAGGGGTCGCCACGCCTCGATCTGCTCAGCCGTCAGCTGCGGAGCGATCTCGGACACCACCAGGCCCCCGTCGGTCGCGAGGCCCTCCAGCAGGATCGCGCTGAAAGGTGCCGGATCCATACCGCCACGGGTCGAGATGTACTTCACCGATGCTCCTTCTGTCGTGAACCTGCGTACCATTCTCTCAGGTTCGCGCTGAGTTCGGGATCGGGATCGATCAGCCCCACCTACCAGGAGACGGGAAGGGCCTTGCCCTCCTCGTAACCGGCTGCCGACTGCAGACCGACGCGAGCACGCACGTGGAACTCCTGCAGCGACGCCGCTCCCGCGTAGGTGAAGGAGGAGCGCACGCCCGAGGTGATCATGTCGACGAGGTCTTCGACGCCGGGCCGCTGCGGGTCGAGGTAGATCTTCGAGGACGAGATTCCCTCGGCGAACAGCTCTTTGCGGGCGCGCTCGTACGCGCCGAGGCCCCCGAAGCGCCCCTGCACGGCCTTGGTCGAGGCCATGCCCCAAGATTCCTTGTACTGACGACCGTCGGCGTCGGTGATGAGCTCTCCCGGCGACTCGGCCGTGCCTGCGAACCACGATCCGATCATCACCGATGCCGCACCCGCCGCGAGGGCGAGCGCCACGTCGCGCGGATACCGCACTCCCCCGTCCGCCCACACGTGCGCACCAAGCTCTCGCGCGGCCTGCGCGGTCTCGAGCACCGCCGAGAACTGCGGGCGACCCACGGCCGTCATCATGCGGGTGGTGCACATGGCACCCGGCCCGACGCCGACCTTCAGAATCGAGGCACCCGCCTCGATGAGGTCGCTCGCGCCCTCGGCGGTGACGACGTTTCCGGCGACGATCGGCAACCCCAGGTCGAGATCGGAAACGGTGCGGATCGCCCGGATCATGCTCTCCTGGTGCCCGTGCGCGGTGTCGATGACGAGCACGTCAGCCCCGGCTGCGGCGAGCGCCCGGGCCTTCGCGGCGACATCGCCGTTGACGCCGACGGCAACGGCGACCGCGAGACGGTCGTCTCGACCGAGAGCCGGAAGGTAGAGGGTGCGCCGCAGCGCCGAACGGCGCGAAAGGGTGCCGACGAGGGATCCCTCGCGCACGACGCACACCGCTTCGGCGTCTCGGTGCGCCGGGTCCACGCCAGCGGCCGTCGCCAGCGCCGCATCGACCGCGTCGAACGCCGCGCGCCGATCCACCAGCGCCTCGGCCTCCAGCATCGGGGTCTCGCCGAGCACCAGGTCTCCGAGCAGTGCGTCGGCGGGCACCGAGGCGAGCCTGGAAGCCGAGAGCACACCGCGCAGCCGAGACTCCGCGACGGGGCCGGGCGGCAGCCCCGAACCGGTCTGCACTCCTTCGGCACCACGGTCGACACCGTCGAGATCCGCGACCACCACGGTCTGCCCCTCGGAGCGCGGGATCAGACGGAGCGCATCGGCCGCCGTCGCGCCGGCGGGCAGCACGATCGGGCTGTCGAAGTCGACCGGCTGCTCCTTCACCCAGCGAATCGCGGCCTCGGTCTCTGAGAGCGCCAGATCCTGCGGCAGCACCGCGAGCCCACCGCGTCGCGCGAGCACGGCCGCGAGGCGGGGGCCCGTCACCGAGTTCATGTTCGCGGCCACGAGCGGCAGCGTCGCCGGGGTGCCGTCTGTCGGCGTCAGGTCGACGCTCAGGCGGCTGCCGACGTCTGTGCGCCGCGGCACCAAGAACACGTCGGAGTAGGTGAGGTCGACCGTGGGCATCGCGCCGATGAATTCCATGGCCTCAACGCTACCGGGTCGCCGAACCCGGCCGCTCTTCAGCAGGAATAGTTGTCAACCCGTGTAGATCGTCAGACCAACGCATAGAATGGACTGAAGGCAATGCCAGCGATCCCGAGGAGTAGCAAGCCATGTCAGATCCGAATTCGCCCGACGCTCCCGACAACGCGGGCGAGCAGCCCACCACACGACTTCCCCAGAACAGCGACCCGTCGGGCGTGCCCGACGCCCAGCCGACCACGCCGCTCTACCCGGCACCGCCCACCACTCCGCTGCAGTCGACTCAATCGGGTTCCGAGCAGCCGACGACGCGGTTGCCCGAGGCGCAGTCGGCTCCCCCGTCGCAGCCCGCGACGCCCCAGCAGCCCGCCGCCGCACCGCAGCAGCCGGCCCCTCAGCCCCAGCAGGCCGCACCGGCAGCCCCGCAGTACGCTCCGGCACCGCCCTACGGGGGCGCTCCTCAGCAGCCCGGCGGCTACGCGCCCGCACCGGGCCCGAGCTCAACGCCCAAGGGTCTCGCGCTTGCCGCGATGATCGTCGGCATCGTGAGCCTGGTGTTCTGCTGGATCACCTTCGTCGGCATCATCGGCGGCATCGTCGCCGTCGTTCTCGGCATCATCGCGATGAAGAAGGCCCAGTCGAAGGGAATGTCGCTCACCGGCATCATCGCGGGCGCGCTCGCCCTCGTGGTCTCGGTGATCCTGCTGATCATCACCCTCATGTTCCTCGGCGCGATCACCTCGAGCAGCGGCCAACTGGCAGACGAACTCGATCAGCTCACCGAAGAACTCGACAGCACCAGCCCCGACTCGGGCAGCTCATCGCCCTCGGAGTCGACGCCCGACAGTTCGACCTCGGAGGGTTCTGCGTCTGAAGACCCGACAGCCGAGGAGCCGACGGACACCGCGAGCGGCGATCGCTCACCGGAGTTCTGCGACGCGCTCATCGAGATCTCGCAGGCGGGCACCTCCGTCAGCGGCGACGAGATCGATCCGAAGCTGATCGACGCCTTCCGCAGGCTCGCCGAAGCCGACAGCCCCAACCAGGATGTCTACAAGCGCTTCTACGACCTCACGCAGAATCCGACGAGTGCCGATACCGAGGGCGTGCTCAACGACTACATCGAAGCCGTGATGGAAGACTCGATGGCCTGCATGTAAGCGGCCCGCGCACCATCCATCCGCATATTAGAGCCGATCGGTCGGTAGGCGACTCGCCGCCCGACCGATCGCTCGCACCCAGGCAATGTCACAGCGAGAGGGAACGCAGTGTTCTCAGGTTTCAAAGAGTTTCTGCTTCGAGGCAACGTGGTCGATCTGGCGGTCGCCGTGGTCATCGGTGCGGCCTTCAACACCGTCGTAGACCGGGTCGTAGACTCTCTGATCAACCCCGTCATCGGCATGGTGTTCAGTGCCGACTCACTCGACACGGCAATGATGGTGTCGCTGCCCGGCGGCGGTTCGATCGCGTTCGGGGCGGTCATCGGCGCGATCCTCAACTTCGTCATCATCGCGGCCGTCGTGTACTTCGTGTTCGTGGTGCCGATGAACAAGCTGCGCAAGCCCGCTCCTGACAGCGACGAGCCCGAAGTGCCCACCGAGCAGGAACTGCTCACCGAGATTCGCGATCTGCTGCGCGCTCAGGCGACGACTGGTGCGGCCGGCGCACCCTCGGCTGCAGTCGCGGACGCGGTGCAGACGGCCGCAGCCGAGACTCCCCCGCACAGGCACTGATCGTTCGGTCGCGCGCTGAGGCTCCGGTGCGGATCCACATGGACTCGCGCAGGAGCCTCGGCACTGCCGATAGCCCTCGCTGTCGCCGCTCAGAAGAGCGTCGGCGCGGGAGCCGCCGTGGGGTCCGGCCCGGCCGGGTCTGCGATGCGCACCACCTCGGCCGCGATCGACTCGGAGGCCAGCACCGCCTCCGCGACCAGTTCGGCGTCTCCGGCCCGTGCCGGGTCCAGCCAGTCCTCGTGGAAATCGCGCGGCAGCAGCATCGGCATTCGAGGGTTGACCTCGGCCGCCTGCCCCGTAGCTGCTCGGGTGACGAGCGAATAGCTCAGAAACGAAGACCCGCCGGCCTGCGACACGGGAGTCACGATTGCGGCGATCCCGAACATCTCATCGTCGGGCAGCGCGAACGTCGACCCGCGCTCGACGTACCAGCTCGCGGGCACCAGGGCGCGGCGCTGCAGCGGTTCCCACCACTTGCGCAGCAGGGTGTCGTCGCGCGAGTTGAACGCGCTGTAGGGTGCCGGCTCTGAGCCGACGTGCAGCCACCACCACCCCAGTTCGAGCGTGAGTTCACCGTATCCGCGGTGGATGACAGGGTTGAGATTGCGCGCCTTGCGGCCCGTGATTCTGGCGGTGCTGCGCTGCTCGCGCGCCCACCGCTCGACGAGCGCGCGACTGTCGGGTTCGTGCATGGGCGGCAGGTCGAAGGTCAGCCCGAGATTGTGCGGGCCACCGCCGCATCCGTACGTCGCGCACATGCTTCCAGCTTAGAGGTTCCGCGGATAGGGGCTGCGGAACGAGGATGTGGTGAACAGAAATTCTGGCAAGGCGGAGGAGGAAGGCTTCACTGGCGCGGGAGCAATAGAGAGACGCATCGCGTCTCTCGCGACCGCGGTGCCGCCCACGGCGGCAGCCTACCGGAGCGAAACGAGGGGTGGTGAAGATTCTGCGGTTCCAGGCTCAGAGAGCAACGCATCGCGTTGCTCCGCCTGAACCGCCGCGCCTACCGGCGCGGACGCAGCCAGATTTCTGTTCACCGCACCGCAGCCGTAGTCCCTATCCGCGGAACCTCTTACGCGCCCGGCCCCCGCTCACCGTCGTTCGAGATCGCGGGCTGCGCTGAAGCAGGCTCGCCGCCCGGTTCGGGATCCCGGCCCGCTTCGCGGGCCTCCGCCGCCTCGGCCGCGCGCAGCTCTCGAGCCGCAACGCGCAGCCGATCCTCCGCGCGCCGTCTCCGATACTGCGCGAGCGTGCTCGCCCCGTACTTCGCGCGCACGCGATCCTTCGCTTCCGCCGAGGCGGTGATGATGTAGCAGCTCGCGACCAGAATCACCTGCGACGACAGGTTGAACCAGAGCAGCAGCGAGATGAGCGCAGCGAAGGTGGCGAGCAG
The DNA here is from genome assembly GCA_047973175.1 of Leucobacter sp. Taxonomy (GTDB): domain Bacteria; phylum Actinomycetota; class Actinomycetes; order Actinomycetales; family Microbacteriaceae; genus Leucobacter. The sequence continues at coordinate 30,961 of JBKEBN010000013.1, forward strand.
CGGATTCTGGGTCGCACCGCGCACGAAGAGGCCCGAGAGCTCCTGCAGCACCGTGAGCCCGACACCGCCGAGCGCCGCGCCGGCCCAAAACCCCCTCACGGGCGCGCGCACTCCCGACAGAACCTTGAAGAGGACCGCGACCGCGAGCGTATCGATCACGAACACAACCGCCAGGCCGAAGATGCGAGTTCCCACCCCGCCGGAGTGCCCCAGCCAGGAGGCGACCGTCGAGATGCCGACCGAACCGACGACGCTCAGCACCGCGGCCGCGACCAACAGGCCGCCGAGGGCGAGGCCCACCAGCAGGTTGCGCAGCAGCACCCACAGGAAGAAGCCGTCGTCGTGCACCTCGTCGGCGAGTATGCGCAGGGCGGTGCGCAGGCTGCCGATGGCCCCGATGGCGGCTCCAATGAGACCGATCAGCGAGATCGCCCCGACGATTGAGAACTCCGTCGGGGCTTCGACGCTCTCTGGGTCGACGACGTCGGTGATACCCGGTACCACTCGGTCGAGGGTCTCGACCAGGGTGCGCATGGCCGCCGGATCTCCCGCGAGCCACAGTGCCGCGATAGAGAAGCCGAGCAGCACAGCGGCGAAGACGCTGAACAGGGCTCGATAGGTGATGCTGTCGGCCAGCAGAGGACCGCGGTGATCCGTGTAGAGCAGCACGGCGCGAACGACGCGCAGTTGCAGGGCCCACGCGATGATCTTCTGCACCAGCCCCGCGATGCCGGCCTTCCCGTTCTCGGATGGCTGCTCAGTGGATTGCTTCGCTCGCTCGCTCATAAAATCCAGCCTAGCCAGACGATTCGGTTCGACCAGTGGGGTGCACTCGCAAACCCGCAGCGAGTAAGATACGCGGCTGCCTCCCGTGCTTCGACGGCGGTGCGCGGAAGAGGGATCGTGCGCGGCACGGCGGCCCAAGCTTGCGGCCGCGCAGCCGCTCACAGTCGCCTTTTATCGATGTCACAGTTTTTACCACGGTAGATAGTCGCTCCAAACCGAAAACAGAGGCGAAATCACTGCCTCAGCTTGTGCATTCACTTCAAAAAATGCCACCATGGCTTATGGGTTTTCTCATTTATGGGGGTACGCAGGAATACGAGTTCGATGATCGTACGCTTGCACACGTGAAGGTCGCCATCACGATGAAGTTCAGGAGGCAGGAGAGCTTTCTGATGAGCTGGGTGAACCCGCCGGAGCGGGGTGCCGGCCGGATGTCGATATGGCTGTCACCGTCGATTCCCCTGGCTTTTCGGTTCGCCGGCAGTCGCGCGCCCACGCTGAACAGGGTCTGGTTGACCGTGCTCAACGACCTTTCCAACACACCGAGAGGGCTCATCGTGCTCTCGGAAGACGATGCTCAAAAGCACGCCTCAGACCGATAGGAGCCCGACATGGGATGCTTGCGCTACGGTGCCGATGAGAGTTTCGTCTTCGACGATCGGCTGCTCACGCACCTCCGCACCGTGATCTTCGGAAAGTTCAACCTGCAGGAGAGCCTGGTGTTCACGTGGCTGAGCGACGGGCACCAGCACAGCGTCTGGCTGCACCCCTCGATGCCGATCCACTTCGAGTTCGATGACGAGGTAACGCCCGAGATCAATCCGGCCTGGATCGAGGCCCTGCTGGCGCTCGCGAATGCTCCGAGCGGGCTGCGCTGCGTCGCGGAGCCGGAGGCCGGCTGAACCGAATGCGCAGAAGCCCGGGGCACCGGTGCCGCCACTGTGGCCACGCTCCCGGCTCCGACGCACGACGCTCACCCCTCAGTGGTTGCGGAGCCTGTCGATGAGTTCCGCCTTGCGGAGCTTCGAGTAGCCGCTCAGCCCCAGTTCTTTCGCGCGCTGTCGCAGTTCGGGCACGGTGCGATCCTCGTAGTCCTCGGCCTCGCCTCCGCGGCGGCCGATGCTGGATCGCCCCTCCTTGGCCGCAGCGTTCGAGATGCGGGCCGCCTTCTCTTTCGAGGCACCCTCCTCGCGCAGTCGCTCGTAGAGTTCGGGATCCTTCAGCTGCGGCGTCGGCATGACCATCACTCTCCTCGTCTTCACTTTCTCGGCCCGTGCGTTCGGCAGTCACCCCTGCCACGCAAGGGTTTCTCTTGAATGTACCCTCGGAGAACCGCGCTCACGAGCCCCTCGACACGGACTGAGCGGGAGAGTATTCTGCGGGGTCAACCCGAGATAGTGGACCGGCCCGCGTGATCACTAGCAGCGGAGACTTCTAGAAGTCAACCCTCTTCCTCGCCCCGAAATCGCAGCGGTAGCCTCGTTCTCGACACAGCGAGATTCGCTTCATCGAAAGGAGCACGACCATGGGGTTCATCGCATTTCTTGTTCTCGGCCTGATTGCGGGTGCTATCGCAAAAGCCATCCTGCCGGGCCGACAGGGCGGTGGCTGGATCGCGACCCTGCTGCTCGGGGTCGTCGGGGCAATGCTCGGTGGCTGGTTGGGATCGGTGCTGTTCAACGCGAGCCTCGAGGAGTTCTGGTCGCTGCAGACCTGGGCGTTGGCCATCGGAGGGTCGATCGTCGTGCTGCTGATCTACGGCCTCATCGTCGGACGCGGCCGCAGCCGGGCCGAATAACTGATCGCGCGGAGAAGACCGCTTATCTGAGCGTGCGGTCGGTGCGAGGTCGCGAGGCGATTTCGCACCGACCGCACGCTCAGCCGTCTACGCGGAGTTTTCTAAACCGCGGGACCGTCTCAGTTGGGCGCGAAGGTGAGCAGCAGCAGCGAGTCTTCGAGCGCCTCCACGCTGTGACGGGCGTCGGGCACCGTAAACAGGTCGCCGGCGCGCAGCTCGTGCACCTCGTCGAGGTCGGGAACGAGAAACCTCACCGCGCCCTCGACGACGAACGCCATGGCCTCTCCAGGGTTGTCGTGCTCGGGCAGGTTGCCGTCGGAGCGCAGCCGGATGAGGATCTGCCGGAAACCGCCGGAATCTTTGACGAACGCACTGGCCATGCCGTGCGTCGAGGCCTCGGCCTCGACGAGCAGTTCGTCGCTGAGACTGGGAAGCGAGATGTGAGACACGGAAAAGCCCTCCTCGATGTTGGCAAGCCGACGACTCGTTACCTCCCCCATTCTGCCCCGGATCGAGTGCGAATGCCCGGGTGGATCGCGTCGTCTCTTGCACATCCGGGGCCCGCCCCGCAAGGGTCTGTCGGAGTCCACTGTCAACGCCCTACGATCGCGATATGAAAACGATGGTCTTCCTCTGGACAGCGATCGTGGCGGTGGGTCTGCTCGCGATGGTCGCAATGGTTGCGATGGTGTGGGTCGTGCGATGACCGTGCTCTACCGCCTCACGACTGATCGGGTGTCTTCGCGCTCGACTCTTTCTTCGCGCCCGGGTCGCCCGGGTCGCCCGAGTCGCCGGGCTTCCCACCGCACACCACCGCTCAGGTCTCGGAACCGGTGCTGCTCGCGGCCCGATAGAGGTTCAGCACGCCGGGCACTCCCGCCGTCTCGAATGCCTCGAGCTGGCGACTGGCTGGGCCTCCCCGGCTTCGGAGCCGCTGCAGGTAACGATCCACCCGCTCACGGTCGCCGAATCGGTCTATCTCGGTCTCGACCGTTCCGAGCATGCGCTCGATCAGGTCGAAGGCAGGCAGCGACTCGGCCGTGAGCGGATCGATGAGCTCCGAGTCGAGTCCGTTGCGGCCGGCCATCCAGTCGGCACCGTTCACCAGGCCGGGAGCGTAGTGCGGAGAGGCAGCGCGCTCCTCGATCTCTGAGAGGGCGCGGTCTACGAGCGCCCGCACGATGACGGCGAAGGACACCGCGTCGCGGGCTTCGAGCTGGGCATCGGCGATGCGCAGCTCGACGGTCGGGTAGTTGTTCGAGAGCCTTGCGACCCAGGTGAGGAGGCCGGTGTCGGGCACCACCCCGGTGTCGATGAGCTGCGCTACGGAACGGTGGTACTCCTCCGCGTCGGCGAAGCCGAGCGGGTATCCCGCGGTCGGCCAGGAGAGCCCCTTGATGTGCCGCCAACTGGCGAAGCCGGTGGTCTCGCCGCACCACAGCGGGGAGTTGGCGGTCATGGCCAACAGTGCGGGTGCCCAGCGGGCGAGGCGGGCGAGCACCTCGATGCCAGCGTCGGGAGAGGGCACCTCGACGTGCACGTGGGTGCCGGTGCCGTACTGGTGCTCGGCGGCGCTGCGCATCTCGGCTTCGATGAGACGGTAGCGGGCCTTCGGCGTGACCCTGCCCACGGTGTCGCCTCCGACCGGAGGGAGACCGGTGCCGGCGAGCACCGCTCCGCGCGACCTCGCCGCCCGCGAGACCGTTCTGCGAAATCGCGTCAGCGCCTCCTCGGCAGCGTCGCCCTCCAGGCAGACCGGCGTCGCGGTCTCGAGCTGACTGGAGAAATACTCCCGCTCCGTCTGTCCACCCAGCTCGGGCGTCGCGCGAACCAACTCTGCGGCCAGGTTGACTGGAACACCCTCCGTCTCGTCGAGCAGCAGGTACTCCTCCTCCACCCCGAACGGGCGGGGCACTTTCCCGGTTGCCATGCGCCTCCTCCTCCCCAGTTCCCTCCTCAGGTGAGCCCAAGCCTACGGCCCCAGGCGAAGCGTGTCATCAGGGTTGACTTTCTCGGTTTGCCTGTGCGCGAGTGATCGCGCGCGCAAGCGCGTCTCGTCGTACCGCAGCCCCTACCCGCGCGATCAGTTAGTGTTCTGGGTATGCGCGCTGGCACGTCCCGGGAATCGAAACCCGCCGCGGTGATCGGATCCGGCCCCAACGGCCTCGCTGCCGCGGTTACCCTCGCGCGGGCCGGGATCCCGGTCACCGTTTTCGAGGCAGCCGAAACCATCGGCGGCGGCACCCGCACCGCAGAGGTGGTGCGCGAGGGCGTACTGCACGACGTGTGCTCCGCGATTCACCCCTTGACGCTCGCGACCGGCTTCTTCCGCGCGTTCGAGCTGACCAAGCGCGTGCAGTTCGCCGTGCCTGACGCGTCCTACGCGAACCCGCTCGACGGCGCGAGCGGCACGACTGGGCAACGCGCGGCAGTCGCCTATCGCAGCCTCGAGCGCACCGCGGCGGAGCTGGGGCGCGACGGTGGGGCGTACGCGCGCTTCTACCGTCCGCTGCTGGCCCGGCTCGAAGGAGTGATAGACGTCGCGCTCGGGCCGAGCATGCTGCGGCTGCCGCCCGATCCCCTCGCCGCCTGCGCGGTGGGGTTGCGCGCGCTCGAGCAGGGCACACGGCTGTGGAACGCACGATTTCGCGACGCAGCTGCTCCGGCGCTGATCAGCGGCGTGGCCGCCCACACCATCGCGCGCATGCCGAACCTCGCAACAGCCGGGGTCGGGATCGTGCTCGGGGCCCTGGGGCACAGCAGCGGCTGGCCGGTGCCGATCGGCGGCAGCCGCGCGATCACCGATGCGCTCGCGTCGGATCTGCTGACCCACGGCGGTGAGATCCGCACGGAGCACGCCGTCGCCGACGTTCGCGAACTCTCGGCGTACGGCGTGAAGATCTTCGACACCTCGGCCCGCGGTCTCGCGTGGATCGCGGGGTCCGCGCTCCCCGCACACTACCGCCGCCGCCTGGAGCGCTTCGCCTACGGCGACGGGGCTGCAAAGGTCGACTTCGTGCTCGACGGGCCGATTCCCTGGGCGGATCCTCGCGTGGCACAGGCACCGACGGTGCACGTCGGCGGATCCCGAGCCGAGGCCGCGGCCGCGGAGCGCGAGGTGAGCCTCGGGCACCACCCGGCACGGCCGTACGTGCTGTTGGCCCAGCCGACGGCCTTCGACCCCACCCGGAACCCGCCCGGAGTGCACGCCGTGTGGAGCTACACGCACGTGCCCTCGGGATCCGACGTGAACGTCGGCGAGCGCGTCATCGCGCAGATCGACCGCTTCGCCCCCGGTTTTCGCGACCGGATCACGGCCGTGCGCGTCACGACCGCGGCCGAGCTCGCGCGCTACAACGCGAACTACCCCGGCGGTGACTTCAGCGCGGGAGCGATCACCCTGCGGCAGCTGCTCGCGCGACCGGTCCTATCCGCTGACCCCCACCGCACGCCGATGCCCGGTATCTACCTCGCGTCCTCCTCCGCGGCCCCGGGGCCGGGCGTGCACGGCCTGCCCGGCTGGTACGCGGCGCGCTCGGCGCTGCGCCACGAGTACCGGCTTCCGGAGCCCGACCTCGGGCGGTGACGGGCCGCCGAAGCGACCCTCATATAGCGTGGGCCTCCGCCGCCCGCAACCCCCTACTGCCGCTCCGACAGCGCTCGTTAGGCTCGACTCCACGCAGGAACCTACCGGGCCGCCTCAGGTCACCAGGCCACCACACCGACGACGCAGGAAAGGAACATCATGACCACGAACGCAGCAAACGGGCCGACCTCCTCACCCTCGAAGAAGGAACCCAGCATTGTCGACTACGGCGATCTCGGTCGCGGGGAGGCCAGCCGAGATACTCTTCCCCCGGACAGTGAGGAAGCACCGACCGACGTCGCCGAGAAGCCGGGATCAACCGAGGTCTCGCACGACCACGCCGACGAGCTGGCCGACGAGTGGGGCGAAGAGTCCTTTCCCGGCAGTGATCCGCCGGCGCACTACTGACCAGAACTCGCGCCCGAACTCACGGCCCCGGTGCGCGCACCGCTCGCGGAGAGCGCACCGGGGCCGTCCGCGCGATCACGCGCTCCGAGGCGAGACTATTCGACCCGGTCGGCGCTGTGATCCCGAGTCTCGGCGACGCTCGGGATCTGCGAGGTCAGCGTGCCCTCGCGGTGCGGCAGGAACAGGCCCGCGACGAACACGCCGATGAGAACGATCCCCCAGATGACCGCGGCGACGTTGCCGCCTACGAGGAACGGGAAGTTCCAGATCGAGATGCCGAGCACGAGCAGCAGGCCGATGCCGCCGAGGATCGAGGCCGTCGTCACCCAGGCCGACGGTGCCTCGCCGACTCCGCGATGCTTCGCTCCGAACGCGACGACGGCGAAGCTCGTCAGCGCCATCATCCAGATCACGCCCACCGCCCCGGCACCGGAGTACCAGGTGTAGATCTGCAGCACCGGATCCAGCTGCGCGAGTGCCGACACGACCACGACAACCGACGTGATCGCGCTCACCCAGAGCGATGCCCGCGAGGGCGCGCGGTGCTTCGGGTGCACCTCGGCGAGTCCCCTCGAGAGCACCCCGCGCTGCCCCAGCGTGAACAGGTAGCGGGTGACGATGTTGTGGAACGCGAGCATGCAGGCGAACATGCTCGTCACCACGAGCACCTGCACGATGTCGGCGACGATGGGAGCGACCACCTCGCCGGCCAGGCCGATGACGACGTGATCCGGGCTCGCCGTCGACTCGGCGACGGCCTCCTCCACGCCGATGCCCGAGATGATGAGCCACGACGAGAGGAAGTAGAGCGCGCCCACGGAGATGACGGCGATGTAGGTGGCCCGGGGAACGGTGCGCTCGGGATCCCGAGCCTCGTTGCGGAACACGGCCGTCGCCTCGAAGCCGAAGAACCCGAGAAACGCGAAGAGCAGACCGAGACCCGGTGCGCCCGAGAGCGCCTCGGCCTGGCTGAACGGGGTTGCGGTGAGTTCGCGGTCGGAGAAGAGCACGCCCAGGTCGATGACCAGCACGGCGACGACCTCG
>JBKEBN010000068.1:0-10220 GCA_047973175.1 Leucobacter sp.
CAACCGCGTAGGCGAGCACCCCGTCGCGGCCGTAGCCGCGCGCGATCCCGCGGGTCAGTGCTAGGAGGCCGCCCTTCGCGGCACCGTATGCGAGGTGCTCGGCGTCGTCGCCGCGGTGCGAGGAACGGCTCGCGAGGTTGATGATGATCCCGCCGCGTGCGTGCTCGCCGGATCCGACCTCACCGCGATCGTTGCCGCGCCCGTCGTCGCGATCGTCGCCGTGGTTGTCACTGCGCCCGTCGTCGCGATCGTCACTGTGCCCGTTGCCGGAGTCGGTCATGTCGTGAGCGTCGCCGCCGCGATCGCGGTAGTGCTGGATCGCGAGCCGACACAGGTCTGCGGGAGCTTGGAGGTTGAGGGCGAGGTTGGCCTCCCATCCGGATCGCCAGGCTTCCGCCGAGTCGAGCTCGGAGGCGATCCACGCGCCGGCGTTGTTGACGAGCACGTCGATGCCGCCGAATGCGACGACCGCTGCATCCCAGACGGATTCTGCTGCTCCGGGCGCACCGAGGTCGCCGGTCACGAGGGCGATGCGCGAGTAGGCATCGGGATCGGCCCCCGCAGCCTGTGCGTCGGTGCTGGCGGGCGTGCCGCGATCCCGAGCCTCGCCGCGCACTGTCTCGGTGCGCACTGCTTCTGCATGCACAGCCTCGCCGCGCATTGCCTCCGCAAGCATTGTTTCTGCGCGCGCAGCCGCGGCCAGCAGTTCTTCGGTCGCGGGCGATGTCGCGCGCGCGTGCACCACGACCTGTGCGCCGTGCTCGTGCAGCAGCAGCGCTGTCGCTCGTCCGATGCCGCGAGACGATCCGGTGACGAGGATCCGCCGTCCCGCCAGCTCTCCGGCACCGACACCCGCTGCGGGCCACGATCCCGAACCCGCTGCTGCACGGCCACCCGCTGCGGGTCCGGATCCCGAACCGGCTGCGGGTCTCGACCCCGAATTTGCTGCGGCACGTGATCCCGAACCGGCACGCGATCCCGAACCGGGCCGCGCACCCGAGTCTGAAACCCCCGCCCCCATCACGCCACCGCCTGCGCGCCGGTGATCTCGACGCACGAGCCGCACACGAACTCGGCCTCGTCCGAGGCGAGGAACGCGATGAGTGCGGCGACCTCGTCCGGCCGCCCGATGCGTCCGAGCGGCACGAGCGCGTCGAGGTCGGCGATGGTCTTGCCCTTCTCGGCGACGCCCTTTTCGAGCATCGGCGTGTGGATCTCGCCCGGGCAGACGGCGTTGACGCGCACGCCGGCGGGCGCGTAGTCGCGGGCGAGGCTCTTCGTGAACGAGACGACGGCCGCCTTGGTGACGTTGTAGGCGATGTGGCCGGGCGCGGGGGTGAGGCCCCACTGCGAGGCAGTGTTGACGATGGACGCGCCACCGGCGGCGATCATGCCGGGCAGCACGGCGCGGCACATGTGAAAGAGCGCGTCGACGTTGACGGCGAAGCTGAGGTTCCAGTCGGCCTCGCTCGTGTCGAGCAGCGCGCCGCGGCGCATGGCACCCGCGTTGTTGACCAGCACGTCGATCGCGCCGTGCTGCCGCTCGATCGCGGCGACGGCCTCGCGACAGTCGTCGGCCGAGGTGAGGTCGAAGACCGCGGCCTCGGCCCGGGATCCGCCCGCCCGCAGTTCGGCCGCGACGGCTTCGGCGTGCTCGGCGACGGCGTCGGCCACGATCACGAGCGCGCCCTCGGCGGCGAGCCTGCGGCAGGTGGCGGATCCGATGCCACCGCCACCACCCGTGACCAGCGCGGTCTTTCCTTCGAAGCGGTTCATGGTGTTCCTCTCAGCTGTGCTCGTGCGTGGTTCGTAGTGGGATCCTGCGACTCGCTATGCTCGCGCAGGGTGACGGCGGGCGGGGGACGACGTTGGGCGCGGGGCGATGTTGGGCGCGGGGCGACCGGGACGCGCAGCAGCACCGACCACCTCGACCACTACTCCGCCCAGATGTCGCCGACGGTGAAGCCCTCGCGGTAGGGGTCGCTCGGGTCGAGCTGCCAGGTGGCGCGGCCGGTGATCCAGCCGCGACCGGTGATCTTGGGCAGCACGGCGCGGTGCTCGCCGACCGCAGTCTCGCCGACGAGTCGGCCGATGAACTCGCTGCCGATGATGCTGCGGTGCGAGAAATCTTCGTGCAGGCCGAGCTGCCCGCGCGCGTGCAGCGCCGCCATGCGCGAGCTCGTGCCCGTGCCGCACGGCGAACGATCGAGCACGCCGGTCCAGCTCTCCTCGCGCTCGGGATCGATCGGCGCGCTCGTGAGCACATTGGCGTTGCGGGCCTGTTTGCCCGGCTGCCGATCGCCGTTGTGGATCAGCGTCATCGCGATCTTGTCGATGGAGGGGTTCTCGGGGTGCCGCACCTCGATCTGCTCGAGCGCCGCCATCTTGATGAGCGCGCCGGCGCGGGCGAGCTGCTTCGCGTTCTCCGGCAGCAGCTCGATGCCGAGTTGCGCCGCGTCGAGCTGCACGAAGAACTGGCCGCCGAAGACCACGTCGACGAGGACTTCGCCAAGCTGCGGCACGGTGAGCGGCCGGTCGATCTCCACCGCGAACGAGGGAACGTTCGCGACGGTGACGGAGCGCACCTTGACGCGCTCGCCGCTGTTGCCACCGGCAGCACCGTCGGCGACGCTGCCGCCGCCGACACCGCCGCCTTCGCTGCTGCCCCCGTCGACAACCTCCACGGCCGCGGTCGCCCGCACGACCCCGACCGCGGTGTCGATGACCACCTCGGTTTCGGGGCCGCGCACCGGCACGATGCCGGTCTCGATGGCGGCCGTGACCGCGCAGATCGTGTTGCTGCCCGACATCGGGGTGAAGCCGCCCTGTTCGAGCACGACGATGCCGAAGTCGGCCCCGTCGCTCACGGGCGGCAGCAGAAACACGCCGCACGTCGCGGGGTAGCCGCGGGGCTCCCGCAGCAGTAGTCGGCGCAGGCCGTCGAGCTCGCACACGCAGTAGTCGAGCCGCTCGGCCATCGTCTCACCGCGCACGAAGCGCTCCGCGTTCGGGATCACGCGGCCCGGCTCGCCCTCCGCGTGCACCTCGACGGTGTCGATGGTGAACGGGGCTGCGGGTCTGGCGATACCGTTCAACCCGGCGACACCGCTCAACCCGGCGATACCGCTCAACCCGGTGACCCCGCTCTCGCCGGAGCTCGCGCTGCCGTCCGATCCCGATCCCGAACCTGCGCCGACTCCGCTCATGCCGCGAGCAGCCCCAGGCCGTCGAGCGCGTCGGCAATGAGCGCACGCTCGTCATCGGTGAGCGGCAGCAGCGGGCCGCGCACCGGCCCCAGATCGTGACCCGTCAGCTCGATCGCGGTCTTCACGCCGACAGGGTAGCTCACGGCTTCGAGCGCTGCGCTCAGCTTCCACAGCGGTGCCCACAGTTCGCGGCCGCGATCCAGATCTTTCTCGACCGCGACTGCCTGCCACAGCTCGGCGGCGTGCTTCGGGGCGATCGAGGCGACGCCCCACACCGAGCCCTTCGCGCCGAGCGTGAGGCCGTAGAAGGTGAGCGTGTCGTAGCCGTTGAACGGTGTGACGTCGTCGGACTGCGTGATGAGCACCTCGGTGAAGGTGGGCGCGTCGCCCGAGGTGTCCTTGAAGTAGCTGAAGCCGTCGATCTGGTTGAGCTCGGTGAACTGCGCGGCGCTCAGGTGAATGCCGGTGGCGCTCGGCAGGTTGTAGTACATGATCTCGAGCGAGACGGCGTCTGAGACCGCCCGCATGAACGACTTCAGCGCCTCGAACGACAGCGGGTCGTAGAACGGCGGCACGACCATGATCGCGTCGGCACCCACCTCCTCGGCGTACTGCGCGAGCGAGACCGCGCCCGCCGTCGACGTGCTGCCCACGCCCGCGACTACCTTGAAGCGGCCCGCGGCGGCTTCGACGTTGAGGCGGATCACCTCGCGGTACTCGGCGTCGGTGAGGCTGAAGAACTCGCCCGTGCTGCCGGTCGGTACGATGCCCGCGATGCCGGCCTCGTAGAGGCGGTCGACCTGCTCGCGCAGAGCGGTCTGGTCGACGGCCGAGCCGTCGGCGGTGAAGGGGGTCGGGATCGCGGCGAGGATGCCGGAGAGATTGGCGTTCTTGCGGGTCATGGTGTGTTTCCTTTGCTGGATCGTGTTGCTGTGTGAGTTGCTCAGCGCCCGCCGCGGAAGCGGGCGGGGGAGAAGGGCGCGAGCGTCGGTGATTCGCGGCCCTCTCGCATGAGTTCGGTGAGCACGCGCGCGGTCGCCGGGGCGAGTGTGACGCCCATCATGCCGTGACCGGTGGAGACGAAGCCGTTGTCGAGCCGCGGCAGCCGGCCGATCACGGGCAGCCCGTCGGGAGACATGGGCCGCATGCCCGCGCGCGGTCTGATGTCGGTGGGTTGCGGCGGCTCCCAGTCGCGGAAGTAGGCGGCCGGTGCGCGCAGGATCGCGTCGACCCGCACCCGGTTGATGTTCTCATCGAGGCCGCCGAACTCCATGGTGCCGGCCAGGCGAAAACGGTCGCTGAACGGTGTGGTGGCCACCTTCGCGTCGTGCAGGTTGGTGGCCCCGCGCAGGCCGAACGGTGCCACCTCGACGCAGTAGCCCTTGCCGGGACGGATCGGCAGGTGCGCGCCGAACAACCGCGACAGCTCGCCCGTCCACGCACCCGCGGCGAGCAGAAATCGGTCGCCGGGAAAGGTGCGCGTGCCGCTGGAGACGCTGACGATGCGCGATCCCGCGACCTGCACGCCGTCGACGGGGGCGTTCTCGACGATCTCCACGCCCACGGCGATGAGCTTCGCGTGCAGCGCCCGCGCGAAGCCGCCGGGATCGAGGTGCAGCTCCTTCGGAAAGTAGAGGCCGCCGCGCACCTCGTCTGAGAGCTTCGGCTCGTGCACGCGCACCTCGTCGCCGATGAGCGCGGTCGGTTCGAGGCCGTAGCGCTTCACCAGATCGAGGTAGCCGAGGTGGTGCTCCATCAGCGCCTCGTCCCTGAACGCCATGAGCAGACCGGTGTGGTGCAGCTCGTAGTCGATGCCGTCGGCCCGGTAGTCGTCGAAGAGGTGCACCGAGTCTTCGGCGAGCGCGAGGTTCGCCGCGAAACCGGCGTGCTGCGCCCGCGCGTTCGACGCCCCGAACATGCCGAGCATGAAGGAGAGGAAGTCGGGCCTGAGCGAGGGCCTGATGTAGAGCGGGCTGTCGGGTCGCGTCATCCACTTCAGCGACTGCAGCACCACGCCCGGCCCCGGAACGGGGGCCGACTCGGCCGGCACCACCCAGCCGGCGTTCACCTCGCTCGCCCCGAGCCCGGTCGCCCGCTGATCGACGATCGTGACTGTCTCCCCTTCGCGGGCGAGGTGGTAGGCGGTGGTGAGACCGATGACGCCGCCGCCGATGACTACGGTGTGCAAGGGGTGTCCTTTCTGGGGCGTGGACGGGGGAGTGCCTGTCGGAGCAGGGGAGCGGGGAATGCGGTGGCGGGAGCTGGGCCCACTCCCGCCACCGGGTCTTGATCGCAGGGTATGCGATGCGGGCGGCGCGGGATCAGAACCGCACCGCGTCGACGAACTTCTTCAGGTCGGGGTTGTCGTTGCGGTTGAAGGCCTCGTCGGGGGTGGTGTTCACCGCGATCTCTCCCTCGTGGAAGAAGACGAGCCTGTCGGCGGCCTTCGACGCGAACGCCATGTCGTGCGTCACGAGAGCGACGGCGATGCCCTCGTCCTGCTTCAGGCGCTGCAGCACCCCGAGCACCTCGGCCGCGACCGGCGGATCGAGCGCCGAGGTGATCTCGTCGCACAGCAGCAGCTTCGGCTCCATCATGAGCGCCCGCGCGATCGCCGCGCGCTGGCGCTCGCCGCCGGAGAGTTGGCTGGGTCGCGAGTGCAGGTGGTGCGACATGCCCACCTCGGCGAGCGACCGCTTGGCCCGATCCATCGCCTCCTCCTCGCTGAGACCCAGCTTCTTGCGGGGCGCGAGGGTGAGGTTCTTCGCCACGTCCATGTGCGGCCACAGCGTGTACGACTGGAAGATCATGCCGATGTAGGAGTCGACCTCCTGCCAGACCGGGGTGCGCTTCCCCTCTTCGAACACGACCTCCCCGTCGAACATGATGCGTCCGTCGTCGGGCTCGGTCAGGCCGGCAAGCGCTCGCAGCAGCGTCGACTTGCCCGATCCCGATTTGCCGATGATCACCGTGATGTCGCCGACGAGCATGTCGAAATCGACGTTTCTCATGACCTGCCGATCGCCGAAGCTCTTCTGCAGGCCTCGCGCCGACACCAGCACCTCGCCGACCGCGGCGGTGATGGTGCGCACGGTGCCGGTTCTCGGGTTCACCGGGCCCGTTCTCGGGGTGTTCGTCTCACTCACGGTACGACCTCCACTTTCGCTCCGGGCACCATCTGCGCCGCCAACGACTTCTTCTTCTTCTTGGCCGCGCCGCGCACGTCGCCCTTCATCATGTTCCGTTCGATCTTCGACAGGATGAGCGAGACCGGGAAAGCGATCACGAAGTACATCGCCGCCGCGACCGTGAGAATCTCCAGGGCGCGATACGACTCGGAGGCGATCTTGTTCGCAGTGAACATCAGGTCGGCGACGGCGATGGTCGAGACCAGCGCGGTGTCCTTGAACAGCGAGATGTTGAGCGACAGGATCACGGGGAGCTGCTGCCTGAGCGCCTGCGGAATGATGATGTACCGGATCTGCTGCCAGCGCGTGAGCCGCAGCATCTTGCCGGCCTCGACCTGCTCGACCGGCACCGACTGGAAGCCGGAACGCAGCGCCTCGGCCATGAAGGCGGTGAGGTTCAGCGTCAGCGCGATCACGGCCGACACGACGCCGGGGATCGTGATCCCGGTCAGCGTGGGCAGCGCGTAGTACACCCAGAACAGCTGCACCAGAAGCGGTGTGCATCGGAACAGCTCGATGTACCCCTGGGCGAGCCAGCGGATCACCTCGATGTTCGACATGCGCAGCAGGGCGACGGGCACCGCGAGGATCATGCTCAGCACGATCACGATCACGGTGATGGTGAGCGTCATCCCCAGGCCCTCCAGCAGCCTCGGGAAGTTGCTCACGACGACGTTCCAGTCGAAGTCGTAACTCTTGATCAACATGAGATTCGCTCTGAGCCGGGGTTACTTCATCCGCAGATCGCCGAGCGTGTCGACCTCGACGATGCCGGCCTCTTCGAACGCCCGCGAGAGCGTGCCGTCGTTCTTCGCGCCGGCGATCGCGAGGTTGAGCACCTGCAGCGAGCGGGCGTCGATGTCTGCGTTCACGCCGTAGGCCGAATCCTGCACGAAGAGGGTGGGCTCGGGCACCACGATCTTGAGCTCGGGATCCTTCTGCGCCGCGTCGGCGAGCGTGGGGAGATCGGCGAACACCGCGGTGGCGCGGCCGGCCTTCATCGCCGTGACCGCATTCGGAATGCTCTCGGTCGTCATGAGTTCGCTGCCGAGCGCGGCGATGGCGGGCTCGTAGGAGGTGCCGCTCGCGAGGCCGATGGGGTCGCCCGTCTTCAGGATGTCGTCGACGCTCTTGAGGCCCGAGTCGGCGCGCACGAGGAAGACCCCCTCGTACGAGTAGACGGGGTCGGTGAACTGGATCGCGAGCGACCGCTCCGACGTGGAGTCGAGGTAGGCGGCCACGTCGAAGCGGTCGGCCTGCAGGCCCGATACCATCTTGCTCCACTCCGCGGCGACCGGCACGAACTTCACGCCCATCTCGTCGGCGAGGTTCTGCAGCGGCACGACGTTCGGGCCGCCCATCTTGCCGTCGGGCTGCTCGGCGGTCATCGGCGGTGCCGAAGCGATGCCGACGCGCAGCTCGCCCTGCTGCTTGATGCGGTCGAGCCAGGCTCCGTTGGTCGAAGCCGCGGATCCGCCGCCGCCTCCGCCCTTCATGGTGGCACCGAGGAATCCGCCGGCGATCGCGAGCACGATCACGCCGATCACCGCGAGGATGATCTTGCTTGTCTTGGACATCGTCGTCCTTTCGAAGACGTGGGTGGGATGTGGGGTGCGGGCCGAGTTCGCCCGCTGTGCTGCGAGTGCAGCTCCGGCCCGTTCTCGGATCGGAAGGACAGTGACGTTTTGTCAGAGTGTCTTACAATCGGACGATACTCTGGGAAAGCGGGGTCGCGCAAGTCGGCGAGTCACGAAACCATCACGGTTGCGTTTCGAGGCCGAGAGGGCGATCCCGCGATTCGCGCCGGCACCTATCGGCCGCACCAAAACCCGGCAGTGGCACCGGTGCGCCGCAGCGGCGCGAGAACCTGGCAGTGGCACCAGTGACCGGCAGTGGCACGAGAACCTGGCAGCGGCACCAAAGTCCGCCAGTGGCACGAGAGCCCGCCAGTGGCACGAGTGCCTGGCGGCGGCACCAGTGCCTGCCAGTGGCACGAAGACCCGCCAGCGGCACGAAAACCCATGCCCAGAACGGTTGCGGGCGTGGGTTCTCGTGCCGCTGATGGGTTCTCGTGGGTGGCTCTGGGTGCGGGCGCGGGCGGGCCGGGACGGGCGGCCGGGCTGGGCGGGATCGCGCGGGCGGCGCGCGCCTCAGGCCTGCTCGGCGCGTTCGCGCAGCATCATGCTCACCAGCTCATCGGCGCTCGTGAGCGTGTGCGCCGAGACCGCCTGGCGGATGACCTCGCGGTCGCGCGTGCGCAGGGCCTCCATGAGGGTGAGGTGCACGCGGTGCTCGCGCTCCGGATCGGCGCGGTGCCGCTGATCCTCTGCGAGCGCAATCGTCAGCTGAGCGGCAGTGACCGGCCACAGTTTCTCGAGCAGGTAGTTGCCCGATGCCTCCCAGATGCACCGGTGGAATTCGAGGTGCGCGTCGTGCTGTGCGACGGGATCGGGATCGAAGGCCTCGATCTCGTACCGCAGCCAGCCGCGCTCGATGATCTCGAACCGCGCGTCGGATCGGTCGGCGAGAATGGCGTCGACGGCGACCATGTCGAGGGCGATGCGCCCGATCGCGATGTCGTGGATGGCCTCGGGCTCGAGCTGGGCCACGCGCATGCCGCGGTAGGCCTCCTTGGTGACGAGCCCCTCCTCCGCGAGGGCGTTCAGCGCCTCCCTGATCGTGGGGCGGCTCACGCCCAGGCGCTCGGCGAGCTGGGCCTCGGTGAGCTTGTCGCCGGGGCGCAGCGAGCCGAGGATGATCGAGCGTCGGATCTCGATGCGCACCGCGTCTTTTCGGGAGACGGCGGTCGCCATCGCCGACCCCACTCGCAGGCCGGGCACCGGCGTCTGGGTGGGCGCGAACGACATCGGTACGACCTTCCCGTGCTGCGACTGTTGGTGGAGCGTAACACAGGGGGCGCATAAAAAAGTATTTGTCTTATTGTAAGACAATCAGGTAGTCTGGCGAAAATCGCATCAGATCGTGCTTGCTTCGAGCAAGTCGAGGGAGGTCGGGGTGTTCGCACTCGACCCGATCGATGAACTGCAGCGCTGCACGGTTCCGATCCGATCCCGAACCACCTTCTGTGAGAGGAACCAGACAATGGAGTCGGTAATCGTCGGCGTCGACAGCAGCGAGAGCAGCAAGCGCGCCCTGTGGTTCGCGCTGCGGCGCGCGCACATCAACGAGTGGCGAGTGCTGGTCGTGCACGTCATCAACTGGTCGCCCTACTCGTTTCCCACGCTGGAAGAGAACGAGAAGCGGCCCGTCACCCGCAAGAAGCAGCTCAAGGCAGCCCGCAAAGAGATCATCGACCCGCTGCTTGAACAGGCCGCGGGGGAGGGGCTGCTCGACGGCATCGAGGTGGCATCTGCGGTGCACTTCGGCCGCCCCTCCGAGATGCTGAGCGACCTGGCCGACGAGGGATCGTACGACGCGATCGTCGTGGCCCGCACCGGTGACTCTGGTCTGAAGGCCGCGATCTTCGGCACCACGGCCAGCCGCCTGGTGCAGCACGCTCCGGTGCCGGTGGTGGTGGTGCCGTGAACATCGACGAGATCATCAACAGCGCTCTTCAGCCGGTTTCCGACTTCATCTCGAGCATCATCTTCTTCTCCGTTCCGATGTTCGGCACCGAGGTGCCGCTCATCGTGCTGTGGCTGGTGGTCGCCGGCGTCTTCTTCTGAACCGTCCCCGGTTTTCTGTCGCTCCTATGCGGGTGCCAGCACCGGGTGGTGGGGCTCTTCGAAGCCAGCGTAGTACCCGGCCTCGAACTCTTCGGGCGGAACGTCGCCGATGGTGGAGTGCAACCGCCTGGTGTTATACC
>JBKEBN010000123.1:0-6096 GCA_047973175.1 Leucobacter sp.
GCGTCGTTCACGGATCCCGGCATTCGTGAAGCTGCAACGCACGATCGTGCAGCATCGGGCACGAATCCTCGCCGCGATCGAGCATCGTCTCTCGAACGGGCGGATCGAGGCGGTGAACACAAAGATCCGGCTCCTGATGCGGGTCGCGTTCGGGTTCCGCTCGACCGACGCGTTAATCGGCCTTGCGATGCTCACCCACGGCGGTCACCGGCCCCGGCTCCCCGGGCGATGACCCACGGATACGTCACAAGAGCCTGAATTACTCGCGGTTCACACGACAAAAACACCCCGTCCCAGCTTGGGAGACGGGGTGTTTTCGAATAGCAAAGGTGCGCGCACGCAGTGCAGTGCGGCCGTTTACGCTGCCTTCGGAGCCGAGGTGTCGGCGGGCAGAGCGCCCTTGGCGACCTCTACCAGCGCGGCGAACGCGGCGGGCTCGTTGGTCGCGAGCTCCGAGAGCATGCGGCGGTCGACCTCGACGTTCGCCAGGGCGAGACCCTGGATGAAACGGTTGTAGGTGAGGCCGTTGGCGCGAGCACCGGCGTTGATGCGCTGGATCCAGAGGCGACGGAAGTTGCCCTTGTTCTTGCGGCGATCGTTGAACGCGTAGACGTGCGAGTGGAGCAGCTGCTCCTTGGCCTTGCGGTAGAGGCGCGAACGCTGACCGCGGTAGCCCTCGGCGCGTTCGAGAACGACGCGACGCTTCTTCTTGGCGTTGACAGACCTTTTTACTCTTGCCATTTCAGTTCTTCCTTACGAAATCTTCAAAAACTCGGGTTGCGTGCGCTCAGCGCACCAGCAGCTTCTTGGCCTGCTTGACGTCGCCGGCCGAGAGCACCTGCTCGGCGTTCAGGCGGCGCTTGCGCTTGGAGGCCTTCACCTCGAGATTGTGGCGCATGCCGGCCTGCTGCTTCATCAGCTTGCCGCTGCCGGTCACCTTGAAGCGCTTCTTGGCCCCCGAGTGGGTCTTCTGCTTGGGCATCGATTTCTCCTTGTTGTGTGCGCGCCGCGAACGGCTGCGTTGTGTGCGGTGCCCGCCTGAGAAACGGGGCACCGAAGATTACTCGCCGGGCGTCGACCGCTCGGCGCGACGGCTGGCCTTCTCTTCGGCACGGCGGGCGTTCTGCTCGGCCTTCGCCTCGGATTTGTTCTTGAGCGGAGCGATGACCATCACCATGTTGCGGCCGTCGATGCGAGGGGCCGACTCGACGGTGCCGAACTCGACGATGTCTTCGGCGAACTGCTGCAGCAGGCGCACGCCCATCTCGGGGCGCGACTGCTCGCGACCGCGGAACAGGATCATGGCCTTGACCTTGTCACCCTGCGAGAGAAAGCCGATTGCGCGCTTCGTCTTGGTCTCGTAGTCGTGCTTGTCGATCTTCAAGCGGAAACGGACCTCCTTGAGGACCGTGTTGGCCTGGTTACGACGGGCTTCCTTCTGCTTCTGGGCGGCCTCGTACTTGTACTTGCCGAAATCCATGATCTTCGCCACGGGCGGCTTCGAGTTCGGGGCAACCTCAACGAGATCGAGATCGGCGTCAGCCGCAAGGCGCAGCGCGGTCTCGATCGGCACGACACCGATCTGCTCGCCACTGGGTCCTACCAGTCGCACCTCGGGGACGCGGATTCTGTCATTCGTACGGGGATCGCTGATCGCCTGCTCCTCTGATCTCAAACTGTCTGGGGACTCCCCCTCGGGAGCCACGGATGAAGACCAGGCCGGCGCACGCACCACCCAACACCCTTTTCAGCTGCCGCGAGGGCGGGGTGTCAACTACCCGGTAACCTAGATGCGGTGCCGGGTGGGAGAATCTCCACTTCCGTAATCTCGACAAGTCGCCGAGAACCACAGACAAGCTTAGCACAGCACACCCCGAAAGTCAGGACATCCATGGGCGAGAACCAAGCCGACCACCAGCACGACGCGGCTGCCGCAGAGTACGAAGCAGCGGCCCAGGCAGCACGCGACATCGCAGAGGTTCCCGCCGTCGAGATCATCACGGCCGCAGCCGTGAACCTGCTCAGCGCAGCCGCTATCAAGTGCGGCCTCTCCGAAGACCCGGAGAACGAAACCGACCTCGACGAGGCCAGAAAGCTCATCAACGCCCTCGCCGGCCTCATCACCGCGGGCGCGCCCGAGATCAGCGACTCCCACGCCCGCCCCCTGCGCGACGGACTGCGCTCGGTGCAGCTCGCGTTCCGCGAGGCATCGATCATCCCCGACGCGCCGGGGAAAGGACCCGGTGAAAAATTCACCGGGTCTGTGATCTAGAAACCGAGCCCGGGGACGGGCTCGGCACATATGGCGCGCAAAGCGATGCTTTGCCCTGAGCGCCTTGGTGCGGTGAAAAATTCACCGGGTCTGTGATCTAGAAAACGGGCTACGAGCCGAAGAGCAGGTCGACCGCGCGTTCGGCATCGGCGGCACGACCGTCGCGCGCGGCCTCGCGCAACCGCACGGTGGGTCGATGCAGCAGACGTCCCGTGAGGTGCTTGAGCGCTGATTCGATGGCGGGATCGACAGGCCGACCCCGCCCGATCCTGCCCAGTTCGTCCTGCAAGATCCCCTGCACGTACTCGCGCAGCGCGACGAGCGACGACACCGCTCCCTGCTCGGCCCCGGACGACACGAACTCGGCTGTCGCGTCGCGCACGATCTTGCGGGCCTCGGCCTCGGCGCTCAGCTCCGGGATCGGCGCGTGCAGCGCGACGATCTCCAGGTCGAGCAGTTCGACACCGGGCACCTCGGCGACCGCGGGATCGATGTTACGCGGCAAACCCATGTCGATGAGCATGCGGGGTCGCGGGTAGGCCCGCGTGTGCGCGGCGGCACCGAGCATGGTGCAGAACGGCTGCCGCCCCACCGTGCTCGTGCGCTGAAACTGATCGGCGACGAGCAGCGGATCGTGGGTGCTCGTGCACGCCACCACCACGTCCGACTCGATGAGCACGTCATCGAGTTCGTCGTCGAACACGGGATCGATGCCGTGGGAGGCCGCAAACGCCTCGGCGCGCCCGGACGGCGAATACACTCCGATGTGCTGCGCCCCCCTGGCACGCACCGCCGCGAGGCTCGCGCCGGCGTACGCGCCGGTGCCGATGAGCAGGATGCGTGCGGCGCGCCAGTCTCCGATCCTGCTGTCGACCATGGCCAGTGCGAGCCGCACCAGCGAGCGGCCGGCCGACTGGATGCCGGTGCGCTGCTTCACCTCGCGCGACGTGCGCGAGGCCGTCTGGAAAAGACGCTCGAGGGTGGGGGTGACCGTGCCCGACTCGCGCGAGCGCTCGAGCGTACGCCGCACTTGGCCCGCGATCTCGCCCTCTCCGACGATCGCCGACTCCAGACCGCTCGACACCGCGAACAGGTGCTCGGCGGCCTGCTCGCCGCTCTTCACCACGGTGACGTCGGCGAGACGCGCGGTCGGCAGCCCCGTCACCTCGGACATCCGGCCGAGCGTGTTCGCGAGGTGGGCCTCGGAGTGCTCGTCGACATCGAGGTACGCCTCGAAACGGTTGCACGTCGCGAGCACCGCAGAACCGCGCGCCGAATTGCTCAGCACCGACTTCAGTTCGGAGGAGTGGCGCTGAACCTGCTCAAGAAAATTCAGGTCTGCGCGATGATGATCAATCGAGAGGCAAATCAGCATGGTGGTGATGGATCGTGCGGGTCCTTAAAGTTCACGTCAGACCTATACGCTACCATCACATCTGATGTACGAACTCCCAGAAGCACACCCGCTCCTCAGCGCCCGCACCCACCGCTCGCCCCTCGTGCAGGCCCTCCAGGGCCGCCGCACCGACCGCATTCCCGTCTGGTTCATGCGTCAGGCAGGCCGTTCGCTGCCCGAATACCGGGAGTTGCGCGCTCGCGGCACCATGCTCGAAACCTGCCTCGATCCCGATCTCGCGAGCGAGATCACGCTGCAACCGGTGCGGCGGCACGACGTCGACGCCGCCATCTTCTTCAGCGACATCGTGATCCCGATGTCGCTCGCCGGCGTCGACGTCGAGATCGCTCCGGGTCGCGGGCCGGTGTTCGCGCGGCCGATCCGCACCGCTGAAGACGTCGCCAGGGCGCGCGCCGAGCACCCGCGCGAGCGACTGCGCGAGGCCCTCGCTCCCATTCGCGAGGCCGTGCGTCTCACGGTGAGCGAACTCGGCGATCGACCCCTGATCGGCTTCGCAGGTGCCCCCTTCACGCTGGCGGCCTACCTGGTCGAGGGTGCGCCCTCCCGCGACCACCTGCGGGCCCGGGCGATGATGCACTCCGATCCCGAAGCCTGGCGCTCGCTGCTCGAGTGGGCCGCCGAACTCAGCGGCGAGTTTCTGGCGGCGCAGGTCGACGCCGGTGCGAGCGCGGTGCAGCTCTTCGATTCCTGGGCCGGATCGCTCAGCGCGAGCGACTACCGCGAGCGGGTCGCCCCGGCCTCGCGGTTGGCCCTGGAGCCGGTGCGCGCACTGGGTTACCGCGCCGGTGACGAGCTGCGCCGCGTGCCGGTGACCCACTTCGCGGTCGGATCGGGCCACCTGCTCGAAGAACTCGCGGCGGTCGGGCCCGACGCGCTCGGCATCGACTGGCGCACGCCGCTCGACGAGGCGAACGCGCGGCTCGATGGCGCGTTTCCGCTGCAGGGCAACCTCGACCCCGCGTTCCTGTTCGCTCCCCAAGAGGCTCGCGAGCGCCACCTCGACGAGGTGCTGGCGCGCGGCCGCAGCGCCCCCGCGCACGTGCTCAACCTCGGCCACGGTGTGCCGCCCGAAACCGATCCCGACGTGCTGACCCGTCTCGTCGAGCTGATTCATGCCCGGTGACCGCGGCGTCATCGGGAGCGGCACCGGCGACAGCGACCGTGACGGCAACAGCGGCACTCCAGGCCGCGAATCGACAGCGCAGCCGCGCGTCGTCGTGATCGGCGGCGGGGTCGCGGGCCTCGTCGCGGCCCGCGAACTCGCGCAGGCGAAAGTCGGCGAGGGCACGGGCGCGCGGGTCACCCTGGTCGAGGCGTCAGACCGCCTCGGCGGTCGGGTGCGGCGCGAGACCGTAGCGGGCATTCCGCTCGACGTCGGAGCCGAGGCGTTTGCGGTGCGCGGCGGGGCCGTGGCGGAGCTGCTCGATGAGCTCGGGATCGGCGACCGTCTCATCACCCCGGCCCCCCTCGGCTCCTGGCTCGTCTCCGGGCTTCGCGCCGCTCCCGCGCCGGTCTCGGGCTACCTGGGTGTGCCGGTGCATCCACTCGCCAGACGCACGGTGGCCGCTCTGGGTCTGCCGGGAGCTTTGCGAGCCGCCCTCGAACCGCTGCTCCCCCGTCGCATCGGTGCCGACGCGACGAATCTGGCCGATCTGGTGCGCGCGCGACTCGGTCACCGAGCGCTCGAGCGCCTGGTCGCTCCGGTCGCGCTGGGGGTCTACTCCGCGAATCCGCGGGATCTTCCGATCGGCCCGGAGCTGAGGGTGGCGCTCGAGCGCCACCGATCCCTCACCACGGCCGCCCGCGCGCTCCGCTCCGCAGCGCCCGCGGGAGCGGCGGTCGCCGGCCTGCGCGGCGGAATGGGCGACCTGGTCGATGCGCTCGAGCGCGAGTCGACTGCGGCGGGCGTCGAGGTGCGCACTGGAGCAGCCGCGACCGCGGTGGTTCCGCGCGACTCGCAGTGGGAGGTGCGCGTCGAGGGTGCGCCGAGCATTCCCTGCGACGCGGTGATCTTCGCCTGTGCGGAGGCATATCGAGCGGTCGCGCCCCCGACCGAAGCCCCGACCCGCACCCTCGTAGAGGTGGTCACCCTCGTCATCGACGACGAGCGCCTCGATCCCGCGCCGCGCGGCACCGGCGCGCTCGTCTCCCCCGGCACCGACTCCAACACCGCCGCCGATGCCTCCCGCCCCGCTGCCGCTCCCCAGGCGAAGGCGCTGACGCACACGACCGCGAAGTGGCCGGATCGCTTCGCGAGCCTGCCGAGCGGCACCCACGTGCTCAGGCTCTCCTACGGCAGCGCCGCGGCAGCCCCCGTCACGACCGGGCTCGACGACGCCGCCCTCGAACGACGGGTGCTCGCCGATGCCTCGCTGATCCTCGGCCTCGAACTGCGGCCGGGGTCGCT
>JBKEBN010000125.1:0-26266 GCA_047973175.1 Leucobacter sp.
GATCGCGCCGCGCACCGCCCGCGCCGGACGTCTCCGCTGCGCCGCTACCAGTGGGACGCCTACCTGTACCTCGTCCCCGCCCTGATCTTCTACGTCACCTTCCTCATCAAGCCCGTCGCCGACGCCGGGTGGATCTCGCTGTTCGAGTGGGACGGCCTCACGGCGGCCGAATGGACGGGCCTCGACAACTACCTCGACGTCGTCACCGACCCCCTGGTCTGGGAGGCGCTGACGCACTCGTTCGTATTCATCGTTTTCTACGCCGTGCTTCCCGGCGCCCTCGCCCTCGTGTTCGTCGCGGCCATCTCGCGGTTCACGGTGCGCGGGCTCGCGTTCTACCGCGCCGCCCTGTTCGTGCCCTACATCCTCTCCACCGTCGTCGTCGCGATCGCGTGGCGGTGGATCTTCGCCGAGACGGGACCGCTCAACGAGGTCCTGCGCGCCGTCGGACTGGGCGATGTCGCCCGGGCATGGCTGGGAGACTTCGACACCGCGCTGCCCGCCGTCGGCGTGATCGGCGCGTGGGTGATGTTCGGACTCGCGTTCGTGCTGTTCATCAGCGGACTGCAGAACATCCCCGCCGAACTGTTCGAGGCCGCGCGTCTGGACGGCGCCGGACCGGTGCGCGAGTTCTTCGCGGTCACTCTTCCGTCGCTGCGAGGAGAGATCCAGGTCGCACTCGTGCTCATGATCACCGCGGCGCTGCGCAACTTCGACATCGTGTGGAACACGACCTCGGGCGGACCGGGGACGAGTACGACGGTGCCGTCGTACTACGTCTACCGTGAGGCGTTCGTCTCCCACCACGTGGGGCGCGCATCGGCGATCGCGATCGTTCTGACGATCGTCATCTTCGCGGTCGTGGGACTGGTGATGTGGCTGACCCGGGACCGGGATGCCGCGACGCCGCGCTCTCTGGCGGGAAAGCCGGCCGCCTCGAAGCGCGCAGCCATCTCGACGCGTGCCGCCACCGCCACGTCCGCCGCCGCCTCCACGCCGGCTGCCGTCTCGAAGGGAGCACGCTCATGAAAGGCCACCGCTCCGAACGCATCTACGGGTACACGCTGCTGGTCATCGGCGCAGTGCTCGCGCTCTACCCCTTCGCCTCGATCGTCGTCCTCTCGCTGACGCCGTCGGGTCAGCGCACCGCGGGACTGTCGCTGCCTGCCCAGCCGACGCTGGAGAACTACGTCACGGCGTGGACGCGCGGCGACTTCGGTCAGGCCATGTTCAGCTCGCTGATCGTCGCGGTCGCGGTCGTCATCGGGGCGTGCGCCGTGTCGATCCTGGCCGGATACGCCTTCGCGACCATGCGCTTCCCGGGGCGGGCACTGCTGCTGGGGTTCCTGCTGATCGGGCTCATCATGCCGTACGAGGGCATCATCGTCCCGCTGTACTATCTGCTCGACGGCATGGGTCTGCTGAACACGTATTGGGCGCTGATTCTGCCGCAGATCGCGACCTCGGTGTCGCTGGGGGTTCTCTGGATGCGCACGGTCTATGCGAACGTGCCGGTCTCGCTCGCCGAAGCGGCCGGCATCGACGGGGCCGGGCGGTGGGGAACGCTGTGGCGGATCCATTTCCCGATCTCGCTGCCCGCCCTCGCCACCCTCGCGACACTGCTGTTTCTGTACACCTGGAACGAGTTCCTGATGGCGCTCGTACTCGTGCCGCAGAACCCCGACGTGCAGACGGCGCCGCTCGCGCTGTCCTTCTTCGCCGGCTCGACGCGCAACTTCGACCCGGTGGTCACGGCCGCCGCCGCCGTCACCGTCGCGCTGCCGATCCTCGTGATCTACGTCATCTTCCAGCGCCGCTTCATCAGCGGAATCGTCGCCGGTGCGGTGAAGGAGTAGCCGTGTCCGACCCTCAGAAAGGAACCTCGTTGATCAAGCAGACCCCCGTGCACAGATTCGCCGACGCCGATGCCCTCGGGCAGGAGTTGGCGGCGCGGATCGCCGATCGCATGGCAGATGTCCTCGCCACCGGCGGTGTGTTCGTGCTGGGCTGCCCCGGCGGTCGCACGCCCGTGAGCACCTATGCCGGGCTCGCGGTCGAGATCGACCGACGGGGGCTGGATCGGCGCCGTGTCGTGATCGCGATGATGGACGACTACGTCCGGCGCGACGGCGACCGGTGGGTGCACATCCCCGCCGACGCGCACAACTCCTGCCGCCGCTTCGCGCGCGAAGAAATCCAGGCGGTTCTCAATCGCGGCGCCGCGGCGGGCCAGGCGATCCCCGACGAAAACGTCTGGTTCCCCGACCCCGCCGACCCGTCCGACTACGACCAGCGGCTGCGTGAGGCGGGCGGGGTGGACTTCTTCATCCTCGCCAGCGGTGCCGGAGACGGACACGTCGCCTTCAACCCGCCCGGCAGCGCGGAGGACTCCCGGACCCGCATCGTGGAACTCGCCGAGCAGACCCGCCGCGACAACCTGGCGACCTTCCCCGACTACCGGGGACTGGACGACGTCCCCACGCACGGCGTCACCGTCGGCATCCGCACCATCAGCGACCTGTCCAAGGATGCCGCGATGATCCTGGTGGGAGCCGACAAGCGCACCGCATTCGACCGGCTCGCCGGTGGCGAGGGGTACGAACCGGACTGGCCGGCCACCGTCTACCGGCTGATCCCCGGCGCGGGGCTCTACGCCGACGCCGACGCGATCGGTGAGCGACCGTGACCGAACACCCGGACCGGGAGCCCGAGGAGCGGGCCGCCCCCGAGCGCGCGGTGCTGGGCCGGGCCGCGACCGCGGCGCGAGCGGAGATCTACCGGCTCGTCGAGTCGGGTGTGTTCCCCCCCGGGCAGAAGCTCCCCGGCGAACGCGACCTGGCAGCGCAGCTGTCGGTGAGCCGCGTCGTGCTGCGCCAGGCGCTCGCAGCGCTCGCCGATGAGGGGCGACTGGAGAACTCTCCCTGGCGGGGGTGGTTCGTCACGGCGCCGCGCATGGCGGACCAGACCACGCTGCGCTCCTTCAGCGAGATGGCGCGCTCGCGCGGACTGGCGCCCGGTGCGCGTGTGGTCCAGCGGATCTCCCGTGCCGTGACGCTCGACGAGGCCACCGCACTGGGAGTCGCCCCGGCGTCGCGGGTACACGAGGTACACCGGGTGCGCACGCTCGACGGCATCCCGGCCTGCTACGACGTGACCGTGCTGCCGGCCGCGCGCTACCCCGGCATCGTCACGATCCCGCTCGATGACGCTTCGCTGTACGCGGTCCTGGAGTCGCGCTTCGACGTGCGCGTCGTGCGCACCGACTACGCCATCCGCGCCGACGCCGCCCCCGCCGACGTCGCCGTCGCGCTCGGCATCGCCGCGGGCGACCCGGTGCTGGTCGGCGAAGAGACGGCGTTCGACGTCGCCGGCACCCCTGTGCTGCTGGGACGTGTCACCTACCGCCACGACGCTTACGAGTTCCAGGCCACGCTGTGGCGCTCCTACGACGGGGGTGCATCGTGAGCGGTGTGCTGTCGATCGATGTCGGCGGCACCAAGACCCGCCTCGGGCTGGTCGACGCCGCCGGAGAGGTGACCCACGAACTCGACGTGCCCACGCGCGTCGAGGCGGACGACGTCACCCGAGTGGTGGACCTCGCCGTCGCCGCTGTCGTCCAGACGCGTCCCGACGCGGTCGCCGTCGG
This sequence comes from Leucobacter sp., assembly GCA_047973175.1. Taxonomy (GTDB): domain Bacteria; phylum Actinomycetota; class Actinomycetes; order Actinomycetales; family Microbacteriaceae; genus Leucobacter. The sequence goes on from JBKEBN010000125.1 coordinate 3,647, forward strand.
CTTCCCCGAGTACGTCGACACCGACGGCCGCCTCACCTCGACCGAAGTGCTCACGTGGGCGACACAGCCGGCGGCAGCCTTGGCGACGGCGCTCGCGCCCCACGGGCTGTGCGCCGACCGGATCGTCATCGACTCCGACGTGCGGCTGGGCGCGGTGGGCGAGGCCGCATGGGGTTCCGGTCGCGGCGTGTCGTCGCTGCTGTACGTCTCGCTCGGCACCGGACTTTCCTCCGCTCTCGTGCTGGGAGGGGACCCCTGGCGCGGCGCCCGCGGTGAGGGGATCGGCCTGGGCGAGTTCCACACCGACGACGGCACCCTCGAAAGCCACGTCTCGGGCGCCGGCATCCAGGCCCGCTATGAGGCAGCCACCGGCCAGTCGCTCACCGGCCGTGAACTGGCGGCGCGCGCCGCCGCCGGCGACCCGGGCGTGCGGCGCATGCTCACCGCCGCGGGTGTACGTCTCGGCGACGCGCTCGCCGACGCGGTCTTCCTCCTCGACCCCGAACGCGTCGTCCTCGGCGGCGGCTGGGGCACCGCCGACACACCGCTGGTGTCCGCGGCCTTCACGCAGTACCGCACCCGCGTGTCGCGACGCCCGGGTGCGCCACCGGCGGTCCGTGCCGCGCTCGGCCACCGGTCGGGGCTTCTGGGCGGTGGCGTCCGCGGTCTGCGCGCACTCGACCCGACCTTCCTTCCCGACAACGACCTTCCTTCCGACAACGACCTCATGACTGACACATGACCACCGCATCCTCCCCCCACGACCTCCTCGCGATCGGACGCCTCGGCGTCGACCTCTACCCGCTGCAAGACGGCGTCGGCCTGGCCGACGTCGACACGTTCGGCAAGTACCTCGGCGGCAGCGCCGCCAACGTCACCGTCGCCGCCGCGCGACACGGGCGCCGCGCCGGACTCATCTCCGGAGTCGGGAACGACCCGTTCGGCGACTACCTGCTGTGCGAACTCGAGCGCTTGGGCGTCGACGCCGGGCACGTCCGCCGTGCCGACGATCTGAAGACACCCATCACGTTCTGCGAGATCTTCCCGCCCGACGACTTCCCGCTCTACTTCTACCGGCAGCCGAAAGCGCCGGATATGACCGTCGCCGCCGCGGAACTGCCCTTGGACGCGATCCGGGCCGCGCGTGTGCTGTGGTTCACCGCGACCGGCCTGAGCGAGGAACCCAGCCGTCACGCGCACCGGGTCGCCCTCCGTGCCCGCGAGAACGGTACGACGATCTTCGACCTCGACTATCGCCCCATGTTCTGGGACCGTGCCGCTGACGCGCACGAGCAGATCAGCGCCGCCCTGGGCTACGCGACCGTCGCCGTGGGCAATCGCGAAGAGTGCGCGGTGGCCGTCGGCGAGACCGAACCGCTCCGGGCCGCCGATGCGCTGCTGGACCGCGGTGTGGAACTGGCGATCGTCAAGCAGGGACCCAAGGGGGTGCTCGCCAAGACGCGGTCCGAGTGCGTCGAGGTTCCGCCGCACCCCGTCGCGGTCGTCAACGGACTCGGCGCCGGTGACGCGTTCGGCGGCGCGCTGTGTCACGGGCTCCTCGCCGGCTGGGACCTGGAGCGCATCCTCCGCTTCGCCAACATCGCCGGAGCCGTCGTCGCGTCGCGCCGAGAATGCTCCACCGCCATGCCGACCACGACAGAAGTGACTGAGATCCTGGACGGGGTGCGTTGAGATGACGACGATGATCGCCGAGAGCGAGTTCGCCCGCCTCCGTCACCTGCGTGCCGCGCAACCCGACCACCTCGGCGCCGTGTACGCGTCGCGTCGACGACGCCCGCTGCTGCGCGACGACGGCCGCGTGTTCATCGTCGCGGCAGACCATCCCGCGCGCGGGGCGCTCGGTGTCGGCGGTGACCCGGTGGCGATGGCGGATCGCTACGACCTGCTCGACCGGCTCGCGATCGCGCTGGACCGACCGGGCGTGGACGGGGTGCTCGGCACGCCCGACATCATCGACGACCTGGCAGCGCTCGGCCTGCTCGACGACAAGATCGTGGTCGGGTCGATGAACCGCGGCGGTCTGCGGGGTGCCTCGTTCGAGATGGACGACCGCTACACCGCCTACGACATCGCGGCCATGAAGCAGCAGGGCATCGACTTCGCCAAGACTCTGGTGCGGGTCGACCTGAATGATCCCGGCACCGTCGCCACGCTCGAGGCCACGTCCCGCGCGGTCGACGCGGCCGCTGCCGCTGCGCTGCCCATCATGCTCGAACCCTTCATGAGCAGCCGCGTCAACGGCAAGGTGGTCAACGACCTCACGGCCGACCCGGTCATCCTCTCGACCGCGATCGCTTCCGGCCTCGGCAACTCCAGCGCCTACACCTGGATGAAGCTGCCGGTCGTACCCGAGATGGAGCGCGTCATGGAGGCGACCACCATGCCGACGCTGCTGCTCGGCGGCGACAACGGCGGCGATCCCGATGCGACGTACGCCTCGTGGGAGGCCGCGCTCGCGCTGCCCGGCGTGCGCGGCCTCACGGTCGGACGCACCCTGCTCTACCCCCACGACGACGACGTGGCCGGAGCCGTCGACACGGCCGCCCGCCTCGTGCACCGGGATCTGCCCACAGGCTGATCCACCGCGGCGGATGCGGCGACCGGGCGGTGACCCCGGGCCGGTTGCGGCATCGAAAACACGGAACGCTGGGCCGACCACTCGTGAATGTCAGTGGTTCCCCCCAGAATGGTTTCGGGCACACTTTCTCAGCACATCTCTTCACCACCGAAGGAGCACACATGACCACCGAACTTCCCGTGATCCCGCACTGGATCAACGGCGCGCGTCGCGAATCGACGAGCGGTCGCACCGCCCCGGTCTACAACCCCGCCACCGGCGAGCTCGTGGCGCAGGTCGCGCTCGCCGACGAGGCCGAGATCGCCGAGGCCATCGCTTCGGCGAAGAGCGGCTTCGATGTGTGGAGCCAGATGTCCATGGCCAAGCGCCAGACGGTCATCTTCAACTTCCGCGAGCTGCTGAACGCCCGCAAGGGCGAGCTCGCCGAGATCATCACCCGCGAGCACGGCAAGGTGCTCTCCGACGCGATGGGCGAGATTCTGCGCGGCCAGGAGGTCGTGGAGCTCGCGACCGGGTTCCCACACCTCATCAAGGGCGCGTTCTCGGAGAACGCCTCGACGGGCATCGACGTGTACTCGATCAAGCAGCCGATCGGCGTCGCCGGCATCATCTCGCCGTTCAACTTCCCCGCCATGGTGCCGATGTGGTTCTTCCCCGTCGCGATCGCCGCGGGCAACGCCGTGGTCGTGAAGCCCTCGGAGAAGGATCCCTCGGCGGCTCTGTGGATGGCGGAGCTGTGGAAGGAGGCGGGGCTGCCCGACGGCGTGTTCACCGTGCTCAACGGCGACAAGCTCGCGGTCGACGGCCTGCTGACCTCGCCCGACGTCGCCTCGATCTCCTTCGTCGGTTCGACGCCCATCGCGCAGTACATCTACGAGACCGCCTCGAAGCACGGCAAGCGCGTGCAGGCGCTCGGCGGCGCGAAGAACCACATGCTGGTGCTGCCCGACGCCGACCTCGACCTCGTCGCCGACCAGGCCATCAACGCGGGCTACGGTGCCGCGGGCGAGCGCTGCATGGCGATCTCCGTGGTGCTGGCGGTCGAGCCGGTCGCCGACGAGCTGATCGAGAAGATCAAGGAGCGCATCGCGAAGCTGCGCATCGGCAACGGCGCGCTGACGCCCGAGCCCGACATGGGTCCGCTCATCACCGACGTGCACCGCGACAAGGTCACCGGCTACATCGACATCGCTGAGCAAGACGGTGCCACCATCGTGGTCGACGGCCGCAACTTCGAGGTCGACGGGCACGAGAGCGGCTTCTTTGTCGGCCCCACGCTGATCGACAACATCCCGACCAGCTCGCGCGCCTACACCGAGGAGATCTTCGGGCCGGTGCTCGAAATCGTGCGCGTGCAGACGTTCGAAGAGGGCGTTTCGCTCATCAACTCGGGTGCCTTCGGCAACGGCACGGCCATCTTCACCAACGATGGCGGTGCGGCTCGTCGCTTCCAGCACGAGATCCAGGTCGGCATGATCGGCATCAACGTGCCGATCCCGGTGCCGGTGGCCTACCACTCGTTCGGCGGCTGGAAGGCCTCGCTGTTCGGCGACGCGAAGGCCTACGGCGTGCACGGCTTCGACTTCTTCACCCGTGAGAAGGCTGTCACCAGCCGCTGGCTCGATCCCGCCAAGCACGGCGGCATCAACCTCGGCTTCCCGCAGAACGACTAGTCGCTGCTGCGAGGGTGGGGCGGAGTTCCGCCTCACCCCCTCCAGGCGGTTGAGTGAGGGCGAAACAGTAGGCGCTCCGTTCACCGGCACCAGGGGCGCACCTCTTCCGCTGTGGTAGCGGTGAACAAGCCCCGCCAGGTGGTTGAGCGGAGCGAAGCGGAGTCGAAACCACAGACGCCCTCGTAGCCCCGATCCACCACCGCAAGCTCGCATTTTCAGAAAGGCAGACGACAATGACGCAGCAGGCCGAACGCTGGTTCCACCGTCGCGGCGAACTCGCCGAGGGCGGCTGGGAGTCCGTGGTCGACGAACGCACCCCGGGGTGGCAGCACACCGGCATTCGAGTGGGCAGACTCGAACACGGTGCTTCGCTCGACCTCGAGGGCACCGGCACCGAGCGTCTGGTCGTCCCCCTCTCCGGTTCGTTCTCGGTGAGCTACACCGAGAACGAACCGGGTGGGGAAGCCACCTCGACCACCGTCGAACTCGCCGGGCGCGATTCCGTGTTCGACGGGCCCACCGACATGGTCTACCTCTCAGCCGCGACGACCGGCACGGTCACCGCCCTCTCCGAGGGCGAGAGCCGCTTCCTCGTCGCCACCTCTCCCACCGACATCGTGCGACCCTCGCGCTACCTGTCGGCCGACGAGGTGCCCATCGAACTGCGCGGTGCCGGTGCGTCGAGCCGTCAGGTGCACAACTTCGGCCGCAAGGAGGTGCTCGACGCGGCGCGCTTCATCGTCGTCGAGGTCATCACGCCGGCCGAGAACTGGTCGTCGTACCCGCCGCACAAGCACGACGAGCACATTCCCGGCCACGAGTCCGAGCTCGAAGAGATCTACTACTTCGAGGTGGCTCCCACCAAGAACGCACCCGAGGGCGTCAGCGAGGAGCACGCCTTCGGCATGTTCAGCACCTACTCCTCGCCGGCCGGTGAGATCGAGATCGACTCGCAGGTGAAGACCGGCGACGTCGCACTGGTGCCCTACGGCTACCACGGCCCCGCGGTCGCGGCCCCCGGGTACGACATGTACTACCTCAACGTGATGGCCGGGCCCGATCCCGATCGCAGCTGGCTCATCAACGACGATCCCGCGCACGGCTGGGTGCGCGAGACCTGGGACGGGCAGGAGTTCGACTCCCGCCTGCCCTACACCGCCTGATCGCAACTGTCATTCTGCGGCCGCGAAGCGGATCGCAGAATCCACAACCGAGATCCTGCGACTGCGCGCAGGATGACGAACACAATTGGCGCAGGATGACGACCTCTAAGGAGATCCCGATGACCACTCGCCGTATGACCGTCAGCCAGGCGCTCGTAGAGTTTCTGGCGAACCAGTGGACCGTCGACCGCACCGCGGACGGCGAGGAGATTCGCGAGCGCACGATTCCCGGTATGTTCGGCATCTTCGGCCACGGCAACGTCGCCGGTGTCGGCCAGGCGCTGAAGCAGTACAACGTCGAGCAGCCCGACCTCATGCCCTACTACCAGGCCCGCAACGAGCAGGCCATGGTGCACCAGGCCGTCGGCTACGCGCGCATGCACCGTCGTCGCGGCACCTACGCCTCGGCCGCGTCGGTGGGTCCCGGTGCCACCAACCTGCTGACCGGTGCCGCCCTCGCGACGACCAACCGTCTGCCCGCGCTGCTGCTGCCGAGCGACACCTTCGCCACCCGCACGCCCGATCCAGTGCTGCAGCAGCTGGAGCAGCCGCACGACATCGGGCTCACCGTCAACGACGCGTTCCGCCCGGTCTCGAAGTTCTTCGACCGCGTGCAGCGCCCCGAGCAGCTGTTCTCGATCGCGCTGAGCGCGATGCGGGTGCTCACCGACCCCGCCGAGACCGGCGCGGTCACCATCGCGCTCCCCGAAGACGTGCAGGCCGAGGCCATGGACGTGCCGGTGGAGTTCTTGCAGCCGCGCGAGTGGCGCATTCGCCGGCCCCGCCCCGAGCGCGACGCGCTCGCCGCTGCGCTCGACGCGATCCGCTCGGCGAAGCGCCCGCTCATCGTTGCTGGCGGCGGCGTGCTCTACTCGGGTGCCGAAGACCAGCTGCGCGCCTTCGTCGAGGCCACCGGCATCCCGGTCGGCACCTCGCAGGCCGGCGGCGGCGTGCTCGACTGGGATCACCCGCAGAACCTCGGCGGCATCGGCGCGACCGGCACCCTCGCGGCCAATCACATCGCGGCCGAGGCCGACCTCATCATCGGCATCGGCACCCGCTACAGCGACTTCACCACCGCCTCGCGCACCGCGTTCCAGAACCCCGACGTGCGCTTCGTCAACATCAACGTCGCCGCTTTCGACGCCTACAAGCACGGCACGCAGCTTCCGGTTGTCGCCGACGCGCGTGAGACGCTGCTCGAACTGCTCGCAGAACTGGCAGACCTGCGCGTCGACGCCGACTACGCCGCCCGCATCGCGCGCGAGAAGGCCGAGTGGGACGCGACGGTCGACGAGTCCTTCGAGCGCTCGGGCCTCGAACTGCCCGGCCAGCCCGAGATCATCGGCGCGGTGCAGCAGGCCTCGGCTCCAGAAGACGTCATCGTGCAGGCCGCTGGGTCGCTGCCCGGCGACCTGCACAAGCTGTGGCGCGTGCGCGATCCGCTCGGCTACCACGTCGAATACGCCGACTCGTGCATGGGCTACGAGATCGCCGGCGGCCTGGGCGCGAAGCGCGGCCTGCTGGCCGACGGCGACGACCGCGACGTGATCATCATGGTCGGCGACGGCTCCTACCTGATGCTCAACACCGAACTCGTCACCGCGGTCGCCGAGGGTATCAAGATCATCGTGATCCTGCTGCAGAATCACGGCTACGCCTCGATCGGCCACCTCTCCGAGACCGTCGGCTCCGAGCGCTTCGGCACCTGGTACCGCCAGTACGACAGCGAGGCGATGAACTTCCAGGGCAACGAGATCCTGCCCGTCGACCTCGCGATGAACGCGCGCAGCTACGGCATCGACGTCATCGAGGTCGATCCCGGCGCTTCCGCGATCGACGACCTGCAGGCGGCGATCGCCACGGCGAAGGCGTCTGACCGCGCGACCTTCATCCACATGCACAGCGACCCGCTCATCTACGCGCCCGACGGTGCCGGCTGGTGGGACGTGCCGGTGCCGCAGGTGTCGACGCTCGAGTCGACCCAGCGCGCCCGCGCCGAGTACGAGCAGCAGGTCGCCGAGCAGAGGCCGCTCCTCGGGTAGATCTGGCCCGATCCCGATCGGCTGCGGCCGATCCCGAACCGAGGGGCTTTCGTCAGCGCTGTGGGGAGCGCCGACGGGAGCCCCTCGCCGCGCGCGGCCCGGGCAACCGGGCAATCCGGCCCGCGCGAAACAAAATAAAACAAAATAAGATCAAAAATTTTGTTTCGCTCGTGGGACGGTGCGTTGAGAGGCGTTTGCTCGAGGGGAGTCGACAGGGAGTTCAGCGTCGGCCGAGATCATCGAGTTGCGCGGCGAGGTCGCCGGCTGCGATCCACACTGCAGGCCGTGACTTTGGAAGGCGAAAGAGCAGCCCAAGCCGCTCGAGGTGTCGAAGATCGTTGCGTCCCGTCTGCTCCGACACGTGGAATCGATTGCTTACGGTGACCGCCGATACCGAGGTGTACTCCTGGTTCGCAAGCGACTCGATGATCTCCTCCTGTCGGAAGTTGAGCTGTCCGGCCGCACCGGTCAGGGCCTGCTGAAGCCGGGCATTCTCCGCCCGCTTCGTCACGATGTAGTCATCCAGCCGATCCAGCGCGCGTTTGAATACGCGCAACTGATGCAGCACGAAATAGGTGAGGTCGCCGTCGTCATCCTCCGAGTGCTGGTAGGCATCCCCGTATTTGCCCGGTGCGTTGCGGAGAATACCGGAGATGGTCGCGAACTCGGCGAGCCAATACCCGTTGTGCAACATGGACCAGTAGAACGCTGTGCGGGCTGTTCTGCCGTTCCCATCCTCGAAGTAGTGATCATAGCCGAACATGAAATGCGTGATGATGGCGCGAACTACGGGTGGAAGGTACGGAGAGCTATCCGGCGTACCGTTGGCGAACGCGGTCAGCTCTTGCAGGCGAGCAGGGAGCTCTTGGGCCGGTGGCGGGACGTGTACGCGGGTGTTGTCGGCCCAGACGCGCACGCGGTCGTCGTCAGGAGTTTGCAGACGACCCGCATTCGATGGGTTCTCCAGTGTGCCCTCGGTGAGGGTGCGGTGCAGATCGAGCACGAACTCCGGGGTGAGCGGTTCATCGGCGGCGTTCTTCGCGTCTTGCATCGCAACGTAGTTGTTGAAGATCATCGTCTCTGAGATATCCCGAGGCACCCGGCCGCTGTCGATCATCTCTACGGCGACGCGCCGCGTGGTCGATGCGCCCTCGAGCTGGCTCGAACGGATTGACTCTTCCAGGAGCGAGCGGACGAGGTAGGTATCGGTGCTTCCGCGGTTGAGCTCGTTCTTTCCGCTCCCCACGACGCCTCCGGCACGGCGTGCGATCTCCTCGGAGAGTTGGAGCACCTCGTCGGTGAGGTTCACTCCGAACGGATTGCCCTCTTTGTCCCTGAGCGGGAGCCAGCGCATCTGGGCTGCTCGATTGGACTTGAGCGCGATCCACCACTCCTCGGTGGTCAGATCTCCCGGAGGGGTTCTCCGGGAAACCGCATCCCAGTGAAGGTAGCGGGAGTCGTCGAGCGCGGTTGCCGCGAAGACCTGGATGAACCGCTCACTGTCGCGCGAGAGCAGCTCTCTTCGGAGCGCGGTGATGTCTGGTGACGGGCTGCGGAGGGGCATGGTGGCGAGTCTAGCAAAACGAAACAAAATCAAACAAAATATTTTGTTTCGCGGGGCTCGCCGTGGTGGGGAGGCCTGCTCCGGTGACATCGCTCTATCGGTGTGCGACCGGGGTGCAACCGGGGCGACGCCGAGCGGAGCGGAAGGTCTGGCGGACGAGGGGTCAGAAAACACCGTGAGGACACCGAAAATCACCTCGGCTTTTGTCCTATCAAACGGCGCGCAGCGGTTAGAGTTGAAGGGTCACCATGTACTCGTGAGGAAGCGCTGGAATGAGCAACGACGCAACTGAGAATCCCGGTCTCCGCATCGGCACCGCGCCGGATTCGTGGGGGGTCTGGCACCCCGAAGATCCCGGGCAGGTGCCCTGGGAGAGGTTTCTCGACGAGGTCGTAGCCTCCGGCTACGAGTGGATCGAACTCGGGCCGTACGGCTACCTCCCCACCGACCCGCACCAGCTGGAAGACGAACTCGGCAAGCGCGGCCTCAAGCTATCGGCCGGCACCGTGTTCACCGGTTTCCACAAGGGCGACGAGCAGTGGCAGCGCGCGTGGGATCAGGCGCTCGCGGTGGCCGGGCTCGCGTCGAAGCTCGGGGCCGAGCACCTCGTCGTGATCCCGGACATGTGGCGCAGCCACGTCGACGGCCAGACCGTCGAGCCGCGCACGCTCACGAACGAGCAGTGGCAGAAGCTGGCCACGGGGCAGGATCGCCTGGGCAAGGCCCTGCTCGAAGAGTTCGGCATGAAGCAGCAGTTCCACTCGCACGCTGACAGCCACGTCGGCACCACTCGCGAGGTGCTGCGCTTTCTCGACGAGACCGACCCCCGCTACACGAACCTCTGCCTCGACACCGGTCACTTCGCCTACTACGGCGGCGACAACGTCAAGCTCATCGAGGAGCGACCCGAGCGCATCGGCTACCTGCACCTCAAGCAGGTCGATCCCGAACTGATCTGGGACGTGCTGAAGAACGACATGTCGTTCGTCGACGCGGTCGCCGAGGGGATCATGGTCGAACCGCCGAACGGCGTGCCCGACCTCGGCCCGGTCATCGAGGCGGTCGCGAAGATCGATCCCGAGATCTTCGCGATCGTCGAGCAGGACATGTACGGCTGCGACGTCGACTACCCGTTCCCCATCGCCAAGCGCACGCGCGAGCACATTTTCGGGTGCACGCACCTGGCAAGAATCAGCTAGACACTCCACGTCATTCTGCGTGAGCACAGCGAGTCGCAGAATCTACCCGGAGAGATCCTGCGACTGCGCGCAGGATGACGGGTCGGTCGCAGGAAGACAGGCCGACACAGAGTAACCGAACAGCCGCAGGGTGAGAGAACACCCCAGGACCACAGATTGGAACACAAGCAATGACCGAAGATCTCCGCGTAGCCGTCGTCGGCGCGGGCATGATGGGTGCCGACCACATCAAGCGCATTACGAATCGCATCGTCGGGGCCCGCGTCTCCGCCATCGTCGAGCCCGATGCCGGCCGTGCCGCTGCCGCTGCTGAGAACGCGCCGGGATCCGCCGCCTTCACCAGCATCGAAGAGGCGATCGCCGCAGACGCGATGGACGCCGTGCTCGTGGCCACCCCCGGCCAGTTCCACGCGCCGGTGCTGAAGCCCGCGCTCGACGCGAAGCTGCCGATCCTGTGCGAGAAGCCCCTCACCCAGGACTCCGCGAGCTCGCTCGGCATTCTTGAGATCGAGCAGCAGCTCGACCGTCCGCACATTCAGCTCGGCTTCATGCGCCGCTTCGACGCCGAGTACCAGGCGCTGCGCGAACTGGTCGAGTCGGGGGAGAGCGGCGAGCTGCTCATGGTGCGCGCGCTGCACCGCAACCCCTCCGTGCCCGACAGCTACACCCAGAACATGCTCATCACCGACTCGGTGGTGCACGAGTTCGACGTGGTGCCGTGGCTTGCCGGATCCCGCGTCGTGAGCGTCGAGGTGAAGCACCCGCGCCGCAATTCGCTCTCGCCCGACCACCTGCGCGAGCCGATTCTCGTGATCATGGAGCTCGAGAACGGCGTGCTCGTCGACGTCGAGATGAACGTGAGCGTGCAGTTCGGCTACCAGGTCGCCACCGAGGCCGTGTTCGAGAGGGGCGTCGCCCGCATCGGCCAGCCCGCCGGCCTGCAGCGGTGGGATGCCGGCTGCTTCCGCGTGAAGGATCACGAGAGCTTCACGACGCGCTTCGCGGCTGCCTACGACTCGCAGATCCAGCGCTGGGTCGACGCCGTGCGCCGCGGCGACCTGGTCGACGGCCCCAACGCCTGGGACGGCTACCTCGTCGCGCTCTCGTGCGAGGCCGGTGTCAAGGCCCTGCACGAGGGCGGCACCGTGCCCGTCGAGGCACCCGAGCGGCCCGCGTTCTACGCGTAACCGGTCCCGCATTCTGCCGGCCTCCGTCATTCTGCGCGAAGTCGCAGAATCAACCTCGAGATCCTGCGACTCGCGCGCAGGATGACCAGTAACACAAGGAGTTCCACATGGTTCGCATCGCACTCGACCCCACCCCCTACAACGGCACCGTGCACCTGCTCGATTTTCCCGACAAGGTCGCGAGCCTCGGCTACGAGTACCTGCAGCTCACCCCCAACCCTGACTTCGGGCGACACTTCCACTACCCGAAGGTCGACAGCGACATGATCGCGAAGCTCAAGAAGCGGGCGAAAGACGCCGGGGTGACCATCACATCGGTGCTGCCGGTGCAGCGCTTCGGCGGCCCCGAGCCGCGGCAGGTGGAGTGGGCCGTGCGCAACACCACGCGCTACATCGAGATCGCCGCTGAGCTCGAGGCCCCGATCCTCAACACCGAGTTCTCGGGTCGCCCCGAGCGCGAGGAGGAGTCGGAGAACTGCTTCTACGACGCGATGGAGAAGCTGATTCCGGTGCTCGAGCGCGAGGGCGTCACGATGAACATCGACCCGCACCCCGACGACTTCGTCGAGGACGGCCTCGAGGGCTGGCGCATCATCCGCGGGCTGAACACCGACCGCGTCGGCTTCGTGTACGTGGGCTCGCACACCTTCCACTACGGCGACCGGGCGACCACGCTGCTACCCGAGATCGGCGACCGGCTGGGCGCCGTCTACACGGCCGACACCTTTGACCACACCCGCTCGAACGGGCTGCGCTACATCACCAACCCGCCCGGCAACGCCGTGCGCGTGCACCAGCACCTCAACATCGGCGACGGCGACGTCGACTGGGCCGAGCTCTTCGGCACGCTGAAGCAGACCGGCTTTCTCGACCGTGAAGACGCGCTCATCGTGTCGAACGTCTTCGCCGAAGACGAGAACGCCGACGAGAGCTCGAAGTACCAGCTCGCGAAGCTCAAGGAACTGATCGCGGGGGCGTGAGCGTGGTCGCGTGGGCGCGGTACCCCTACGAGGGGCAGGTGGTGCTGGTCACCGGTGCGGGATCGGGCATCGGCCGATCCATTGCCCGCGCCTTTCTCGAGCAGGGAGCGACGGTCGCGGTGTGCGGCCGTCGCCTCGCCCCGCTCGAAGAAACGGTCGCCGGTTTTCCCGCCGAGCGGGTGACCGTGCTGACCGGGGACATGAGCGACGCGGGTGACATCGCGGCGGTGGTGGATCGGCTGCTCGCCGAGCGGGGCCGCATCGACGTCGTGATCGCGAACGCGGGCACCTCACTGCCGGGCTCTGTGGAGTCGCTCGACGACGAGACCTGGGAACGCATGCGCTCGATCAACGTCGACGGCCTGATCCGGCTGTCGCGCGCGGTCGTGCCGCAGCTGCGCGAGACCCGCGGCAACCTCATCGCGATCTCGTCCGTGGCGGGTTTCGGCGGCGACTGGAACCAGGCCGGGTACAACGCGACGAAGGGCGCGGTGAATGCGCTGGTGCAGTCTATGGCTCTGGATCTCGGCCGCGACGGGGTGCGCGTCAACGCGATCGCGCCCGCCTTCACCGAGACCGCGCTCACCGTGAAGCGGCTGCGGGACCCGGTGTTCTGGAACACGCTGCGCGAGCGGCTCGCGCTCGATCGGGCCGCGCTGCCGGAGGACGTGGCGCGGGCGGCGCTGTTTCTCGCGAGCCCGGATGCCTCCTATCTCACCGGCGTCATTCTGCCGGTCGACGGCGGCACCACCGCCTCGGTCGGCACGCCGCGACCGCCCTTCGAGATCACGGGGTACTGAGGGGCGTGGTGTCGCCGTGCGGGAGCGCACTACACTCGGCAGGAACACATCGCGAGCACCTCGGAGGACTCATGAACCGGCTTCCAGACATCAAGCTCAACGACGGTCAGCTGCTGCCGGCCGTCGGTCTCGGCACCTATCCCAACAAGGGCGATGACGCGGCCGCCGTCGTTGCGAGCGGCATCGGGATCGGATACCGCCTGATCGACACGGCGCTTCGGTACGAGAACGAGGCAGGAGTGGGTGAGGGGATCCGCCGCTCGGGACTCGACCGCGGTGAGATCGTGGTGACCTCGAAACTGCCTGGCCGGTTTCACGGCTACGACAGCGCGTGGGTCGCGGTGCAGGAGTCGCTGCACAATCTCGGGCTCGACCGCATCGACCTCTACCTCATCCACTGGCCGCTGCCGCGTCAGGGCAAATACGTCGACACTTGGAAAGCGCTCGTGGAACTGCAGCGCGAGGGACTGGTGGGATCCATCGGCGTCTCGAACTTCACCGAGGAGCACCTGACCCGCCTCATCGACGCCACGGGCGTGACACCCGCGGTGAACCAGATCGAGATGCACCCGCTGTTTCCGCAGGCCGAACTGCGGGCCGCGCACGCGCGACTCGGGATCGTCACCGAGAGCTGGAGCCCTCTGGGCCGCGGCACGGGAGTGCTCGAAAGCGACACGATTCGGGAGATCGCGGCCGCGCACGAGGTGTCGCCGGCGCAGGCGGTGCTCAGGTGGCACACCCAGCTCGGGTCCGTGCCGATCCCGATGTCCACGAACCCCGACCGGCAGCGACAGAACCTCGAAATCGGCGGTTTTGAGCTGAGCGATGCGGAGCTGGCGCGAATCTCGGGCCTCGAGCAGGGCCGCATCTGGGGGCAGGATCCCGACGAGCACGAGGAGTTCTGAGGCGCGGGCGATTCGGGATCGGGCTGTGCGGCTCGGAGGGATCACCGCGCGAGCGTTTGAGTGCGCGGCGTAGTGCATTCTGCAGTGTGGCGGCCTTCGCTGCCGTGTACATGCGCCGTTGCTCGGCTCACTCATCGGTCCTGTCACGGGGTGCTGCGGTGCGGGGGCACCGGGAAGACGCGAATGGCTGATATTCGGAGGGATATCAGCCATTCGCGTCTTCTGGACGCGGACGTGGGCGCGGGAGGGGTGGGGCAGGGGAGCGGGGCGAGGGATCGGAACCCGTCCCGCCCCTACGCCCCCGGCAGGATCGCGTCGCGCACCAGCGCGTCGAGCTTCGCGTCGGCGTCGAGGAACTGGCGCAGGGTGTTGCGCGAGGCTCCGAAGTCGAGGAACTCGTCGATGCTCATGCCGTCGGGCTCGTAGGCGCGGCGGAACTCGCTGAGCTGCATCAGCTGCTCGATGATCGCCGGGTCGACCGGCACGTCGATGCGGTTCTCGGCGGGGATGCCGTTCTCGTTGATGCGCGCCTGCCAGTCGAAGGGCGGGGAGACGACGAGGTCGCCGCCGACCAGCTCGGACCACTGCAGGTAGTTGCGGAACGCGGCCGAGAGCACCCGGCTGCGGTAGCCGCGCTCGGTGAAGATCGCGTGCGCGCGCTTGAGCGCTGCGACGCCGGCCCAGTCGAGCACGCCGGGCGCGGTGAGGATGCGGTTCTTGTCGGCCCACTTCTTCAGCCAGTCGTCGAGGCGACCGCCCATGATGGTGACGACGTGGCCGAACTCCTGCTCGGGCAGGCCGTCGGCCGCGCGGCGATCCAGAGCCCGCTCAAGGGCCTCGCCCACGGCGAGGGCCTGCGGCACGGTGAAGCTGCAGGTCGCGTTGATGCTGACGCCGCGGTAGGCCGCCTCCTCCATCGCGGCGATGCCGGTGGCGGTCGCCGGGATCTTCACGATGATGTTCGGGGCGAGCTGCGAGAACTCGACCGCCTGCTCCACGAGCGCCTCGGTGTCGCGGTAGAGGCGCGGGTCGGTCTGGATCGAGAGCCGCCCGTTGCGGCCGCCGGTCTCTTCGAAGATCGGGAAGAGGAGCTTCGCCGCCTCGATCGAGAGCTCGCGCACCGCTTCCCAGCCGAGCTCGGACTCGCTCCAGGTGGGATGCTCATCGGCGAGCTCCCGAAGGCGCGGGCCCCAGACCTCGGGGTACTTGTTGATCGCGGTGAAGGCGATCACCGGGTTGCAGGTCGCGCCCACGGCACCGAAGGAGATGGAGGTCTTGAGCTCGTTGGGATCGGCGGAGTCGTTCCACAGCGAGGTCGGGGTATCAGCTGCGGCTCGAGCAAGGGGAGGCGTCTGGGTCGAGGGGTCGGCTGCGGTCACGTATACCTCCAAGAGTCTCAGGCATCTCAGCCTGCTGATATGTGCTATCAAATATATCTGTGATCTTGCGGGATCGGCCACCCGGGCGATCAGTTAGCTGGTTGAGCGCAGGCCGGAGGCCGGAGTCGAAACCAGTGCGGTTGAGCTTTCGAGGAAGGCTTTCGAGAGAGGTTTCGAGGATGTGTGATTTCGACTCCGCTGCGCTTCGCTCAATCACCTAGAAAGTTTCGACGCCGCGCTGTGCGCTCTGCTCAACCACCTGGGGGAGATGCGCGCTGCGCCCGACCACTCTTTATGCGAGGAGCGCGGAAGTCAGCGTGTTTCTCATCCAGTTTCGGAATTCTTCGAGGTTGTAACCGCGACGTCGAACGAGAAGGTCGTATGCGTCAGGGCTGGCGATCGCCCAGGCTGTGTCGACCGCGGTCGAGTGAGTGAGTCCCTCACGAAGTGCGTCCGCGGGAAGATCGGTGAGGATGCGCGTGAAGAGTCGGTGCCGGAGGTGCTGTAGTTCGTCCCAATCGGCAGCGATTTCGGCATCGACGGCGGCCGCATCTCGGTAGAGAGCCCACCCGAGTGCCGCACGCTCTGCCACCTCGGCGACAAGATCTGCCAGGCGTAGAAGCCGTTGTCGCGGGGTGAGGCCGTCGAACCCTTCACCGGCACTCTCCGGAGACGCTGCAGCTCCGGCAAGTGCGTGCTCCATGTATCCACGCAGTAGTTGACGCTTATTACCCCAGGCGAGGTAGAGGGTCTGCACCGAGACGCCTGCGGCCGCGGCCAGCTGCGCCACAGTCGTTCCCGCGTAGCCGCCGACACGAAACTCGTGCTCGGCAGCCTCGAGTATCCGCAGGCGTGTCTCACGGCGAAGTGCCTCGCCGACACGTTTCTGACGGCTGGGCTCGCCACCGTTCGATCTTTCAGTGGGCATGGACATCATGCTACCGCAAGCTTTAGAATGTTGATCTAATGCTTGTGAATGGCGTTCAAAACCATGAAAAGGAGAAGGCCGTGACTTCGGACACTCCGTGGCGTCGCCCGGGTCGAGCGACGTACGCACGGCGACGACTGTCAGCAGCCCTGCACCCGCCCGTCACGGTGTACGCGATGTCCGATGACGTCCAGAAGGACGAGGACATCGCTGTGCGCATGCGCGACGGCGTCCGTCTGCGATTGAATCTCTTTCGCCCGTCGGAGGCAACCGAGAGGCTTCCCGTGCTGCTCTCAGCGCATCCGTACGGCAAGGACGTGACTGCCCGGCGCGCGCGCTGGGGTTGGAAGCCGAACCCGCAGTTCCGAATCATGAATCAGCCGGAGCCGCTGCGCATCTCGGATCAAACCAGCTGGGAGGCACCTGATCCGGTCTGGTGGGCGCAGCAGGGGTATGCCGTCATCAATCTTGACACCCGTGGCGGTGGCCATTCCGAGGGGCGAGGAGATCTGTTCTCAGACCAGGAGGCAGGCGATATCGCTGAGGTCATCGCGTGGGCGGCGGCACAGCCGTGGTCGAATGGCCGGGTCGGGATGCTGGGCGTGTCGTACCTGGCGATTTCGCAGTACAAGGTCGCAGCCCTCCAGCCCCCCGCGCTGAAGGCGATCTGCCCGTGGGAGGGATTCACCGATGCGTACCGCGACTTCTTCACACCGGGGGGCATCGTCGAAGACGGCTTCGCGCGCGTCTGGCTGTTCCTCAGCTCACGGGTCGCACGACTGAACACGAACATCGCCCGTGAACGGCGGCGGCATCCCTTACGTGACGACTGGTGGCAGGCACTGACTCCGGATCTCTCCCGCATCACGATTCCCATTCTGGAGTGCACGAGCTTCTCGGATGCGAACCTGCACAGCGTAGGCTCGATGCGCGCATTTCAGCGCGTCGCGTCCGAGCATCGTCACGCCTATGCCCATCGCGGGCCGAAATGGGCGACGTTCTACGGTGAGGAGGCGAGGGAACATCAGTTGGCGTTCTTCGACCGACACCTGCGCGGCCGGGAATCGCAGCCGCTGCCGCCGCTGCGATTGGAGATCAGAGACCGCCGCGACCACGTCGTCGAGGTGCGCGACGAGCAGGAGTGGCCCCTCGCCCGCACTCAGTGGCAGAGACTGCACGTGCAGAGCGATGGACTCCTCTCCACGGATGCCCCCGGCAGCGGATCGGTCACCATAGGCCTCCGCCGCAGTGCCGTCGCATTCGATCACCGGTTTCACGAGGACAGCGAATTAACCGGGCCCATGCTGCTGCGGCTGCAGGTGGCGACGGTCGGTGCGAGCGACCCGCGCCTCTTCGTCGGCGTCGAGAAACGTGCCTCCGGTACCGCCGTGCCGTTCGAAGGGTCATATGGATACGGTCGAGATCGCGTCGCCCAAGGGAGACTGCGGCTCGCACTGCGCGAACTCGACCCGCACGTGAGCGCGCCGCACGAGCCCGAGCACACCTTCCACACCCTGCAGCCACTGCGCGACGGCGAACCCGTCGAGGTGCTCATTCCGCTGAGCCCCTCAGCGACGCTCTTCCGAGCGGGAGAGACACTGCGCCTGATGATCGCGGGCCGATACCTCGAACCCCGCAATCCGCTCTTCGGCCATTTCCCCACCCACTACGTTCCCAGCCGGTCGGGTCGTGCAATCATCAGCTGGGGCGCTGAGAGCCCCTCGTACCTCGAAATCCCCGTCATACCTCGCCCGACCGCCGACCGCTGTCAGAGCAGGAGGTAGACCGCGCCGAGGATCGTGCACACCACGACGGCCCACTCGAAGGTGCGCTGGTCGATGCGCAGGGCGATCCAGCGCCCCACGATCGCCCCCACGATCACGCCGGGCACGAGCAGCAGGTCGAGCAGCAGTGTGCTCGGGGTGATGAGCCCGAGGCCCACCGAAATCGGCACCTTGGCGAGGTTGATCACCGCGAAGAACCAGGCGGCGGTGCCGAGAAAGGCCTTCACCGGAAAATGCGCGGAGAGGAAGTACATCGACATGACGGGGCCGCCGGCGTTCGCCACCATCGTAGTGAAGCCGCCGAGCGAGCCGTAGCCGATGCGCGCGAGGGTGCCGGATCGACGCCCGGGCTTCTCTGAGGTCTCTGAGGTCTCTGAGTCGGTTCGGGATCCGGCTCCGGTTCCGGATCCGGCCTCCGATCCCGATCTGGATCCCGAGCCCGCGCGAGATGCCGCGCGCCACCGCTGCCAGAGGGTGAAGGCGATGATGAGCAGCAGGATCACGCCGATTACGCGGCGCACCCCGCCGTCGTCGGCGAGTGCGAGGAACAGTGCTCCGAGTGCCAGGCCGACCACCACCGCCGGGATGAGCCTGAGCAGTGTGTGCCAGTCGGCGTGACGACGGTAGCTGAGCAGCGCGAACACGTCGCCGACGATGAGCAGCAGCAGGAGCGCACCTGTCGAGGACTTCGCCGGAAGAAGGGCCGCGAAGATGGCGATCGAGAGCGTATTGATGCCCGGAAGGGCAGTTTTGGAGACCCCGACGAGCGCCGCCGCGACGGCGAGAAACGCCCACGCGACGGGGGAGAAATCGAGCGCTGCCATAACCATGTGTTCACACTATCGAAATCAATTGTTTGTGGTTATGTTAGGACATTGATATGCTTCGGGGTGCTGCGCTGGAAGTGGGATTCCAGGTTGTTAAAAACACGTGGCAAGCATGTAAGACGAAGGAGTCGATGATGTCACACGGTGCATCAGCCAGTGAAACCAAATTACCCCCGCTCACAGACGGGCCGCACAGGAAGCGTCTGGGCCTTGTAGCCCTCGTCGCTACCTTCGGCGGCCTGCTCTTCGGCTATGACACCGGCGTGGCCAACGGTGCTGAGCGTCCGCTTGAGCACGAGATGGGCTTCAGCGACATTCAGATCGGTGTCGTCATCAGCGCGCTCATCTTTGCCGCAGCCCTCGGCGCCCTGATCTGCGGTCAGATCTCCGACAAGGTCGGCCGCCGTCCCACCATCATCCTGCTGGCGGTGCTGTTCTTCTGCGGCACTCTCTTGGTGATCACTTCTCCTGGTGGGCCTGAGTACGGCACGCATACCACGTTCGGCTACTCGATGCTCATTGCGGGGCGTATCTGTCTCGGTATCGCGGTCGGTGGCGCGTCAGCGGTTGTGCCGGTCTACCTCGCCGAACTCGCACCGTACGAGATTCGCGGCTCGCTCTCGGGCCGCAACGAGTTCATGATCGTCGTTGGCCAGCTCGCCGCGTTCGTCGTGAACGCTATTATTGCGGCCATCATGGGCCTCGATACGCCGGGTCTGTGGCGCGTGATGTTCTCGATCTGCGCCATTCCCGCGATCTTCCTGTTCTTCGGCATGCTGCGCATGCCCGAGTCGCCGCGCTGGCTCATCGAGAAGGGCCGCTACGATGACGCGCGCGCCGTGCTGATGACCGTGCGCTCCCCGGAGCGCGCCGAGGCCGAAATGGCCGAGGTCGAGCGAGTCGTCGCTGAGGAGCACGAGCAGGAGAACGCCAGGCTCGGTTTCGGTGCCGTTCTCAAGAACAAGAACCTGCTCATCATCCTGATCATCGCGAGCTGCCTCGGTATCGCGCAGCAGTTCACCGGCGTCAACGCCATCATGTACTACGGCCAGCGCATGCTCGCCGAGTCCGGCTTCAGCGAGGATATGCTCGGCTGGGTGAACATCGCCCCCGGCGTGATCGCGGTAATCGGCGGTGCCATCGCACTGACCCTGATGGACCGCATCGGTCGTCGCACCAACTTCCTCTGGGGCTACGGCATGACCGCGCTCTCGCACATCCTGATCGCGATTGCAATGATGCTCCTGTTCCCCGAGGGCAACCCGGCCCGTCCGTGGGTGTTCCTCGTGCTCATCGTGGTGATGATCGGTTCGATCCAGCTGTTCCTGAACCTTGCGACGTGGGTGTACCTCTCGGAGATCTTCCCGCTGCACATGCGCGGCATCGGCATGGGTGTCTCCGTGCTCGTGCTGTGGGTCGCCAACGGCGTGCTTGCCCTGTTCGTTCCGGCGATCGTGGGCGCTGTGGGCATGGGCCTGTTCGTGCTCTTCGCGATCGTGAACGTGATCTCCTTCCTGTTCATCTGGAAGCTTGTGCCCGAGACTCGCGGCCGCACGCTCGAGGCTCTGGAAGAAGACGTCACCACCGGCGCGATCTTCCTCCCCGAGGCCAAGAAGTAACCCGCTCGCGGGAGGCCGCCCGGTGCAGTCGCGCCGTCCGGTCGCCCGCGAGTTTGAAAGCCCCGTCTCCGCTCTGCTGCGGAGACGGGGCTTTCGCGTGTGCGGATCCCGAATCTGCGATGCCGCGGGATGATCGTTCGCGAGATCGAAATCAGTAGTTCATAATATGGTCGTAATATTGCTATGATCTGAGGTGCAATGCCGGGGTCGGGTCTCCATATTGTTCACGTTGTGCATGAGTCGCTACTGCGCGTAGCTTCACGTTGCGTGTCGCCAT
Organism: Leucobacter sp.; assembly: GCA_047973175.1. Classification (GTDB taxonomy): domain Bacteria; phylum Actinomycetota; class Actinomycetes; order Actinomycetales; family Microbacteriaceae; genus Leucobacter. The sequence continues at coordinate 24,576 of JBKEBN010000125.1, forward strand.
TTGGCGCGCTCGCGGGGTGAGGTCTCGCGCACAGGGACGCAGTGCGCGAGACAAAGGAGTCCCATGTCCCACGACCACCAAGCGAGCGAACTCGAAGCCTCGCTGCCCCCGCTCGAGAAGTCGGGCCCGCACCGCAAGCGGCTCGGCCTCATCTCAATCGTCGCCTGCCTCGGCGGCCTGCTGTTCGGCTACGACACCGGCGTAGCCAACGGTGCCGAGGGCCCCATGGCGGCGGATCTCGGCCTGAGCCTAATCCAGCTCGGGCTCGTCATCGGCTCGCTCGGCTTCGCAGCAGCTGTCGGCGCGTTCCTCGCGGGCAACCTGTCAGACGCCATCGGGCGGCGGCGGGCCATCATCGTGCTCGCCATTCTGTTCTTCGGCGGCGTCATGCTCGTCATCTTCGCGCCCGGCGGCGGCGGAGAGTTCAACGCCGCCGGTTACGGCGTCATGCTGACGGGCCGCATCGTGCTCGGCCTCGCGGTCGGCGGCGCATCGAGCGTCGTGCCTATCTACCTCGCCGAGCTCGCGCCATACGAGATCCGCGGCTCCATCACTGGGCGCAACGAGCTCGCGATCGTGTCGGGCCAGCTGGCGGCCTTCGTGGTCAACGCGATCATCGCCACGTCGTTCGGCACCGAGGGGCCGGTCTGGCGCTACATGTTCGCGGTCTGCGCGATCCCGGCCGTGTTCCTGTTCTTCGGCATGCTGCGCATGCCCGAATCGCCGCGCTGGCTCATCGAGAAGGGCCGCCACGAGCAGGCTCTCAAGGTGCTGGAGACGGTGCGCTCGAAGAGCCGGGCCAAGGCCGAGTACGAGCAGATCGAGGTCATCGCGGCCGAGGAGAGCGAGGCCAAGACCGGCTGGAGCGCACTCTTCAGCAATAAGTGGCTCATTCGCATTGTGATGGTCGGTGCCGGCCTCGCCATGTTCCAGCAGCTCACGGGCATCAACACGATCATGTACTTCGGCACCCGCGTACTCGAACAGGCCGGCATGACCGAGCAGCAGGCGGTGCTCGCGAACATCTCGTTCGGCGTGGTCGCGGTCATCGGCGGCATCATCGCGCTGCGCAACATGGATCGTTTGGATCGGCGCACCACCTTCATGATCGGTCTGTCGCTCACGACGACCTGCCACGTGCTCGTGCTCATCGCGACCAACGTGTTCCCCGAGGGGCATCCGGCTCGCATGTGGGCCGTGCTCGTGCTCGTGGTGCTGTTCGTGCTCTCGATGCAGACGTTCCTGAACATCGCGGTGTGGGTATGGCTCGCCGAGATCTTCCCGCTGCACATGCGCGGTCTCGGCTTCGGCATCTCGGCGTTCTTCGGCTGGACCATGAACGGCGTGCTCGCCCTGATCATGCCGAGCCTGCTGGCCTGGTCGCTCGGCGGAACCTTTGGGCTGCTCGCAGCGGTCGGCGTGCTGGGCGTCCTGTTCATCTACCGTTTCGTGCCGGAGACGCGCGGGCGCACCCTCGAAGCGCTGGAAGAGGACGTGACGACCGGTCAGATCAACATCATCACCAAGTCTCAGAAGGTGCACGCGCAGGAGCGCTGAGTTACTGATCGCACGGATAGGGGCTGCGGTACGAGGATGCGGTGACCTGAAATCTGGCAAGGCGGAGGAGGAAGGCTTCACTGGTGGTGAAGATTCCGACGACAACGCAGCCAGATTTCAGGTCGCCGCACCGC
>JBKEBN010000127.1:0-37486 GCA_047973175.1 Leucobacter sp.
CCGGCTCACCTGGCGTCGCCGGCTCGACCGCTAGCCGCGCAACGCACCCGAGTGGCGGTAGCGTTGTCGCCATGACCAACGCAGCGCCGCAGTCCCTGAGCCCCGCCGAGGCGCGCCGGTCCGCTCTAGCGGCGCAGGGGTTCGCGAACGCTCCCCGGCTGCGCACGCGCCGACCCTTCGATGCCGCGCTCGAGCACCTGCACGTGCTGCAGATCGACTCGGTCAACGTTTTCGCTCGCAGCCACTACCTGCCGGTCTTCTCCCGGCACGGCGTCTACGACGCTGCGGCCCTCGATCGGCACCTCTGGAACAGCGGCGAGTTCACCGAGTACTGGGCGCACGAGGCCGCCTTCATTCCGGTGCGCGATCGGCCGCTCTTCGGGTGGCGCATGCGCGAGTATCGCGAGCGCTACGCGCGAGACGGCCGCGCCGAGGCACTCGCGCCCACGGTCGATCACGTGCGCGAGGCACTCGCCGCCGATGGCCCGCAGTTCGTGCGCGAGCTGGAGAAGGGGCCGCGCGAGCGCCGCGGACCGTGGTGGGACTGGAGCGACACCAAGCGCGCCGTGGAGATGCTGTTCGCGTGGGGAGAGGTCGTGTCGGCGGGGCGCGAGGGCTTCCAGCGCCGATATGCGCTCGCCGAGCAGGTGCTGCCGGCCGCGGCGCTGGATCCCGAACCGCGGGCCGAGGCGCAGCGCGCGCTTGTCGAGCGTGCCGCGCGATCCCTCGGCGTCGCGACGCTCGCGGATCTCGCCGACTACCACCGCCTGAAGACCGCCGATGCGCGAGTCGCGGTGCGCGACCTGGAGGAGGGCGGCACGCTGATTCCGGTGACGGTGCGCGGGTGGACGACCGCGGCCGGCAAGCCGGAGACCGCCTGGCTGCACCGCGACGCCCGGGTGCCGTCGCGGCTCGCGCCCGACGCGCTGCTGACGCCGTTCGATCCCGTGGTCTGGTTTCGACCCCGCGCCGAGCGCATGTTCGATTTCCACTACCGCATCGAGATCTACACGCCCAAGAAGAAACGCCGATTCGGCTATTACTGCCTGCCGCTGATGGTCGGCGGGCGGCTCGCCGGCCGCATCGACCTCAAGGCCGACCGGCCGAGCAAGGCGGGGGATCGCGGCGCCCTGCTGGTGCAGGCCGCGTGGCAGGAGCCCGGGGCACCCGCACGCACCTCCGAGGTCGCCGCCGAATTGCTCGCTCGCGCAGCAGCCTGGCAGGGACTGGATTCGGTGCGGGTGAGCGGGATCGGCAACCTTCGGTTGCCCGAGCAGATAGGGTCGGAAGATGCCCAGCACTGATCCCGAGTCGCCCACTTACTCCCACCTGTGGGATCGGCTGCGCGCGGAGAATCCCGAGCACTCGGCGAAATATTCGCAGCGCTGGAGGGATCTGGCAGCCGAGGGGCACGACCTCGACGGCGAGGCGCGTCTCGTCGCCGCGCTCGCCGCGCCGGGTGCCGCTGTGCTCGACGCCGGCAGCGGCACCGGTCGCGTGGGAGGGTATCTCGCGGAGCACGGGTACGCGGTGGTGGGGGTCGACCTCGACGAGCAGTTGGTCGCTGAGGCCGGCCAGGTCTACCCGGGGGCCGAGTGGTTGGTGGGAGACCTTGCGAGGTTCGACTTCTCCGCCGTGTCGTCCGTGGCGAAGGGCTCGGCCGGGCTGCCCGAGTTCGATGTGATCGTCTCGGCGGGCAACGTGCTGACCTTTCTCGACCCTGATGGTCGCGGGCCGGCGCTGGAGCGACTTCGCTCGGTGCTCGCTCCCGACGGCAGAATGGTCACGGGCTTCGGCGCGGGACGGGGCTATTCTTTCGCCGATTACGAGCGGGATCTCGCGGAGACCGGTTTCGAGGTGCAGCACCGCTTCTCCACCTGGAATATGCGGCCCTTCGAAGACGACTCCGATTTTCTCGTGTGCGTCGCTGTTCCGGGATAATAGAAGACGTTTGCGGGAACCGTTATCGGTCTCCCGGTATTCCGATCTCGATTCTGGAGCCTGATGCTGCAACGATTGACTGGGCTGGCAATGGCTGGCGCGCTGATTCTCGGACTCGGCACAGGAGTGACTCCGGCGTTCGCGGAAGAGGATCCGACCACCCCCGTCGAACTGCAGGATGAGACCTCGCCGCAGAACGAAGCCGAGGAAGCACCCGATTCTCCGGGTGAGTCGCCGACCGACGAGCATGTTTCGCCGCTCGAGGATCCCGAACCCGAGGCCTTCGAACCCGTGACGGAAGAAACCACGACCGAGGAACCCGGTGTCGCGGCCGAACCATCGCTCCGCGCCTTCGATACCGCACCGGTGCCGGCATTCTCGGGGACGCTGCAGTCTGGGGAGAGCCTCACCGCGAACGCGGGCACGTGGCGGCCCAGTGCTGCGAAGCTCGAATACCAGTGGCTTCGCGACGGTAAGAACATCACCGGGGCAACAGGGCGCACCTACACGGTGAGAACCGCCGATCGGGGCAGGCGTGTCTCCGTGTCTGTGCGGGCATCCCTCGCGGGCTATGAGACGGTGACGGTGGTTTCGACCGCAAAGCTCGTGCCGCAGAAGCTCACTACCGCCAAACCGGCAATCGTCGGTGCCGAAGGCGTCGGTAAGACTCTGACCGCAGTGCCCGGATCATGGACCTCCGGCACGAGCTTCACCTACCAGTGGTACCGAGACGGCAAGCGGATTTCGGGCGCGACAAGCGCGAAATACCGCGTTTCTCAGGCCGACCAGTGCAGTGCCCTCACCGTGCGCGCGTGGGGCAGACAATCGGGCTACCTGACCGCGTCGAAGCTGTCGCCGAAATTGAACTTCGTGGGATGCCCGGCAGCGACCGGCAACAAGATCAAACCCGGGCAAAGAATCTCGGCAGGCGGGCGGATCACTTCTGCGAACGGTAAACACGCGCTCACGCTCGGGGGGAACGGCACGCTCACCCAGCTCAATCACGGTCGAGCGCGCTGGAAGGTGTCGAAGGCCTCGGGCAGCACTCTCGTCATGCTGGCGAACGGAGAACTCGCGCTTCGCAAGGGCGGAAAGACCCTCTGGCGCAGCAAGACTCAGAACAAGAGCGTGAAGTATGCGCAGGTGAGGCCCGACGGCGATCTCGTTATCTACAACACGCGAAAGCAGGTCATCTGGTCGCTGTCAACCGGCACCAAAACCCCTCGCTATCGCGCGAACAACTGGGGAGTGCCCTATCTGTCACAGGTCGATTCGAGGTGGTCTGGGCGCTGGATCGGTCGCTGGCAGTTCGGACCCGTCGGCTGCGTGCCAACGGCCTTCGCGATGGCTGCGCAGAGCTATGGGGTGCAAACCGACCCCTACACCGTCGGTCTGCAGATGCACCGGTACGGTGATCTCAACCGGACCGAAGCCGGGGCCGGCGGCAAGTCTATCGTGGCGGCGGCCGGGCAGAACGGCCTGAAGGCGACCGCGCTGAAGTCGAAGAGCGCCGTGGCCGAGGCCCTGAAAAACAATCAGCCGGTCATCGCTCTCGTGCGCGGCCCGGCTCAGATCACCCGCGCAGGATCAACGCACGCGGTCGTGCTCACGGGCTACAGCGGCGGACACACCAACGTGAAGAACCCCTGGGGCGCGGTGAACGCCAGCTGGAAAGTATCGACGCTCTGGAACTGGCAGTCGTGGCATCCGCTCGACCGAAACGCGGGGGCGGTGTTCTGGGCGATCGGGTAGCTGCGGGCGCGTGCAGCACCGTGGATCGGCACCGAAAGCCTGCTACGGTTGCGGCATGAACGACGCCAGCCTTGCGATCCTTTTCTGGTCGATATTCGGGATCGCCGGGGTCGCCGTCGCCGTTGCCGCCTGGATGCAGCGCAACAACCGGCGGTGAGGCCATGTCACCGAATGTCAGACCCCCCGAGTACCCTCGAACGCATGGAACCCACACGCTCCGTTCGCCCCTTCGAAGTCGTCTCGGAATACGAGCCATCAGGCGATCAGCCGGCCGCAATTGAAGAGCTTGCCGCGAGAATAAACGCTGGTGAGACCGATATTGTGCTGCTCGGTGCGACCGGCACCGGTAAATCGGCGACCACGGCCTGGCTCATCGAGGCGGTGCAGCGGCCGACCCTGATCCTGGCTCACAACAAGACGCTGGCGGCCCAGCTCGCGAGCGAGTTTCGGCAGCTGCTGCCGAACAATTCGGTCGAATACTTCGTCAGCTACTACGACTACTATCAGCCCGAGGCATACGTTCCGCAGACCGACACCTTCATCGAGAAGGACTCGTCGATCAACGCCGAGGTCGAGCGACTGCGGCACTCCACGACCAACGCGCTGCTCTCCCGACGAGACACGGTTGTGGTCTCCACCGTCTCCTGCATCTACGGTCTCGGCAAGCCAGAAGAGTACTACGAGGCGATGGTGCCACTCGCGGTCGGTGACATGTTGGATCGCGATGTGCTGCTGCGCCGCTTCGTCGACATGCAGTACCAGCGCAACGACATCGAGTTCGTGCGCGGCAACTTTCGGGTGCGCGGCGACACGGTCGAGATCATACCGATGTACGAAGAACTCGCGATACGTATCGAGTTCTTCGGCGACGAGATCGAAGCGCTCTACTATCTGCACCCGGTAACGGGCGATGTGATCAAGCGGGTCGAGACGGTTTCCGTTTTCCCGGGCTCGCACTACGTTGCAAGCCGCAACGTGATGAACCGCGCGATGGGCACCATTGCCGAAGAGCTCGACTGGCGCACAAAAGAACTGAAGCAGCAGAACAAGCTCGTTGAAGAGCAGCGCCTGCGCATGCGCACCACCTTCGACCTTGAGATGATGGAGCAGATCGGTTTCTGCTCCGGCATCGAGAACTACTCCCGGCACATCGACGGCCGACAGCAGGGGGAGGCTCCGCACTGCCTGCTCGACTATTTTCCCGACGACTTTCTCGTGGTTATCGACGAGTCGCACGTCACCGTGCCGCAGATCGGTGCGATGTACGAGGGCGACGCCTCGCGCAAGCGCACACTGGTAGATCACGGCTTCCGCCTGCCGAGCGCGCTCGACAATCGCCCGCTGAAGTTCGCCGAGTTCAAGGAGCGCGTGGGGCAGACGGTCTACCTGTCCGCAACGCCCGGCAAGTACGAGCTCGAACTCGCCGACGGAGTGGTGGAACAGATCATTCGCCCGACGGGTCTTGTCGATCCCGAAATCGTGGTCAAGCCCTCGCAAGGGCAGATCGATGACCTGCTCGAGGAGGTGCGCGCCCGGGCCGAACGTGACGAGCGGGTACTGGTCACCACCCTCACCAAGAAGATGGCTGAGCAGCTCACCACCTTCATGGAGGAGGCCGGTATTCGCGTGCGTTACCTGCACTCCGACGTCGACACGCTGCGGCGTGTCGAACTACTGACCGAACTTCGCGCGGGCGTCTACGACGTACTCGTCGGCATCAACCTGCTGCGCGAGGGGCTCGACCTGCCGGAGGTCTCGCTCGTCTCGATTCTCGACGCCGACAAAGAAGGGTTCCTGCGCTCCTCGACGTCGCTGATCCAGACCATCGGGCGCGCGGCCCGAAACGTCTCCGGTCAGGTGCACATGTACGCCGACACCGTCACGCGCTCGATGCGCGAGGCAATCGACGAGACCAACCGCCGTCGAGAGATTCAGATCGCCTACAACGAAGAGCGCGGCATCGACCCCCAACCGCTGCGCAAGAAGATCGGCGACATCACCGAGATGCTGTCGCGTGAGGCGGCCGATACCGAGAACGTACTCTCCCACCGGGTCTCGCAGCACTCTCAGAAGAAGGGATCGCCGCAGCGCGCCAAGGGTAAAGCCGCCGCGCGGGCGGGTGCCCTCGCGAGTGAGGGTGCGGCCAAGCTCGAAGAACTCATCGCCGACCTTACGGAGCAGATGCTCGCCGCGGCGGAAGAGCTCAAGTTCGAGCTTGCCGCCCGCCTGCGCGACGAGGTCGCCGAGCTCAAGCGAGAGCTGCGTTCGATGGACGCGGCCGGGCACCTATAGGCCCGACTATCTGTATCGATTTCACATATCAGCAAGAAATGATGAGGTGGAGGTCACGGTGCCTGTAAGTCGACAATTGCTAGACTTCCCGCACATGCGGAAGATTCTCTTTCTGCTTGCCGCGCTGCTCACCGTACCTAATCTCAGTAGTCGGCCGATCCGTTCGCAGTGTTACCGGTAGTCATTCTTGTGAGTAAAAATCTAGCCGTTCTGATTGGCGGTCTGGCTGTCGCAGCAGCTTCGTTTCTCGCGGTGATACTTCTTGCTCGGCTCGCAGATGCTTTCAGGGAGCCTATCTACTGGATGTTCTACATCCTGTTCCCGATATCGCTGCTGGTAACGGCACTGTGCCTTTGGAGACTGATGCTGCGGCATCGACTTCCCAGGGTCCCGTCTTTTGCTGTGGTCTTTGGGAGCTGGTTGACGATCGGATCGTTCTGGGGCCTCATGGGAACCTTCACGGCCGAAATCAAGCATGGCGAGGTGCTTGACTCTGTGCTCACAGCAATACTGTTAGTCGCGTTTCCACTGGTTCTCATCTCGGCCATTCTGCTCGCGGTGCTGTACAAACCGACGGACAAAACGGGACGCTCCGGCGACCAAGCCGGGTCCGGCTGATCCGCACACCCTGTCGAACCGGACCGCCTGGGCACTTGACCTTGTCACGGTGACAAGGTGTGAACTAGGTTGAGGAGGTATCGAGATGGTCGAAATGAGAGCAGATGCATCGGGAGCCCGGCTGAGAGATGCGCTTTGGGGGAGTAACGCCTCTGCGCGTTTGCGGGCGGCCCTGACGGCCGGAACGCGGCCAGACTCGTCATACATCGAGGTGCTTGTCGAGCGCTGCGAGATGGAACCGGATTTCTTCGTCCGGGACACGCTGACTTGGGCACTGACGCGACACGATCCCGCGCTGACCGTGAAGCTTGTGCTGCCTCAGCTCCGCTCCGAATCAGCTCAAGCACGCAGTCAGGCGTTGCACACGCTGTCGAAGATCGGCGACGCTGAGACATGGGCGGCGATCACCGTGGACCTGCTCCACGACGCGGATGTCGAGGTAGCCCGTGCTGCCTGGCGCACTGCCGCCGGGCTTGTCCCTCAGAGTCATGAGGTGGAACTTGCCCAGGAGCTGGCCCGCGAACTCGGACGGGGAGATCGAGAGACGCAGCGCAGTCTCAGCCGTGCCTTCGCAGTTCTCGGAACCGCCGCCGAGTCGGTGATCGAGGAGGCGGCGCGCAGTGCGAACCGGGCGGTGAGCGCGCATGCCGTGGCAACGCTGGCGATCATGGCTGACCCGGATGAGGGCTTCGACGCGGCGATCGCGGAGGCGAAGAGGGTTGTTGCTCTCCGCGGGGCACCGACAGTGGCGGAGCAGTAGGTGCTGATCGGCGAGGTGGCGCAGCATTCTGGTATCAGTGCCCGGATGCTGCGCCACTACGACAGGATCGGCCTGGTGTCTCCATCGGAACGAACATCGGGCGGCTACCGGGAGTATTCCGAGAGCGACATGCGCCGGTTGTTCCACGTTGAGGGACTGCGATCACTGGGATTGAGTCTCGCGCAGATCGCGGACGTGATCGATGAGCAGGGGTTCGATCCCGCCGACATGGTCGACAGCGTGATCGAACGCACTCAAGAGCAGATCGCTCAGGCACAGGAACTGGTGCAACGACTTGAAGAAGTGCGGGCTACCACTCCGAAGACGTGGAGCGACGTGCTCAGAACAATCGGACTCATCCGAGGGTTCTCTGCCTCAAGCCCTTCGCACCGCCAGCAGTTGGCCCTGAACACTGTTGAGGCCGACCAGCGAGATGTTCCCGTGCTCGTCGAGGCAATGCTCCGCGAGAACAGCGAGGACGCCGCCGGTGCGCTGCAGTGGGCACTCGCTCGCAGCGGGGATGCCGCCGTGCCCGCTCTCGCCGCCGCGTTGGGATCCGTAGACAGTGATCGAAGGCGTCGCGCACTCGATGCCTTGGTGAAATTCGACACTCCTGCCGCGCGACGAGTAATCATGGGCTCTACGAAGCACGAAGATGCACGTATCCGAAACCGTGCGATCATCACTCGTGCGCGGCACGGCAGGAGAGGATCTGTGACTGCGCTGGTCAGGCTCATCAGTACGGGCCAGGATGACGTCGAAGCCGCAGACGCGCTTGCAGAATTCGCCGTTCGTGAGGAGCAGACCGATCAGGTAGTGGCAGAACTGTCAAAGGCGCTGAACACCGCAGAGCCCGCTGCCCGTCGGCGTCTGGTCGCCGCATTGGGTGACTTGCCGCTCAGCGCGACAAAAGACCTACTCGTGGCTCTGCTCGATGACGAAGACCGGACCACAGCACTCACCGCCGGTTTCATCCTCGACTCAGGCTTCCTCCACCCCTGATGCGCTTCTTCACCGGGTCGAGCACAGCCCAAGCATCGCAGGCATCCCACTGCTCGTCGAAGCGTTCCCACTCAGCTTCGATGATCTCCTCCGCCAATCTCTCAGCCTTCTTCCGCAGCTTCTTCGACAGCCCATGAGCACGTCGTTCAACATATTTGAGGTAGGTGAACTCGAGAAATCCGTGTCGGATGAGAGCCGCGATCTCCAGGTCTCCGAAGTACTCGAATGCATCCGCTGCATTGCGAACGGCATCGAGGTCATCTGTTTTGGCAAGGTTCTCAAGCGTTCCGAAGAACCCGCCGTTGTCGCAGAGCGCCGCGAACATTGCGGCAATACCGTACCGCTCGAAGTCGGTGAACGTCGCGATCACCCGCCCCGACTTCCGCGCCTCAACGACCCTTTTCTCGTAGGCAGAAACGGTCTTCTTGTAGAAACCCATACCAAAGACCCTACCTATCCCACCCCGCTTCGCCCGCCTCGTGGCCCGCACCCGACTGCCATACTTGGATGACGCGACGAACGTGCGCCGCCCGCCGCGACCGAAGCCGGAGTCGAGACGAAGGATTCCATGTGAGCCCCGAAACGTTGCACTCCGAAGCCTCGGAGCCGGAAACAGCTCCGAAGGCCTCCCGCAGGATCGGTCTCAGCATCCAATCGAAGCTGCTCATCATGCTTCTCGGTGTCGGTCTCGTCTCATCGCTCGTCGTCGGCGCGATCGGCTTCTTCAACGGCCGCGCCTCGCTTCAGCATGCCGCCGTCGAGGAGCTCACCGCGATCCGCGAGACGCGGGCGACCGCCATCACCGACGCGCTCACCAGGGCCGAACTCAACGTCAGCCTGTTCTCCCGCGACATCAGCACCCAGCAGGCCTCCGTCGCATTCAACCAGGCCTTCGCCCAGCTCGGCTCCAGGTCTCTCAGCGAGAAGCAGCGGCAGCAGCTCACCGACTACTACGCTGACGTGTTCGTTCCCGCACTCGAAGAGCGCTCGGGGCTCGCGGTCTCGCCGAAGGCGCTGATCCCGAAATCCGATGCCGGTCAGTGGGCGCAGTACCTCTATACGCGCCACAACACCGCGCCGAGCGGAACCGACTCCGGTTCGACCGACGACGAGAGCGCCGACAAGAGCGCCGACGAGAAAACGGGCAAGGGCACCGATGGCACCAAGAGCAGCGACGCCGAGACCGGCGACGACACCGTGAAGACCAAGGAGACGGGCGAGACGAGCGACTCGGCGACCTCGTCGACCTCGAAGATGCTCGACTTCAACGACGCCGGCGACGACAGCGCCTACACGGCCCAGGTGCGCAGGTACGGGCCGGTGGTGAAGCGCCTGCTCGACACCCTCGAGTACGAGGAGCTGCTGCTGCTCAACACGGAGGGCGACGTCGTCTTCTCGGCTGGCAAGGGCATCGAGCTCGGAACCAACCTGAACGATGGGCCACTGCACACCTCTGGTCTGGCCGAGGCCTACACCCAGGTCATGAGCAGCAACTCGATCGACGCGATCGCTATCGCCGACTTCGAGGACTGGGTGCCCGCGCTGGGCGAGCCGGCTCTGTGGATGGTCTCCGCGGTGGGCAACGACGATCAGATCACCGGCGCGTTCGCCGCGCAGATCCCTCGCTCGTTCGTGAACGACGTGATGACCGGCCGACAGGGCTGGAGCGCCCAGGGGCTCGGTGCGACGGGCGAGGTCTACCTTGCGGGGCGGGACGATCTCATGCGCTCGATCTCGCGCGAACTCATCGAGAACCCCGACGACTTCGTCGACGAAGTGGTCGCCGCCGGCACCTCTCCCGAGATCGCGCAGCAGGTCGTCGACTTCGGCGACACGACGCTGCGACAGCCCGTGCAGGTCGAGTCCGTGAGCCGGGCGCTCGCGGGGGAAACCGGCACCGCCATCGTCGGAGACTACATCGGCGGCGAGAGCGTCACGGCCTTCGCACCGCTGCCGTACGAGGGGCTCGACTGGGTCATCGTGGCGCGCGTCGACTCGGGCGAGGCCTTTGCGCCCGTCGCCAGCTTCACACGCACCGTGCTGCTCTCGCTCGTCGTGATCCTCGTGGCGATCTCGATTCTCTCGCTGCTGCTCGCACAGGTGTTCACCCGCCCGCTGAAGCAGATGGGCGACGCGGTGCAGCGGCTCGCCCAGGGCGATCTCACCGTGCAGGTGCCGACGCGGCGCAGGGACGAGTTCGGAGCCGTCGGCCAGGCGTTCAACGCGATGGCGAATAACCTGCGCGTCAAACAGGAGCAGCTCGACAAGCAGCGCGGCGACCACGAGCGCCTGCTGCACGCGATCATGCCGAACGACATGGCCGAGCGCTACGAGCGCGGCGAGGATCGCATCATCGAGAGCCGCGACGACGCATCCGTGGTGTGCGCCGAGCTCATCGGCTTCGATCGCCACGCCTCCCGGCTCTCGGAAGCGGATCGCATCGAGCGCATGGGCGAGCTGGTCGCCGCCTTCGACGAGGCCGCGCAAAAGGCCGGGGTCGAGACCGCGCGCGCACTGCACGGCTCCTACATCGCGTCTTCCGGCCTGGTGGTGCCGCGCGTCGACAGCGTTCGCCGCAGCGTCGAGTTCGCGCTGCTGCTCGTCGCTGCGGTCGAGCGCTTCAACGCGCGCTACGACGCCTCGCTCGGCATGCGCGTCGGGGTCGATTCGGGATCGGTTTCCAGCGGGCTCGTCGGGCGCTCGACGCTCGCCTACGATATCTGGGGCGAGACCGTCGCTCTCGCTCACCGTGTGCGCGAGGCCGGCCAGCTCCCCGGTGCCTACGGCGGCACGATCCCGAGCACCGGCGTGTTCGCCAGCCAGCGCGTGCGCGATCGTACCGAAGACGTCTTCTCCTTCACCGAAGCCGGCACGTTCGCCGTCAACGACTCAGACGGACGCCCGAGCGTCGAACCGGTCTGGCGGGTGAGCTAGGTGTTCGACGAGGCGGGAACGCTCGACCTCGACTGGGTCTGGTGGGGTGCCGCGCTCGGTCTCGGCGTGCCGCTGCTGCTGGTGCTGCTCACGGAGCTTCTGTCGAGCCTGACCTATCACGGAAACCCGCTCGCGAAACCGGTGCGCCTGCTGCGCAACTGGGTGCTGCCGGTCGGCGCGGTTTTCGCGCTGCTCACCTTCGCCCTCAACTCGCCGGCCGACCAGGTGTGGGTGCGCATCGCGGCTACGGTGTTCGGCTTCCTGGTGATCCTCCTGGTGCTGTCGGCGTTCAACGTCGCGATCTTCGACACCGCGCGCGCGGGATCCTGGCGCAAGCGCATGCCCTCGATCTTCGTCTCGCTGATCCGCCTCGTGCTCATCGGCGTCGGTCTCGCGCTGCTGTTCTCCTGGGTGTGGCGCGCTGACGTCGGGGGGCTCTTCGCGGCGCTCGGCGTGACCTCGATCGTCATCGGTCTCGCGCTGCAGAACGCGGTGGGCGGCATCATCTCGGGGTTGCTGCTGCTGTTCGAGCAGCCCTTCAAGCTGGGCGATTGGCTGTCGGTCGGCGATGTGCAGGGGGAGGTTGTCGAGGTGAACTGGCGGGCGGTGCACCTGCACACGGATCGCGGGGTCCAGATCATCCCCAATGCGCAGCTCGCCGGAGCCTCCTTCACCAATCAGAGCACCTCCGACGCCGCGTTCCACGTCGAGGCGACGCTGACGTTTCTGACAAGCGACGGCCCCGAGGACGTCATCGACCTGCTCACGGAGACGGGCAACGCACTGCCGATGCTGGCCGAGGGCACCACGACGCGGGTCACCGTGCTCGGCGGCGGGGAGTACCGCGTCACGATTCCGGTGGCGGGCCTGCTCAACGGGGAGCGCGCACTGTCGCTCTTCCGGTCGTGGATCTGGTACGCCGCCCGGCGAAGAAAGCTCTCGCTCGACGGCACGCTCGTCGATCCAGCGCTCAAACCCGAGCACCTCGAAGACGCCGTCGACCGCGCGCTGCGACCGCTCCGGCTGAAGCAGGAGGATCGGCCGGCACTGCTGACGCAGGGACGCCTGCTCCGCTTCGCCCCCGGCGAGCCCGTGCAGCAGCCGGGCATCGTGCCTCGCGAGGTGTACTTCGTGGTGGGTGGCACACTGAGCCTCGAAGTGCCGCAAGCGGACGGCTACCTGGAGTTCGCACGCGCCGAGGCCAACGAGCTCATCGGCCAGGCGACGCTGACGGGGGAGCGGACCACACTGCGAACCGTCGCGATCGACACGGTGACCGTGCTCTCGCTGCCGCGCGGCCTCGTCGTGCAGCTGGTGGATCGCCGCCCCGGCCTCGCGCGGGAGATCAGCCGCACGCTCGATCTCCGTCGCAGGCAGGGTGCGGCCGCGGTGAGAGAGGCCGAGAGCGCTTCCGGACCGCTGAACGCTGAGAGCGAATGATTCGGAGGTATGTTCGAATTTTCGGCATCGAGGTCGTAGGATAGAGCGGTGACTTCGACGACTGCCGCACCGACCGATGCCCTCCCCGTACGCTCTTCCGCCGCTCACGCTCGGATCAGCGTTCAGGGTGCTCGCGTGCACAATCTGCACAACGTCGACCTCGCGATCCCGCGCGACTCGATGGTGGTGTTCACCGGCCTTTCCGGTAGCGGCAAGTCGAGCCTCGCCTTCGACACCATCTTTGCCGAGGGCCAGCGCCGCTACGTCGAGTCGCTGAGCGCGTACGCTCGCCAGTTTCTCGGGCAGGTGGATCGCCCCGATGTCGATTTCATCGAGGGTCTGAGCCCCGCGGTCTCGATCGATCAAAAGTCGACCAACCGCAACCCCCGCTCGACCGTCGGCACCATCACCGAGATCTACGACTACATGCGCCTGCTCTGGGCTCGCGTCGGCGTGCCCCACTGCGCGATCTGCGGTGAGCGCATCGCGTCGCAGACGGTGCAGCAGATCGCGGATCTCCTCATGGAGCTGCCCGAGCGCACCCGCTACCAGGTGCTCGCGCCGGTCGTCAGCAAGAAGAAGGGCGAGTTCGTCGACCTCTTCCAAGACCTCGCGGCAAGCGGCTACTCCCGCGCGCTCGTCGACGGTCAGATGATCCAGCTCTCCGATCCTCCGAAGCTGAAGAAGCAGGTCAAGCACGACATCTCGGTGGTGGTAGATCGCCTCGTGGCCGGGCCCGACGTGCTGGGGCGTCTCACCGACTCCCTCGAGACGGCGCTGCGGCTCGCTGGCGGCACCGTCGGCATCGATTTCGTGGATCGCGACCCGGAGGCGGAAGATCGCCGGCAGCTCTTCTCCGAGCACCTGAGCTGCCCCAACCAGCACCCGGTGCAGCTCACCGAGATCGAGCCCCGCACGTTCTCCTTCAACGCCCCCTTCGGTGCCTGCCCGGCCTGCTCGGGCCTCGGCACCAGCATGTCGGTCGACGAAGACCTGGTGCTCGGCGATCCCGAACTCTCCATCGCGGAGGGGGTCATCGTGCCCTGGACCAGCCAGGGCAAGAGCCTCTACCAGTACTACGAGAAACTGCTCATCGGCCTGTCGAACGACCTCGATTTCGCTCTCGAGACGCCGTGGGAGCAGCTGGGCGACGAGGTGCGAGAGGCCGTGCTCTACGGCAACAACTTCAAGGTCAACGTGCGCTGGAAAAACCGTTTCGGCCGTGAGGTGAAGTATTCGTCGGGCTTCGAGGGCGTCATCCCGTTCATCGAGCGGCAGTACGCGGAGGCGGAGAGCGACGCGAAGCGCGACCGCTGGCAGGAGTTTCTGCGCGAGGTGCCCTGCCACGCCTGCCACGGTCAGCGCCTCAAGCCGGAGGTGCTCGCGGTCACCGTCAACGACGAGTCGATCGCGGGCGTCACCGAGTTCAGCCTCACCGACGCGAAGCGCTTCTTCGACGAGGTGACGCTCACCGAGCGCGAGGCGAAGATCGCGGCGCAGGTGCTGCGCGAGATCAGGCTCCGCTTCGACTTCCTCATCGAGGTCGGCCTCGGCTACCTCACGCTCGCTCGCGCCGCCGGCACGCTGTCGGGCGGCGAGGCGCAGCGCATCCGGCTCGCCACGCAGATCGGCTCCGGCCTCACGGGGGTGCTCTACGTGCTCGACGAGCCGAGCATCGGCCTGCACCAGCGCGACAACCGCCGCCTCATCGAGACCCTCATCAAGCTGCGCAACCTCGGCAACACCCTCATCGTCGTCGAGCACGACGAAGAGACCATCGAGGCCTCCGACTGGATCGTCGACATCGGCCCTGGTGCCGGCGTCGAGGGCGGCACCGTCGTGCACTCGGGGTTGTACGAAGACCTGCTCGAGAACACCCGATCCATCACCGGAGACTACCTCGCCGGTCGCCGCAGCATCGACACCCCGAAGAAGCGGCGCAAGCGCGACCGCAAGCGCGAGCTCAGGGTCGTGGGAGCCCGATCCAACAATCTCAAGAACGTCGACGCGACCTTCCCGCTCGGCGTCATGACCGCCGTGACCGGCGTCTCGGGGTCGGGCAAGTCGACCCTGGTCAACGACATCCTGTACCGCGTGCTCGCCAACCAGCTCAACGGGGCCCGCCTCGTGCCGGGCAAACACACCCGTGTCACAGGGCTCGAGCACCTCGACAAGGTGGTGCACGTCGACCAGGCTCCGATCGGGCGCACGCCGCGATCCAACCCCGCCACCTACACTGGCGTCTTCGACAAGATTCGCAACCTCTTCGCCGACACCCCCGAGGCGAAGACCCGCGGTTACCTGCCCGGCCGCTTCAGCTTCAACGTCAAGGGCGGTCGCTGCGAGGCGTGCTCGGGCGACGGTACGCTGAAGATCGAGATGAACTTTCTGCCAGACGTCTACGTCGCCTGCGAGGTCTGCGGCGGCAAGCGCTACAACCGCGAGACGCTGCAGGTGCGCTACAAGGGCAAGAACATCTCGGAGGTGCTCGAAATGCCCATCACCGAGGCCGAAGAGTTCTTCAGGCCGATCTCCTCGATCCACCGCTACCTGAAGACGCTGGTAGACGTGGGCCTCGGCTACGTGCGTCTGGGCCAGAGCGCCACCACCCTGTCGGGCGGTGAGGCGCAGCGCGTGAAGCTCGCGACCGAGCTGCAGAAGCGCTCCAACGGCCGCAGCATCTACGTGCTCGACGAGCCGACCACCGGCCTGCACTTCGAAGACGTGCGCAAGCTGCTGCTCGTACTGAACGGCCTGGTCGACAAGGGCAACACCGTCATCACCATCGAGCACAACCTCGATGTCATTCGCTGCGCCGATTGGATCATCGACCTCGGCCCGGAGGGCGGATCGGGCGGCGGCACGATCATCGCCACCGGCACCCCCGAACAGGTCGCGAAGAATCCCGAAAGCTACACCGGGCAGTTCCTCGCCGAGGCGCTCGAGGGCTGGAAGGCGAAATCGGCACTCGCTGCGCACAGACTCGAAGCCGCGCACGAGGTCGACGCCGCTCACAAGCGCGAGACCGCCAGGGTGCCGGCTTGACCCCAGAGACCGACAACCGAGCCGCGTTCCGGCCGGCGCAGGGCGAGATCCCCACCAGCCCCGGGGTCTACCGCTTCAGCGACCGGCACGGCCGCGTGCTCTACATCGGCAAGGCGAAGAACCTGAGGGCGCGGCTCGCCAACTACTTCCAGCCGGTGCACTCGCTGATGCCGCGCACCCGCACCATGCTGTCGCTCGCGGCGAAACTCGACTGGACGGTGGTAGCCACCGACACCGAGTCGCTCGTGCTGGAACACACGTGGATCACCGAGTTCAAACCGCCCTTCAACGTGCAGTTCAAGGACGACAAGACCTATCCCTACCTCGCGGTGACGCTACGCGAGGAAGCACCGCGCCTCATCATCACCCGCAACGAGAAGATCCGCGGTGCCCGCTACTTCGGCCCCTACCCGAAGGTGTGGGCGGTGCGCGAGACCGCGACCCTGCTGCAGCAGGCGTTTCCGATTCGCACCTGCAACGACGCCGACTACAAGCGCGCCATGCAGAGCGGCCGACCCTGCCTTGCGGGCCAGATCGGCCGCTGCAGCGGCCCCTGCTCGCACCTCGTCACGGTGGAGGAGCACCGCGAGCGGGTCGACGAACTCGTCTCGTTTCTCGCGGGCGGCGACGCCAGACACCTGCGCAGCCTGCAGCGAGCCATGCGCGACGCTGCGGCCGAGCAGCGCTACGAAGATGCGGCGCGGCTGCGCGATCAGGTGCAGGCGGTCGAGCACGTCATGGAGAAGAACGCCGTGGTGCTGGGTCTCGACGTCAACCTCGACGTGTTCGGGCTGCGGGCCGACGAGCTCGCGGCCGCGGCGCACCAGTTCATCATTCGCGGCGGGCGGATTCGCGGTGAGCGCAGCTGGATCGTCGACGTCGAGCTCGACGACTCGCCGGCGAAGCTTCTGGAGCAGGTGCTGCAGTCCGCGTACGAGGGCGACCGCGAGCCGCCCCCCGAGATCTTGGTGCCGCTCGCGCCCAAGAACGCGCCCGAACTCGAAGAGGCGCTGAGCAGAAAGCGCCCGCGGCAGGGCAGGGTGCGCGTGCGCGTACCCGAGCGCGGCGACAAGGCGCAGCTCATGGAGCGCGCCGTGCTGAATGCGGGGGAGCATCTGCTCCGCCACAAGCTCAAGCGCGCGGCCGATCTCACCGCCCGCACCGACGCTCTGGCCGAGCTGCAGCAGGCTCTCGGCATGGAGGAGCCGCCCCTGCGCATCGAGTGCATCGACGTCTCCCACCTGCAGGGCACCGGGGTCGTCGCCTCGCTGGTCGTCTTCGAAGACGGGCTGCCCGCGAAGGGCGCCTACCGCAAGTACCGCATCGAGCACACCCGCGACGACACCGACTCGATTCACCAGGTCGTGTCGCGGCGGGCGGCCCAGCTCAACGCGGCTCGCGAGAGCGGCGAACAGCCCAGCGGCATCTACCGGGATCGGCCCCAGCTCATCATCGTGGACGGCGGTGAGCCGCAGGTGAAGGCCGCGGCACGAGCGCTCGAGGAGGCCGGCATCACGGACGTCGCGCTGTGCGGCATCGCGAAACGCCTGGAAGAGATCTGGCTGCCGGGTGATCCCTTTCCGATCATTCTGCCGCGAACGAGCGAGGCGCTGTTCATGGTGCAGCGCGTGCGCGACGAGGCGCACCGCTTCGCGATCACGTTCCAGCGCCAGCGCCGCAGCACCTCCATCGCGAGTCGCCTCTCCGAGATCCCGGGCCTCGGCCCCAAGCGGGTGCGGGGTCTGCTGCGGCACTTCGGCTCAGTCGCCAGACTGCGCAGGGCGTCGCTCGACGAGCTCTCCGCCGCTCCTGGCGTCGGCCCGAGGATCGCCGAGCAGATCCTGCAGAACCTCGAGGCCGACCGCGGCGATGCCGATCCCGGCGGCACGAGCAGCGGCGATGCCGACGGCGACACCGACCGTGCCGACCTCGCCCAGCGGACCACCGCTAGGATTGAAGCGTCGGCCGATGCGCAGCAGTCTGGAGGGAGCGTGCAATGAGCGATACGGTGTCCAAACAGGAGATCCTGATTGTCACCGGCATGTCCGGTGCCGGTCGCAGCACCGTCGCCAACACCCTCGAAGACCTCGGCTGGTACGTCGTAGACAACCTGCCGCTGTCCATGCTGAAGACCCTCGCCGACATGGCCGATCGCTCCGGCGGCGCGCTGCCACGCATCGTCGCCGTGGTCGACATTCGCGGCCGCGACCTCTTCGCCGAGATCCAAGACGTGATCGGCGACCTGCGCGAGAGCGCGACCGTGCGCGTCGTCTTCCTCGACGCTTCCGACGACATTCTCGTGCGGCGCTACGAGTCGGTGCGCCGCCCGCACCCGCTGCAGCACACGGCCGGCAGCCTGCTCGAGGGCATTCGCCTCGAGCGCGAGAGCCTGCAAGAGCTGCGCGCCTCGAGCGACGTGGTCATCGACACCTCCCGCTACAACGTGCACGACCTTGCGAACGCGACGCGCGAGCTGTTCTCCGACGATGACACGCCCGGTCTTCAGCTCTCGGTGCAGAGTTTCGGTTTCAAATACGGAGCCCCGACCGATGTCGATCTGATGGTCGACATGCGTTTTCTGCCCAACCCCTTCTGGATCCCCGAGCTGCGCCCGCTCACCGGTGTCGACGGCGAGGTCAAAGACTACGTGCTGAGCCGCGAGGGAGCCGCCGAGTTTCTCGACAATTACGTGGCGGCGCTGACGCCGGTGCTGGCCGGTTTTCAACGCGAGAACAAACGTCACGCCTCACTTGCGGTAGGCTGCACCGGCGGCAAACACCGTTCGGTCGCCACCGCCCGAGAAATCGCGGATCGGCTGGCCGGCCTGCCCGGTGTGAACGTCACCCTGCGGCACCGCGACCTCGGTCGCGAGTAGTTCGCGGTTCCCACAACCGCATCGCCCGCATTCCACGCATCTCCTGAGAGGAATCTTCTGTGCCGTCAACCGCTGAGGTGAAGAGCGAGCTCGTCCGTTTACCCGTGCAGCGCACCGGCGAGCGCGTTGCCGAGGTCGCCACCATCCTGCGCCTTGCCGGCGGCCTCCACACGATCTCGGGCCGCATCGCTCTCGAGGCCGAACTGCACACGCCCCAGATCGTGCAGCGCGTGCGCAAAGACCTCGCCGAACTCTACGGCGTGCGCTCCGAGGCCAAGCAGCTGCCGCCCACCAGCGCCCGACCGGGCGCGCCCCAGTTTCTCGTGCGCGTGATCGACGGCGAGACCCTCGCGCGCCAGCTCGGTCTGCTCGATCAGCGCCGCCGCCAGATCCGCGGGCTGCCCAACCGTCTCACGACCGGGGCGCAGCCCGAGCTCGCGGCCATCTGGCGCGGGGCATTCCTCGCGCGCGGCGGCATCACGGGCCCCGGCCGCTCGGTCGGCCTCGAAGTCATCTGCCCCACGAGCGAGGTCTCGATGGCGCTCGTCGGCGCGGCGGGTCGTCTCGGGATCGAGGCCAAGGGGCGCGAGATCCGCGGTCAGTACCGCGTGCTGATCCGCGACAGCGAAGCCATCGGAGACATGCTCGGCGCGATGGGTGCCGAGCACGCCCGCACGCAGTGGACCGAGCTGCGCAAGGCCCGCGAGACCCGGGCCACGGCGAACCGGCTCGTCAACTTCGACGACGCCAACCTGCGCCGATCCGCCCAGGCGTCCGTCGCCGCGTGCGCGCGCGTTGAGCGCGCGCTCGAGATCCTCGGCGACGACATTCCCGAGCACCTGCGCTACGCGGGTGAGCTGCGCCTCAGGTTCCGCGAATCGAGCCTCGACGACCTCGGGGCGCGCGCCGATCCGCCGCTCACCAAAGACGCGATCGCGGGCCGCATCCGCCGCCTGCTGGCCATGGCAGACAAAGAGGCCCAGTCGCGCGGCATACCCGGAACCGAGGCGAACCTACCCGAAGAAATCGACGCTGTCTAGCGGGGGCGCTGCTAACGTCCGCAGGTTTAGACTGGACGAGCAGTACGTATCGACAGATCTACGTATCGACAGATCAATACACAAGGAGAGCACCATGGCTTACACCCTGCCCGAACTCCCGTACGACTACGCAGCGCTCGAGCCGCACATCAGCGGCAAGATCATGCAGCTGCATCACGACAAGCACCACCAGGCCTACGTCACCGGTGCCAACGCCGCGGTCGACGCGCTCGCCGAGGCCCGCGACAGCGGCAACCTCGCGAACGTGAACAAGCTCGAGAAAGATCTGGCGTTCAACCTCGGCGGTCACGTCAATCACACGATCTTCTGGAACAACCTCTCGCCCGAGGGCGGCGAGCGTCCCGAGGGCGAGCTCGGAGCCGCCATCGACGAGTACTTCGGCGACTTCGAGAAGTTCCAGGCTCAGTTCACCGCCACCGCGCTCGGAGTGCAGGGCAGCGGCTGGGCAGTGCTCGCCTGGGATGCGCTGGGCCAGCGCGCAAACATCGTGCAGCTCTTCGACCAGCAGGGCAACCTTCCCGCTGGCACCGTTCCGCTGCTCATGCTCGACGTCTGGGAGCACGCCTACTACCTCGACTACCTCAACGTTCGCGCCGACTACGTGAAGGCGTTCTGGAACATCGCCAACTGGCAGGACGTCTCGAAGCGCTTCGAGGCCGCCCGCAGCCAGACTCCCGGCCTGATCTAAGACAGCCAGTCACCCGCCGGTCGAGGAGCCCATCGCACACCATGCGCACCATAGAATCCCTGGGATCTCTGCAGTCCCGCACCGTGATCGTTCGCTGCGATCTCAACGTTCCGCTCGCAGACGGCGTCATCACCGATGACGGCCGCATTCGCGCTTCACTCACCACGATTCGAGAGCTGCGCGAAGCGGGAGCGAGGATCGTGCTCATCAGCCACCTCGGTCGCCCGAAGGGCGAACCCGAGGCTCGCTACTCGCTGCGTCCCGTAGCCGAGCGGATGTCGGAACTGCTGGAGGCCCCCGTGGGCTTCGTGGGCGAGACGGTGGGCTCCGAGGCCGCGGCTGCGGTCGCGGCGCTCGGCGACGGCGACGTGGTGCTGCTCGAGAATCTGCGCTTCAACGCGGGTGAGACGAGCAAGGACGACGCCGAGCGTCGCGCCTTCGCAGAGCAGCTGGCCGAGTTCGGAGACGTGTTCGTCTCCGACGGCTTCGGCGTCGTGCACCGCCGTCAGGCCAGCGTGTACGACCTGGCTCAGCTGCTGCCGAGCGCGGCCGGTCGACTCGTCGCCGCAGAACTCGAGGTGCTGGAGCGGCTCACCGTCGATCCGGCGCGTCCCTACACGGTCGTGCTGGGCGGTTCGAAGGTCTCCGACAAGCTCGGCGTCATCTCGCACCTCATCGAGCGGGTCGACACGCTGCTCGTGGGCGGTGGCATGCTGTTCACCTTCTTGGCGGCGCAGGGTCACGCGGTGGCCTCGAGCCTGCTCGAGGAGGATCAGCTCGACACCGTGCGCGGGTACCTCGCCGAGGCCGAGAAGCGCGGCGTGCGCATCGTGCTTCCGACCGATGTCGTGGTGGCAGAGGCATTCGCGGCCGATGCCTCTCACGAGATCGTCGCCGCCGAGGCGATCGAGTCGTCGAGCTTCGGTGCCTCCGGCATCGGCCTCGATATCGGCCCCGAGACCGCGGCGGCCTTCGCGGCGATCATCGCCGACTCGGCCACGGTCTTCTGGAACGGCCCCATGGGCGTCTTCGAGATGGAGGCGTTCGCCGCCGGCACTCGAACCGTGGCGAAGGCGCTCACCGAGACCTCCGGTTTCACCGTGGTGGGCGGTGGCGACTCCGCTGCCGCGGTGCGAGCGCTCGGTTTCTCCGACGATCAGTTCGGCCACATCTCAACCGGCGGCGGAGCCAGCCTTGAATTCTTGGAGGGCAAGCAGTTGCCCGGACTGGAGGTACTCGCGTGAGTGAAACCGAACAGCAGCGCGAACCGCTGCCCATCGTCGACCGGGTTCCGCTCATCGCGGGCAACTGGAAGATGAATATGGATCATCTTCAGGCCATCGCCCTCGTGCAGAAGCTGTCGTGGGGCCTGAAAGACGTCAAGCACGACTACAGCCAGGCCGAAGTGGCGGTCTTCCCACCGTTCACCGACCTGCGCTCGGTGCAGACCCTGCTCGCGGCCGACAAGCTCTCGCTCACGCTCGGCGCGCAAGACGTGTCGCCGCACGAGGCCGGTGCCTACACCGGTGATGTCTCGGCTCAGATGCTCGCCAAGCTCGACGTCTCGTACGTGCTCGTGGGGCACTCCGAACGACGTTTCGGTCACGGCGAGAGCGATGAGCTCGTGGGGGAGAAGGCGCTCGCCGTGCACCGCGCGGGCATGATCCCGATGATCTGCGTCGGAGAAACCGCCGAAGACCTCGAAGAGCACGGCGCGGCGGCCATTCCGCTCGCCCAGCTCGCAGCCGCGATCGCGCCGCTTCCGGCCGACGCCGAGTTCATCGTCGCCTACGAACCCGTCTGGGCCATCGGCAGCGGCCAGGCGGCCACGCCGGAGCAGGCCGAAGACGTCGCGAAGGCGCTGCGCGAGTCGCTGCGCGATCTGCGTGACGACGCGCGAGCGGCCTCGACGCGCATCCTCTACGGCGGCTCCGTCTCCAGTCAGAACGTCGCGGGTTTCATGAAGCAGCCCAGTGTCGACGGCGCACTCGTCGGAGGTGCGAGTCTGAAGGTCGACGAATTCACGCGCCTCGTGCAGTTCAAGAAGCATGTGACCGCCGCTTAACGCCCCGCCGCTTGGCCCGGTCGTCGCGGAACGCACGCGCGCGCCTGACGCACTTCACATGTTGCGGCGGTATACTGAACGTTGGCCTACCGCGCTCTCAACCCTGAAAGGTGACCTGCGTGCTCATCCTCAAGATCGCCCTGATCGTGATCCTCGTGCTCACGAGCCTGCTGCTCACCCTGTTCATCCTGCTGCACAAGGGACGCGGCGGCGGCCTCTCCGACATGTTCGGCGGCGGGGTAACCTCGACGCTAGGTTCGTCCGGCGTCGCGGAGCGCAACCTCAACCGCATCACCGTCATCGTGTCGCTGATTTGGGTCGCCTCGATCATCGGCCTGGGCCTCATCGCCCGTTTTTCCGTCGTCTGAGTAAAACTCACTCGCTTTCACGCAGAAAGGTGACCTGTGTCTGGCAGTAACGCCATTCGCGGTGCCCGTGTCGGATCCGGCCCCATGGGGGAGAAGGATCACGGTGCCCGCGCCGACCGCATTCAGATTTCGTACTGGGATGCCCAGGGCAACGAGACGGTGCGCTATTTCGCCGCCGACGTCGCCGCAGAAGAAATTCCCGATCAGATCGACTCTCCGACCACCGGTCTTCCGGCGGGCCGCGACCGCGAGAACCCGCCGCTGCTGCCGAAGAACGAGCCCTACAAGACGCACCTCGCCTACGTGAAGGAGCGTCGCACGCCCGAGGAGGCGGAAGAGCTTCTCGAGGCAGCGCTGCAGAAGCTGCGCGAGCGCCGCGGCACCGCCGCCCGCAAGTCGGCCTAGTACCCGCGGAAAGTCCCGACGGCGGGCCCGAACACGGTATCCTCAACGCAGGATGTCAGGTTCCGGGCCCGGCTCGAGTGGACAGGAAGCAATCGTGACCCCATCAGATCAGTGGTCGCCCGACGACCCGCGAGCAGCCGCTGAGGCCGCCAAGATCCGCGCCGAAGCCAAGAAAATCGAGGCCGAGGCCGATCAGATTCAAGCGAGCACCGCGCAGAAGACCGACACCTCGGCAACGGAGCAGAAGAAGGCCGAGGAAGAAGAGGAAGAGAAGGACACGGGCGCAGATGCCATAAAGGATCTGCTGGATCGCATCGCCAAGGCGATGCCCGACACGAAGTCCTTCGAAAAGAACTCCGTGACCGTGACGGAGGACAGGATTCTTCGCCGTGGTGAGTTCGTCGCGGAGGCGGTCACCGACGTCGCGAATCAGATTGCGAGCGACGTGTGGAGAATCGTCTCGGGTGCCGAACCTCGGGTCGAGACGAGTGACGCGCCCCCGAAACCTCAGGTCTTCGTCACCTCGGATCACAGGATCGTCGCGAACCTGGTGCTCCATCGGCAGATGCGGGCGGAGTTGCAACAGCTCGCTGCGCAACTGGAGCAGGCCGTCGACGCGGGGAAGAGGCTCACCGCACCGGCTGAACAGCCGACAGAGTTCGATGTCCTGGAAGCCGAGCAACTCGAGGCTTTCTTGGCGCATGCGCGAGAGATTACCGTGCGTTTGCGAGCGGTACCGGGCTCGGCACCGCTCGCCCTGTCGCCGCTCACCGCTGCCGCGGCAGTCGCCCCGCTCATCGGCGATGCGGTCACGGCGGCCGCCTCGCTCCTGCAGTACGACACGGCGGTCGCGGCCGACACCGCCGACATTCCGGCCCTGACCCTGCAGTCCGCGGTGATTCGCGGTCTGACCTGGAACGGTATCGAGGTCATCCACGAGTGGGCACGTGTCGCGCCGTGCGTCGCCGCGCCGCAGGGGGAGCCGTCACTGCTCACCGACCTGGAAAAGCTCACCACCCTCGATATCGCCGCGGCCGGTGAGCTCGGCGTGCTGGCGAGCACGATTTCGGCGCTGGGGGATCCCGAGGCCGAGCGAACCGAGGCGGCGAAGGAGATCGCGCAGACAAAGGCTGACTCCTACGAACGCGAGGCCGCGATCCAACGCCGCGCGAAAGCCGAGTCGAACATCGAGCGCCTCGAGCAGCTGCGGACAGCTCAGGCGCGGATCACTGCGCTGGTGGCGCGAGCGCAGGCGTTCGTCGAGCGCATCACGAACACCGGAGACGGGGCGAGCGCCAGCCCGCTCGCCCTCGCCCACTCGATCGAACCGCTGGTCGCGCGGGGGAGCGAACTGCGCGTGCTGGTGGTCGGGGGAGCCAACACCCAAGCGGAGCAGATCCTGCTGACGCGCCGCATCTTCGCTCCCCGCGCACAGGTCAGTGTCGCAGCCGAGGCCACCTACCTGCTGCTTCACGACGAGCGGGTGCTCACCGCCGGAAACGCCCACGCTTCGCGCAGTTACTTCGGCAGGATCACCTGGGAAGGCGCGATCTGGAAGCCGTCGTCAGTCCACAGGCCCCACACCCCGTAGAGGCCACCTCGCAAGGTGGCCTCGCAGAGGCACGTCTTACAGCGCCGCGCCCAGTTCTTCGAGCGCAGTGTCGTCGTCACCCGCAAGCGTCACCACGACGACCGGACGGCCGCGCTCCTCGAGCACGCTGCGGTCGCCGCGGGCCTGCGCCGCGATGAGCACGCCGAACGTGCTCTCCGAGTCGGGGATCGCCAGGTCTTCGGCAGTGGGATCGAGCACCTGCAGAAACGCGCCGAGCGCGGGGCCGCCCTTGTGCAGCTGGCCCACGGAGTGCAGAAAGCTCGGGCCGTAGCCGAGCGCGACCGGAGCTCCGAGCGCGACTGCGAGTCGACGCCGCAGCTCGCGCAGAGCTTCGACGTGCTCACCGTAGGGATCGACATAGGCCTGAACCGACAGGTATCCGCCCTCCGGCACCGACTCGCGCACCCTCTCCGCCAGTTCAGACGGAGCGACCGACGCCTCCGCAGAATCGTCGTTCGCAGCCGAAGACCCGTCCGCGAGAGCGGCGAGGGCGGCACGAGCGGCGACCTTGGCCGACTCGACATCGGGCTGGTTGAAGGGGTCGATGCCCATCAGACGGCCGAGGGCCGCCGTCGCGGTCTCCCACAGCAGCATCTGCGCGCCGAGGGGAGCAGAGACCGCGATGTCAGACGGCACGCCGCCGTCCGAAGACGCGCTCTCACCCGAGAGATCGGGGCCGACCAGCACCCGCACCGTGTTGGCGGGCGCGTGCGCGAACTCGGGCACGTCTGATGGCAGGGCGATCGGCAGCACCCCGAGACCGTCCTTGCCGGTCGACTCGGCGATGAGCTGCTCGATCCAGGCCCCGAGGCCCCACTCGGCACCGGCGACCTCGGTGACGGCGAGCACGAAGCGGCGCGGCAGCCCCGCCGAGATGGCCGCGGCGAGCCGAAGGGCCGGGTTCTCGGGGGAGTCGTCGGCCAGCTCGTCGCGCACGCTCTGCGCCTCGTCGACGAGCGCGCGCACGTCGACGCCCGCGAGTCCTGAGGGCACGAGCCCGAAGGCGGTGAGCGCCGAGAAACGGCCGCCCACGTTCGGGTCGGCGTTGAACACGATGCGCCCGGCCTCGCGCGATTCGTCGTCGAGCGGCGAACCCGGGTCGGTCACGATCACGACGCGCTCGGCGGGGTCGATGCCCTCGGAGCGGAAGGCGTGCTCGAAGGCAGCGAGGTGGCTGCGGGTTTCGATGGTGCCGCCCGACTTCGAGCTCACGATCACCGCGGTGCGCGGGAGCAGCAGGGGATCGAGCACCCGACGCACCGCGTCCGGGTGCGTGGAGTCGATCATGGTCAACTCGACGCCCGCCCAGCGGGTGATGACGGCGGGGGCCAGGCTCGATCCGCCCATGCCGCAGAGCACGAGGCGGTTGACACCGCGCAGTGAGAGCTCCTCGCGCAGCGCCTCGATGCGCGGGATCAGCTCCTCCGCTGCGGGAGCGACGTCCGTCCAGCCGAGCCGAATCGACGCCTCCTCCTCGGCCTCGTCTCCCCACAGAGTGGGGTCCTGCGCGAAGATGCGGCTCGCAACCCGATCCCGAACGAGACCTTCCAGCGCCTCGCTCGCGCTCGCCTCGTCCACACTCGCAACGTCTCGCCCGATTCCCAGCTGAACACTCATGGACTATTCCGCCTTCCGCAGTTCCTGCTCGACCGTTTCGCACAGCTCGACCCACGAGGCGTCGAACTTCTGCAGCCCCTCGGTCTCGAGCTTCTCGGTGACCTCGACGTAGTCGATTCCCTGGGCGTCGATGGCGTTGAGCAGCTGATTCGACTCCAGGTACTCCGAAGTGATGGTGTCGCCGCGCACCTCGCCGTGATCGGCGAACGCGTTGAGCGTCGCCTCGGGCATGGTGTTGACCGTGTCGGGCGCGATCAGCTCGGCGACGTAGAGCGTGTCGGGCAGCGCGGGATCCTTGACCCCCGTCGACGCCCACAGCGGGCGCTGCGGGTTCGCGCCGAGGCCGAGCAAGAACCGCGCCCGCTCGCTCGAGAACGCCTGCTCGTAGACCTCGTAGGCGAGGCGCGCGTTCGCGACACCGGCCTGGCCCTTGAGCGCGAGCGCCTCGTCGGTGCCGACCGCGGTGAGGCGAGCGTCGATCTCCGAGTCGACGCGCGACACGAAGAACGAGGCGACCGAGTGGATGCCCGACAGCTCGATACCGGCCTCGCGCGCGCGTTCGAGCCCGGTGAGGTACGCGTTGATGACCTGGCGGTAGCGCTCGAGGCTGAAGATCAGCGTGACGTTGACGCTGATGCCCGCCGCGATGGTCTCGGTGATGGCCTCGAGCCCCTCGATCGTGGCCGGGATCTTGATCATGGCGTTGGGCCGATCGACCTTGGCCCAGAGCTCGCGCGCCTGGGCGATGGTGCCGGCGGTGTCGCGGGCGAGCCCGGGCTCGACCTCGATGGAGACCCGGCCGTCGCGCCCGTTCGAGCCGGCGTAAACATCGGCGAGAACGTCGCAGGCATCGGCGACATCGGCGGTCGTCAGCTCCACGATCGTCTCGGCCACGCCGAGTCCGCGCGCCGCGCAGTCGGCGATGCGGTCGCCGTAACCGACGCCGCCACCGATCGCCGCCGCGAAAATGGTCGGGTTGGTCGTCACGCCAACCACGTCGTGGCTCCCGATCAGCGAGCGCAGCTCGCCGCTCTCGAGACGCGAGCGCGACAGGTCGTCGAGCCAGATGCTGACTCCGGCGCGGCTCAGGGCTTTCGTTGCGTCGTTCATCGTACGACCTCCACTTCGGCAAGGCTGGCGTGCGCCGCGGCGACCACGGCGTCTGTCGTGATTCCGTACTCCCGGAACAGGGTTTCGTAGTCGGCGGAAGCGCCGAAGGTCTCGATCGAGACCGAGCGACCGCGGTCGCCCACGAAGCGCTCCCAGCCAAGCGCGATGCCGGCCTCCACGCTCACGCGCGCCGGCACCTCGCCGGGCAGCACGCTCTCGATGTACTCGGCGCTCTGCTCGGTGAACCACTCGAGGCAGGGAGCGCTGATGACGCGGGCACCGATCCCCTCGGCGGCGAGCCGCTCGCGGGCCTCCACGGCCAGCTGCACCTCGGAACCGGTGGCGATGAGCAGCACGTCGATCTCACCGGTGGGGGAGTCGGCGAGCACGTAGGCGCCGCGACGCACGCCGCCCGCGATCTGCGCGGTCGTCGCGAAATCTCCGCCGCGCGGCAGCACGGGCACGTTCTGCCTGGTCAGCGCCAGGCCCACCGGGCCGCCGTGGCGGCTGAGGATCTCGTACCACGCCATCGCCGTCTCAGTAGCGTCGGCCGGGCGCACCATCGCGAGGTTCGGGATCGCGCGCAGCGCCGCCATGTGCTCGACCGGCTGGTGCGTGGGGCCGTCTTCGCCGAGCGCGATGGAGTCGTGGGTCCACACGAAGACGCTCGGAATGTTCATGAGCGCGGAAAGGCGCACCGCCGGGCGCATGTAGTCGGCGAACTGCAGGAAGGTGCCGCCGTAGCTGCGGGTCTTGCCGTGCAGCTGAATGCCGTTGAGGATCGCGGCCATCGCGTGCTCGCGAATGCCGAAGTGCAGCACCCGGCCGTAGGGGTTGCCCTGCCAGCTCGCGGTGGAGTGCTCGACCGGCACGAACGAGGCCGCTCCCGGGATGGTGGTGTTGTTCGAGCCGGCGAGGTCGGCCGATCCGCCCCACAGCTCGGGCATGATCGGGCCGAGAGCCGCCAGCACCTTGCCGCTCGCCGCGCGCGTCGCGATGCTCGTGCCCGGCTCGAAACTCGGCAGCGCCTCGAACGTTCCCTCCGGCAGCTCATCCGCCTGCATGCGATCGAGCAGCGCCTTGCGCTCGGGGTTCGCCTCCGCCCAGGCGTCGAACGAACGCTGCCACTCGGCGCGCTTCGCCGCGCCGCGATCCACCGCCTTGCGCGTGTGCTCGATCACCTCGGGGGCCACCGCGAAGTGCTGCTCGGGATCGAAGCCCAGAGCCACCTTGAGACCCGCCAGCTCCTCGGCACCGAGCTTGGAGCCGTGAATGCCGCCGGTGTTCTGCTTGCCGGGGGAGGGCCAGCCGATGATCGTCTTCAGAATGATGAGGCTCGGTTTTGAGGTCTCGGCCTGCGCGGCTTCGACGGCGCGGCCCAGCTCGGCGATGTCTTCGACGTACTCACCCGTCTTCTTCCAGTCGACCTCCAGCACCTGCCAGCCGTAGGCCTCGTAGCGCTTCGCCACGTCTTCGGAGAACGAGATGTTCGTGTCGTCTTCGATGGAGATCTGGTTGGAGTCGTAGATGGCGATGAGGTTGCCGAGCTGCTGGTGACCGGCGAGCGACGACGCCTCGGCCGTCACCCCCTCCTGCAGGTCGCCATCGCCGGCGATGACGTAGATGCAGTGGTCGAAGGGGCTCTCGCCCGGTGCCGCCTCGGGGTCGAACAGGCCGCGCTCGTAGCGGGCGGCGTAGGCGAAGCCCACCGAAGAGGCGAGGCCCTGACCCAGCGGGCCCGTGGTGATCTCGACGCCCCGCGTGTGACCGTACTCGGGGTGCCCCGGAGTCTTCGAGCCCCAGGTGCGCAGCGCCTCGATGTCTTCGAGCTCGAGACCGTAGCCGCCGAGGTAGAGCTGCACGTACTGGGTCAGCGACGAGTGGCCGGCCGAGAGGATGAAGCGGTCGCGGCCGATCCAGCGGTCATCGGAGGGGTCGTGGCGCATCACCTTCTGGTGCAGCAGATACGACACCGGAGCGAGGCTGATGGCGGTGCCGGGATGCCCGTTGCCAACCTTTTCAACCGCGTCGGCAGCCAGCACCCGCGCGGTATCAACCGCACGATCATCGATCTCGTCCCACTGCAGTTCGTTACCCAATGCCTAGCCTCTCTGGAAGGAAAAGTCGAAGCGCAAACGCGCACCCGGCCATTCTATCGGCACTCATCGCCGAACGGCGGGTACCATGGAGTGTGATGTCCACCAAGATCTCTGCCCAGTCACAGGCATCCGCGAGCAGCCCGCGCCGGTCATTCGGTCGCACGGTCAAGAACTACGTCGCGCTCACCAAGCCGCGCGTCATGGAGCTGCTGCTCGTCGTCACCGTCCCCGCGATGATCCTCGCGGAGGAGGGCTTCCCCAACCTGTGGCTCGTACTCGCGACACTGATAGGCGGCGCTATGAGCGCCGGATCCGCGGGTGCCTTCAACTGCTACATAGACCGCGAGGCCGATCGCGTGATGAAGCGCACGAAGAACCGCCCGCTCGTGACGGGCGAGATCTCCGACCGCAACGCGCTGATCTTCGCGTGGGTGCTCGGCGTGCTCTCCATCGCGTGGCTCTACGTCACCACCAACTGGCTCGCCGCGCTGCTCGGCTTCCTCGCCATCTTCACCTACGTGGTCGTCTACACGATGTGGCTCAAGGGCCGCAGCGAGCAGAACATCATCTGGGGCGGGATCGCCGGCTGCTTCCCCGTGCTCATCGGCTGGGCGGCGGTCACCGGTTCGCTGGCCTGGCCCGCCTGGGTGTTCTTCCTCGTCATCTTCCTGTGGACTCCCGCCCACTACTGGCCGCTCTCGATGCGTTATCGCGACGACTACGCCGCCGCCGGTGTGCCCATGCTCGGCGTGGTGCGCGGTCGCGTCACCGTGGGCCTGCAGACGATCCTCTACACCTGGGCCACCGTCGTCTCGAGCCTGCTGCTCATCCCGGCTCCCGGCATCGGCTGGCTCTACACCGTCGTCGCAGTGGCCTCGGGCGGCTACTTCATCGTGCAGGCCCACCGCCTCTACAGCAGCGCGATCCGCGGCCAGGAGGGCAAGCCCATGCAGGTCTTCCACGGCTCCATCACCTACCTATCGGTGCTCTCCCTCGCGATTGCGATCGACCCGCTGCTGCCGTTCTGACGCCGCTGCCACTAGCGCTCGGCGGCCCCGTCACCACCGCTAGTGGTGTGTCCCGGAAATGGTTGCCTAGCGAGGATGTGTTCCGAAGCCGCAATCGCAAGGCGTAGGAGGAGGCTTTGCTGGTGCCAAAGTCGACGACGACAACGCAGCGAGTGCGGCTACGGAACGCACCGCAGCGGCAACCATTTCCGGGACACACCACTAAACTGAACGTCATGGCTGCCGACCCCTACACGCACGGTCACCACGCGAGCGTGCTCCGATCCCACACCTGGCGCACCGTCGAGAACTCGGCGGAGCACCTGATCCCGCACCTGCGGCCCGGGCTCAGCCTGCTCGACATCGGCTCGGGCCCCGGTACCATCACCGCGGATTTCGCCGAGCGGCTCGCTCCGGGGCGCGTCGTGGGCCTCGACGCCGCCGCCGACGTTGTCGAGAAGGCCCGAACCGATACCGCGCCGCTCGGCCTGAAGAACCTGAGCTTCGAAACCGGCGACGCCTACGAGCTGCCCTACGAAGACGATTCATTCGACATCGTGCACGCGCACCAGGTGCTGCAGCACGTGAGCCGACCCGCCGAGATGCTGCGCGAAATGCGCCGTGTCACGAAACCCGGGGGCATCGTCAGCGTTCGGGAGGTCGACTACGAGGGGGTCATCTGGTCGCCGCGCAACGCGGCTCTGGACGAGTGGCTCGAGCTCTACCTCGGAGTGCACCGCGGTGTGAGCGGCGAACCCGCCGCGGGTCGCTACCTCAAGAGCTGGGCGCGTCGGGCCGGGTTCGACGATGTGACCTGCACCGCCTCGCTGTGGCTCTTCGAGTCGGAGGCCGACCGGCAGTGGTGGGGCGGCATGTGGCAGGAGCGCGCGGTCGCCTCGGCCTTCGCCGACAACGCGCAACGCCTCGGCCTCGCGGGTCGGAAAGAGCTGGAGCGCATCTCCGCGGGGTGGCGGCAGTGGGCCGACGATCCCGACGGCTGGCTGCTCATGCCCCACGCCGAGATCATCGCCACCGCCTGACGGAGCCCCGTCGGGCATGAGTTCCGCCGGGTAGGAGCCCCGTCAGGTAACGGGGAAGTAACACGCCGGGGAGTAATCTGTAACGCATGCACGCGTCCTCTCCCGTCGATCCCAGCACCGCCGTCGTTTCCCTCGGCAGGCCGCCCCGCGAAACAGGTGCGGCCCTCAACCCGCCGATCGCCATGACCTCGACGTTCGTCGGCTCGGGCACTCCCGGTGGGCCCGGCGACCGCGGCTACGCGCGGTTCGCGAACGAGTCGTGGGAACCGCTCGAAGAGGCCATCGCGACGCTGGAGGGGTCGGCGGTGCCCGCGCTCGCCTACGCCTCCGGCATGGCCGCGGTCGCCGCGGTCCTCTCGCTGGTGCCGGTCGGGGGAGTCGCCCTCGTGCCGACAACCTCGTACAGCGGATCGATCGGGCTCGCCCGATCCCTCGCCGCGAGCGGAGCGCTGCGACTGCGCGAGATCGACCCGACCGACGTCGATGCTACCGTCGCCGCGATGGACGGGGCCGACCTGCTGTGGCTCGAGTCGCCCACCAATCCGCTGCTCGAGGTGGTCGACGTGCCGGGACTGGCTGCGGCAGCTCGGGATCGCGGTCTCACGGTCGCCGTCGACAACACCTTCTCCACCCCGCTGCGTCAGAGGCCGCTCAAGGTCGGGGCCGACCTGGTGGTGCACTCCGCGACGAAGTTCATCGCGGGGCACTCCGATGTGCTGCTCGGGCTCCTGGTCGTGCGCGATGCCGAGCTGCGCGCTCGACTGCTGCTGCAGCGCACGCTGCACGGTGCGATTCCGGGGTCGTTCGAGGCGTGGCTCGCGCTGCGCGGTCTGCGCACGCTCGCTCTGCGACTCGACCGGGCCGAGGCGAGCGCGGGCGAGCTCGCGGTGCAGCTGCTCGATGCGCCGGGCGTGTCGCGAGTGCGCTACCCCGGTCTGCCGTCGGATCCGGGCCACCGGCTCGCCTCGGAGCAGCTCGGCGGCTTCGGCGCTCTCATATCGATCGAACTCGCGGGCGGAGCCGAACACGCAGAGGCCTTCGTCGAGGCGCTCGAACTGATCACGCCGGCCACGAGCCTCGGGGGAGTGGAGTCGCTCGCTGAGCGCCGCCGACGCCAGCCCGCCGAGCCAGTGCAGGTACCCGAGAACCTGGTGCGCCTGAGCATCGGCATCGAACACGTCGAAGACCTCTGGGCCGACCTGAGCCAGGCCCTGGAGCGCAGCGCCCGCGACTGACCAGCCGCGAATCCGCAGGGGCTCCCACTGCTCGGGCACCCACTGCTCAGGTGCCCACTGCTCAGGTAGCCCGCACCCTCGGTAGCCGAGAGGAGGATAGTGCGGGTTTTCAGGCCCGAGAACCCGCAGTTTCCTCCTCTCAGCAGGGTCCCCAGTAGGATCCTCAGCGGGGCACAGTGGGATCCCCGCGAGCAACTACCAACTGCCTCAGCAGCGCCCGCTCGCACAACCCGGCGGTGCTCAGTCCCAGAACCCAGCAGCGCCCACGCTCAGAGCTACGATCCTTCAGAGCCTTCTCCACAATGAGTCAATTTCGGCCACTCCCTCCGGCATCATTTGGATAACCCGCATTCGCGCAGTTGCAACTTCGATGATGTCCGTGTGAACCGACTCCCCGACTCGACTTCAGAATTTGCCAAGCACCCCTTTCTCGTGCGCGAAGGCCTGCGTCACGGCTACAGCAGAGACGCCCTGATGCATCCGCGGTGGCACAGGCCGTTTCACGGAGTGCGCTCGAGCCTCCCCACCTCAGACACACTGCACGGCCGCGCACTCCAGTACCTACCTCGACTGCGCCGAGGCCAGCGGTTCAGCCACGCGACGGCACTCGCACTGCTCGGCTGTCCGATTCGGGTTCCGAAGGATGCACCGGTCGATGTGTCTGCCCCGAACGATGCGGCGCGGCCGAGCTGCCGCGGAGTCAGGGGTCATCGGCACCGCGCTGCAGCACCTGAGTACCAGTGTGTTCTGCCGGAGACCACGGCGGATCTCTCCGCGGCGGGCGAAATCCTCCTACCGGTTGCCGCACCGCTCGAGGCGGTGCTCCAGTCCGCATCCCAGCTGCCGTTTCCCGAACTCGTCGTCGCACTCGACTTCCTCTTGCTGCGAGACCGCAAACGCCATGACCAGCAGCTCTACGTGACCTCCGAATGACTTCTGCAGTTCGCCGCATCGGCTTCGGGTCGGGGAATCGTTCGGTTTCGCGAAGCCGCTGCGCTGGCCCGGGTCGGGGCAGAATCGCGAATGGAGACTCTGATGCGTCTCGCTGCCGAACGGGTCGGGATGTCTGGGCTGCGGTTGCAGGCTGAGCTATACGACGCGCAGGGGCACTGGATCGGGCGG
Organism: Leucobacter sp.; assembly: GCA_047973175.1. Classification (GTDB taxonomy): domain Bacteria; phylum Actinomycetota; class Actinomycetes; order Actinomycetales; family Microbacteriaceae; genus Leucobacter. The sequence continues at coordinate 34,089 of JBKEBN010000127.1, forward strand.
TTCGATGCGTTCGATGAAGCGACGGGGAGCCTGTTCGAGTACGACGGCGAGCAGCACCTCTACCTGAGCAGACAACGCAGGAGAGATCCGAAGAGGCTCCAGCATGCTCGCGATGCCGGCTATCGGGTGATGCTGCTCTTCCGCGAAGATATTCTCGCCGGCCTGCTTCCGGCGGGCCGGAGCATGCTCGAGTTCAACGGCGGCAGCGGCAAGGCGATCCGTCGGACCCGCGCGAGCCTGCTCGACGAGTGGTCGGGCGATGCCACCGAGGCAGCGATTTCGAGGCAGCGGTTCGAAGATGGCCGTGCTGGATCCTGAACCTCCCGCACCCGAGCTTCACACCCAGGTACAGCTCGAGCTTCTCGAGCTCCCGACACCCGCAGTTCACAGAATCCGCAGCCCACAGAATCCGCAACTCATTCGATCACTGACTGATCGAAAGAGGAGGAACAAGGTTGAAGCCTCGCCGAGAGGAGGAAAAAGCGGCGTATCACGCGGCAGAACCCGACTTTTCCTCCCCTCGACGGGATCAGCTCGCGTGGGCGACCGGGCGCTTGAGGCGCAGCACCACCACCGTCATCGCGGCCGCCGTCAGCGAGGCCAGCACCATGTGCACGCCGACCGCGGGTGCCGGCAGACCGCTGCGGGCCTGGTACACGCCGACGCCGATCTGCACGAGCAGCGCGACGAGCAGCGCGACGCTCCAGCGCGCCGGGCGCAGTCGGCGGGCCACCGCCCAGCCGGTCAGCGCCAGCACGAGCACCAGCGCGATGTATCCCGGCCACGCGTGGATGTGCGCCAGCAGGGAGGCGTCGAAACCGTCGCGCTCGATACCCGCGTCGCCCGAGTGCGGCCCCGCACCCGTCGTCAGCACGCCGACGAAGATGGTGATCGCCATGAACAGCGTGGTGACGTGGGTCAGGATCAGGAAGGGCTTCGGCACCGCGACCTCGCGCGCCCCGGGAGCGTCGTACATCCGCGCGAGATAGGCGGCGGTGACGCACACGATGATCAGCGAGATCACGTAGTGCACGCCCACCAGGTTCGCGTCGAGGTGCATCCACACCACGAAGCCGCCGATCACGGCCTGCGAGGCGACGAGCAAGAGCACGATCACCGACAGCACGAAGAGGTCGCGCCGTTCGCGGCGGATCAGCCAACTCAGCACGAGCACCACGATCGCGACCGTGAGCAGTGGGCCGCTGATGGTGCGGTTGCCGAACTCGATGAGGCCGTGAATGCCGAGCTCGGGGGTGGGGGTGAGCGATCCCGGCACGCACACCGGCCAGTCGCTGCAGCCGAGGCCGGAGCCCGTCAGGCGCACGGCACCGCCGGTGGCGATGATGACGACGTTCAGCACGAATGAGATCCAGGCGAAGACCCGCACGAGACGAGTCGGCCGGCCGTGCGCGTCGACGAAGCGGGAGCGGCCGGGCGAACCGGCGCGCTCCGACACTGCGGCCCCGGACGCTGCTGCCTCGGTGCGTGTTGACGCGGTCACATCGGTCCTTTCGCTCGTAGCCGAACTCGAGTTAACTAAGGCTTACCTCCCCTGACAAACGAGAGACCGGCCTGTAGAGTGGGAAGCTGTGGTTGCGTACGGCGAACCAAGCGATCGGTGATCTGCTCCGACAGCTCCGGTTCCGTCCAAAGCCCAGACTACTGCACCGCTGCAGGGCCAGGTCTGTGAGCCCGATTCACTTCGCGTGCGCACAGGTGCTGTGCCCGGCGAGAAGAGGAATGAGGAAGGATCATGCCAGAGGTACTGATCGACCGACCCGAGCTTGATGGCTTGGGGCAGTACGAGTTCGGCTGGCACGACAGCGACGAGGCCGGCGCTACTGCGAAGCGCGGCCTCAGCGAGCAGGTCGTGCGCGAGATTTCGGCACTGAAGAACGAGCCCGAGTGGATGCTGCAGCGACGCCTGAAGGCACTGCAGATCTTCGACCGCAAGCCGATGCCCAACTGGGGCGCTGACCTGTCAGAGATCGACTTCGACAACATCAAGTACTTCGTGCGCTCCACCGAGAAGCAGGCCACCACCTGGGAGGAGTTGCCGGAGGAGATCAAGGAGACCTACGAACGGCTCGGGATCCCCGAGGCCGAGCGCCAGCGCCTCGTCGCGGGCGTTGCCGCTCAGTACGAGTCGGAGGTCGTCTACCACCAGATCCGCGAGGATCTGGAGGCGCAGGGCGTCATCTTCCTCGACACCGACACGGCGCTGCGCGAGCACCCCGAGTTCTTCGAGGAGTACTACGGCACCGTCATCCCGTCGGGCGACAACAAGTTCGCGGCGCTCAACACGGCCGTGTGGTCTGGCGGCTCGTTCGTCTACGTGCCGAAGGGCGTGCACGTCGAGATCCCGCTGCAGGCCTACTTCCGCATCAACACGGAGAACATGGGCCAGTTCGAGCGCACGCTCATCATCGCCGACGAGGGCTCGTACGTGCACTACATCGAGGGCTGCACGGCCCCGATCTACTCGTCGGACTCGCTGCACTCGGCCGTCGTCGAGATCATCGTGAAGAAGAACGCCCGCGTGCGCTACACGTCGATCCAGAACTGGTCGAACAACGTCTACAACCTCGTCACGAAGCGTGCCGTCGCGCACGAGGGCGCGACGATGGAGTGGATCGACGGCAACATCGGCTCCAAGGTCACGATGAAGTACCCCTCGATCTACCTCATGGGCGAGCACGCCAAGGGCGAGACCCTGTCGGTGGCCTTTGCGGGCCCCGGCCAGCACCAGGACGCCGGCGCGAAGATGATCCACATGGCGCCGCACACGACGTCGTCGATCGTCTCGAAGTCGATCGCCCGCGGCGGCGGTCGCGCCGGCTATCGCGGCGAGGTGCGGGTGGATGCGAACGCGCACCACTCGGCCAACACCGTGCGCTGCGACGCCCTGCTCGTCGACACGATCTCGCGCTCCGACACGTACCCGGCGATCGACATCCGCGTCGATGACGTGCAGCTCGGCCACGAGGCGACTGTCTCGAAGGTCAGCGAGGACCAGCTCTTCTACCTGATGTCCCGCGGCATGCCCGAGGACGAAGCGATGGCGATGATCGTCCGCGGCTTCATCGAGCCGATCGCCCGCGAACTCCCGATGGAGTACGCACTGGAACTCAACAAGCTCATCGAGATGAGCATGGAAGGCTCCGTCGGCTGATGACCGGGGTGGAGAGCACCCCCTTCCTCCCCGTCCAGACCCGCTCCGAGCGACCGACGTCGTTCGACCCGGCGGACTTCGGCACGCCCACGGGCCGCGAGGTCAACTGGAAGCTGTCCGACGTGCGTCGCCTCGCGCCGCTGTTCGTCGACGAGGAGACCGAGGTCGGCGACCTCCGGGGCGTCGCCTACGACGTCGCGGCGATCGAGACGTACCTCGTGGAGTC
>JBKEBN010000017.1:0-84004 GCA_047973175.1 Leucobacter sp.
ATCTCTTCGGTGTACGCCCCGAAACCAACCCCGAGGGCTACACGCCCCGCGAACGGCAAGTGCTCGCGCTCCTCGCCGAAGCCGCAACCACCGGGCAGATCGCCGACCGGCTCGGCATCGCCCAGAAGACCGTGCGGAACCTGCTCTCCACCCTGTACTTCAAGCTCGGCGTCGAGGATCGCGGTCAGGCCGTCCTCGCCGCGCAGCGCCTGCTCCGGCGGTGACGATGCGCAGCAACGCCCTGCCCGATGCCGCCGGGTGACTCCGGTCGCCCGATCAGAACGGGTGATGGTTGTCGTCTCGTGACGGTTGTCGTTTCCGGGCCTTCGCCGGCCCGGCTGCCCGTGCGGCGGGCTCGTCGGAGCAGGGGTCGAATCTGACCCGGGATCGTCGCTGACGTGGCTCGCTCGTGCCGGTGCCCCCGGGCGGTCGCGCCGAGGGGTGCTTCGGCGGACGGAGCGTGATCGTCGAGGACGGAACGTCACGGATGACATGCCCGAGCGGCGTCGTCCATTCGATCACCCCGTCGCTGCACTGCTTCATGTGCATGCCGGCGTGGTGCTTCGAAGTGTGGCAGCCGCGCGAGAGCACCGCGAGATTCGTGGTGACGGTCTCTCCGCCGAGGGCCGCGTCGATCGTGTGGTCGATGTCCGACTGGTGAGGCACGATCGTGCAGCCCGGCGCGCGGCAGTGCTGGTCGCGGGCGTGGATGAACCGCTTGATGTCCGCTGTCGGCCGGTATCCCTCCGCTGCGAGTACCCCCGCCGTGTCGGGGTGGACGCTGATGTGGTCCCAACACGACTCGAGCGAGGCGAACAGCCTCGCCATCGAGGGGTCGATGGGGCCGTATCCCGCCAGGATCGCGGCCCCGGTGAGGCCCGCGACTCTCAGATGGGCGTGCTCCGCAGTCTCGGCACCATCGACTCGGAACGCGGCCGGGTCGCCGAGGAGCGTGAACACCGGCACCGTGACCTGGATACGCGCTTTCACCCCGGACAGGTCGACGCGGCCGTCTTGATCGGTGTAGTCGCGGTTCAAGAGCAGGTTGGTGAACACGTCAGCGCGGAGGTGCTCCCGGGGTGCGACCTCGGGGAGGTCTGCAGGGTCGGGATCGACACCGGCAGCGACCGCGGCTTCGCGCGCGGCCCGTCTCGCGGCGTACTGTCCGGTCTGGATCTTCTTTGCGCACCCGTCGAGCCGGTGCTTGATCAAGTACGCGTTCTGCGCCGGGAGCAGGGCGTGGAGCTCTGCCATGCCGTCCTCGAGATCCTCCACCCACACGCAGCGCCGCTCCCGCGCTTCCGCGTGACGTTCTTCGAATGAGCGGTGCACGTACTTCTCCGCGACGATCCTCCCTCGCTTCCAGACCCGGTTCACGGTCTCGTGCGCGGCGAGTTCGAGCATCTCCCGCTCATAGCCCCGACGCGCGATCGAATCCTCGATGATCAGCCCGCATGTTGAGATCGCGGCCGCGTGTCCGGAGGAGATCGCCCCACCGGACTGCATCGCGTGAGTGGCCGGATAGTCGTGGAGGATCGTGACCGCGTCTCCTAACCGCTGAGAGGCTGCACGAGGGGATATCCCGAGCACCCGCGCCGTCTCGATCCCGACCGCGCGATGCGCCATCTCCAAGCTCCTGGCGGCACTTCGAAGTTCATCCGCCTCGAGATCAGCGAGTCGCGAGGCCTCCGCAAGCAGTTCCCGCTTCCGCGCCTCCAGAACGCGCACCTCGCACTCGACACTTTCGAGTGCGTCGATCACCTCGCGCAACGGTTGCCGCTGCGCGCTCTCGGTGTCGAATGGGAAGTTCATGCTTCAATTCTCCAAGGGACCACTGACATTCATGGCCTGGAAAGGCACCAAGCCTCAACTACTACTCGAACCGTTCTCGAAGAATTCTTCACCGGGCTGACATGCTGCGCGCCCTTACCTCGTTCGGTGAGCCGGTGTAGACGAAGTTCAGCCGGCCCCGCCCAGCCCGGTGTCGCGAGCGAGTGCGATGGCCGCGGCTCGGCTGGGCGCGTCGATCTTCGCGAGCACCGCCGAGACGTTGTTGCGCACGGTCTTCTCGCTGAGCACCAGCCGGGAGGCGATCTCGGCGTTCGACAGGCCGCGGGCGACGAGCTCGAGCACCTCCGTCTCGCGGGCCGAGAGCTGCGGGAACGCCGCGCTCTGCGCGCTCGAGTGCGGGCGCGCGAAGTAGCGCTCCATGCGCTCGGCGATGGGGGAGGCGAGGATCGCCCGCCCCGACGCGACCACGCGGATCGACTCGACGATCTCGGGCCCGGGTGCCCCCTTGAGGATGTAGCCCTTCGCGCCCGCGCGCATCGCGGCGAACACGTGCCCGTCGTCGTCGCTCATGGTCAGCACGAGGACGGCACTGGCCGATCCCGAACCGAGGATGCGGCGGGTCGCCTCGACCCCGTCGACCCCGGGCATGCGCAGGTCCATGAGCACCACGTCCGGGCGGAGCGACGCCGCGAGCGCCACGGCCTCGTCGCCGTCGCCGGCTTCGCCCACGAACTCGAACCCGTCCGTGTCGGTGAGCAACCCGCGCAGTCCGTCGCGGAACAGCGGGTGGTCATCGGCGAGCAGCACACGAATGGTCATGCGGGCAGCCTCCATTCGGCGCGCACCAGGGTGCCGTGTGGACGGCGCGACAGTAGGTCGAGCGTGCCGCCGAGCTCGGCCGCGCGGTCCCGCATCGACTGGATGCCGACCCCGGGGTGGTAGTCGGCGGCAAGCCCGGGGCCGTCGTCGTGCACCTCGAGGGCGATGCCGTTGGTCGCGGCGAGGCGCACCCAGAACGACCCGGGGCGCGCGTGGATCGCCGTGTTCTTCATGGCCTCCAGCGCGATGAGGTAGATGCCGATCTCGAGGGTGTCTGGCAGCTCCGGCAGCTCCGCGACCTCCACGGACGCGGCACCGAGACGGCCCGCCTGGTCCCGGATCGCGCCGTCGAGCCCGAGCGAGTCGAGCGCGGGCGGGTGCAGTGCGTACACGATGCGGCGCACCTCGGTCACCGCCTGGCCGCTCGCGTCGTGCAGCCGGGCGAGCTCCGCGCGGGCACGGGCGGGGTCGTCGAGGTGCCGCTCGGCACTCTCCACGCCGAGCATGATGCCCGCGAGCGTCGGCCCGCGGCAGGATCCGAGCGCGCCACAGTGCGAAGCCGAGCAGCGCCGGGGAGAGTGCGCTCAGCGACCATGAAACCGCGTTGACGATCGTGTTGCCGATCGTGCCCTCGTTGATGACGGCGACCCAGCCGGGCTGATGGTTCGGGTCGGTGAGCAGGAACACCGGGAAGCTCAGGGTGTTCCAGAGCTGGAGCACGAGGACGATCGTGCCGCAGACGACGACGATCAGCCCGATCGCTTTCTGGCCGGCGGCACGGGTGAGCGCCCGGCCGAGTGCGATCTGGGTACCGGCGAGCGCGATGGTCGCGAAGACCGCGACGACACCGAACGCCCAGATCGGCCCCGGTGCCGAGAGGTACTGCTCGTGGATCTGCTGAATGGTCTGCGGCTCGCTCGACTTCGCGCCGAGGGAGCCGTAGAGCAGCACGAAGCAGAAGATCCAGAGCGGCCACGCGAGCACGCCGAGGATCGCGCCCGTGCGGCCCGGGGCCGGCAGCCGGGAGATCGCGGGGCCGGGCGGTTCGGCCGCCGCGGTGTCGACGGGTCCGGCTTGCGCGGTGGCGGGATCGGTGGCGTTGGAGGTCATGACGTGTCCTTCCATCGGGGAACTGGGATCTGACACACCCACGCTCTCCCGTAGCGCGTCCCGCCCGACAGGGCACGGCGTCCCGGAAACCGGGCGCGAGGATCAGCTATCCAGCCACCGACGTGCCGCCGATCGACGACACCTCAACGGTCGCGCGATGTGTTCCCGGGACGCCAGTGAGAGCCGATCACGAAATTAAGAACCACGCGTTTCTGCTGCCCGAGCGGGGCGAGTGGCACATCGCCGCCCGCCTGCGGGAACTCCGCTTCCCGTAGTGCCCGGCAGGGGCAGCTCTACGCCAGTGGTGGCGTAGTGGTGGCTTCGAGGAGGTGCCTGATCCACTTGTCGCGCGAGTCCAGCATCTCGTTGGAGATCCGGGTGCCCGGTGCCATCCCGTCGGCTCCGTGGAACGCCCCCTGCCAGATGTGGAGGGCGACGTCACCCCCGACGGCCCAGATCCTGCTCGCGTAGGCGACGACCTCGTCGCGGAACACCTCGGCGGCTCCGGCGTCGAGGTACGTCGGAGGGAGCCCCGAGAGATCGGTTGCGCGGGCGGGTGCCGCGTAGATCGAGACTTCGTCGGTGCCGCGTCGATCGCCCAGGTAGGCGTTCCAGGTCGTCTCCATGCTGGTCTGATCCCACACGCAGACGCCGCCGTTGATCTGCCGTGCGGAGACCGTGTCGTTGTGATCGTCGAGCATCGGGTAGATCACCATCGAGCCCGCGAGCTTCGGGCCGCCCCGGTCGCGGGCGAGCAGGGTGGTTCCGGCCGCGAGCCCGCCGCCCGCGCTGGCACCGCCGATGATGAGCCGGTCGAGGTCGATGCCGAGTTCTTCGGCGTGCTCGGCGGTCCATACGAGCCCCGCGTAGCAGTCTTCCACCAGATACGGATCTTCGAACTCGGGGGCCAGGCGATACTCGACGGAGACCACCACGCCGTTGTACCGCACGGCCCACTCCACGAACTGGTCGACGCCGGCGAACCGATCGCCGGCGATCATGCCGCCGCCGTGGATGTGGTAGAAACCGGGTCCGGTGCCGGTACGGCCCTTCGCCGCGAAGATCGAGACGACAATCGTGTCTCCCCGGTAGCCAGAAATCTCGACGTCTGTGACCTCGACGTCGAACCTGTCGAGCAGCGCCTCAGTGAGCTCCGGAGGCGTAGGAACCTTCAGGAAGGGGATCATGTCGGCCGTGACCGTGGCCGGGAAGAGAGCGGGATTCGCGTTGAACACTGCTACGAGCTCCGGATCGACCGGCGGTCGGGAAATGATTTCTGTCATGGAGAACTCCCTTGTTCTGGTAGTCGTCCCTGCCCGCACGACCACTTGGGTGAGCGCGCCGCTTCTCCGACGCATGTCATACGCTACGGAGACGCGGGGAGTATGCGGCACCGCCGCAGGGTCGCAGTTTTCGCGGTTTCCCCCGCCGCTTGGCGCGGTGCCAACGTGCGACGTCTCGGTAGACTGAGGTGCAAAGGTGATGGGGTCGCAGTGGATGAACTCGTAGGACAGTCATCTGCTCTCGACCCGGGAGTCGCTGAACCCCTCAAGGTGGTTGCGTATTTCGACGCCCTCTCGGTGAGCGGAGCCGGGCATGACGCCCTGCTCCGGGGTGCAGCCGTTCTCTCCGGAACCGTGGTGGGTTCCGAGCGGAAGGGGCGCGTTGCTCGTTTCGATGCGTCTGGGCTGAAGCTGAGCGGGCCCGGAGAGCCCGACCAGCGCGTGTCGGTAAGCGCAATCGGAGACGGCAGTGTGTGGCTGGAGCGCGAGGGTGGGCTGCGCGCTAATGACGAGATGATTGTCGGAAGGCTGGCGCACGCGATCGCGCTCCTCGACGTTCGTTACGATCGCTCCGGTGGTCTCGCTGTTGTGATTGATGCTTCGTGCTCGATCGAGGATCGTTCAGCAGAGTTGGCGCAATTGCGGATCGAACCCGGGGCGCAGATCCGCCTGATCGCTACAGCGCCTGAGACCCCGCGGACGGGCGCATTCTCCACTGTTGTTCCGACCCGCTACGGCATTCTGCAAGCGACATTGGATCTCACCGGAAACGTAGCGCAGGCTGGGCGCGCCGGCATCGGAATCCGGAGACGGGCGGATCATGCCCCCGACTCCTGGGCCGATGCGGTCATCGCCTATCGGCTGAGCACCGAGGATCTGCCGATACTGGACGCGGTGGATCTCGGCGCGCTGCTTCCCCTTATCCGGGGATACGACCATGACATTCCTCACCCCGATGTTGCCGTGCTCTCCAGTCTCGACCGGGGGACGGCCGAGGTGCTGCGCGTACTCGTGGAAGCCGAGAGCGTGCGCTCGGCGGCCGTCGAACTCCACCTGCACCACTCGACGCTGCAGACGAAGCATAGGCAGCTGACTCAGGTTCTCGGCTACGACCCACGGACGACCGGTGGGCGCGCAAGATACGTCGTCGCCGAAATACTGCGGCGACTGAGGCCGGACCGCTAACTCACGACGAGCGGCAGTGCGCTTTAGGGGCTCGGGGCAGGATACGGTTTTGAGAAGCAGTCATCCGCGCAGACCCAGCCCGGACCACCGTTCCGAGCTGAGCGCTCAGGCGTGTTCTCCGAGCGCGGCCGGTGCTTTCTGGTCAGCGACGCCCTCTGACTCGACCCGGGCGGGCTTCTTGAGGGAGCCGATCCAGATGAGGATCAGGCCGAACAGGGTCCAGCCAGTGAGGACGAGCCACGGGAACAGCGTGCTCGCGTCGGGGAAGTAGGAGAGTGTGCGGATGAGCGTCTGCCCCGCTCCCGGCGGGAACCACTGGCCGATAGCGCCCCAGGATCCGATGAGGAACTCGGGAGGGAGAGCCGAACCCGAGATCGGGTTCGCGAAGAAGAACATGAGCACGGCCCCGATCCCGAGCCCGGCATATCCGAGGACGCTGCGGAGGCCGACGATCGTGGCCGAGATCGCACCGATGGAGAGCGTGATCGCGAGGGCGTTGGCCCAGTAGTTGTTCTGCAGCGCGCCGAACCATCCCTCGAGGATCGCTGTGAGCGCCAGGCCCGCGACCACCGTGTAGACGATGAGCGCGACGAGCCTGCGGCGGCTGCCGTGAATGGCCGTCGAGATGATCATGGCACCGATCATGCCGCCCATCACCAGGGGCAGCGCCGCGGCGGAGAGGCCGGCACCGCGCGGGTCGTCCTCCGAGAGAGGCACGACGTCGGTGACGGTCACCTGCGCGTCGGGCATCGTGAACGTGTCGGGGAGCTGCGTGGCGGGGGCTGCCTCGGCGGCGGGAGCCTCACCGGCGGGAGCGGTGGGTGCCTGGCCCGACTGCACGGCCCGCAGCGCGTCGATCAACTGCTGCACCTGCTGCTCGACTCCCGTGTTCACCTGCGTGGTGAGCTGGGCCTGCATTCCGGTCGCCATGCCCTGGAGCATCTGCGCGACCGCCGAGTTGGCGGCCGTGGCGATCAGCATCTCCGGGGCCGTCATCGAGGTTCCACTGCTCTCGCCGAGAACGAGGGCACCGTAGATCTCGCGCTGCTCGATCGCGGCGACCGCGGCATCCCGGTCGTCGTGGACCTCGAGATCGACAGCGCCGTCGGACTGCTCCGCGAGCTGATCCTCGACCTGCGAGACCTGTTCGGCGGAGCCCACGATGCCGACGGGAATATCGTGCGGCTTCGAGGTGATCGATGGCCAGGCGAAGGCCAGGAGCACGACGCACACGACCGCGGCTGCGGCAAGCGCGAGCCCGATCGCCTTTGCGAATGATGACGGCTGGGCCGCCGGAGCAGGAGTAGACATTGGGGTGACCTCTCGCGAGACGGGTGATCCACCCGCTTAGATTTCAGTTTGAATTTGAACTGAAGCAACGCTAACACAGATTCAAATTCGAACTCAATTGTATGCGGTCGGTACACTGGTCGCATGCCTGCTCCGATCACATCCACGGAACTCGCCGCTTACTCGACCCTGAAACGGGCGATCGTCTCGATCCGCCTGAACCTGGGCAAGCAGATACAGAAGTTCGGCGGTCTTTCGCTGGTGCAGTTCGAGATTCTGCTCTTCTTGGAGCAGTCGCCCGAGGGGCTGCGCATGCACGAGCTCGCCGAGGCGGTCGGGGTGTCGCGAAGCGGCCTGACCTATCAGGTCGGGCAGCTGGAACAGGCCGGATGGGTGCAGCGCGTCGGCAGCGCGAGCAACTCGCGGGCGGTGATCGCAACCCTCACCGACGCCGGTCGCGAACGCGTCGCGGGGCTTCAAGAGCGGCACTTCGAGTTCGTGCGGGAACGCGCGTTCGGTCTGCTGAGCGACGAAGAACTCTCGCTCATGACCTCGATTTTTCAGCGCATTGCCGACGGTGCTTCCGAGCGCGGTGCCGACGACTCCTCCGCGGGCGGCACCGGCCCCCAGCCGACGTAGAGGGCGCGCTTGCCGTGCTGGACTGCTGGGCCGCAGCTTCGCGCATCCCCCTGACCGCCCGCACCCGGATCATCGCCCCCCTCGTGCGCCGCGCAACTGAGGAGGCTCAGGTCGCGGTTCTGCGGGGCTGAAGCGCTGCGTTCGGTGCGTCAGTCATCGCCTCTTTCCCGGCCGCGTCGCTTCACGAAACGCCAGGTTAGAACGATCCCGACGACGACTACGACAGGCAGGCCAATAGCGATGACGTTCCACACAAGGATTGAGCTCACTGGACTTACTCCTCAGCAATCGCGCCGGTGGAGGCGGTGACCATATTGCACAAGCGTAGCTGTTCGGCAGATGAGTGTTCTCAGGTTTTGCGTGTCACGTTTCGGTGTGGTCGGGGCATGTCTTGAGTGAGGCTTTCAGAATGGAGACACCATGCCGATCACAGACGCCGAAGTGCTCAGCCGCCTGAAGAACGCACGACTGCAGACTCCAGCGGTTCGAGACGCGACCGCGACCGCGCTCGTAGCCGCAGCCGGTGAATCGAGCAGGTCGAGAAGACGGCGATCTCTCCGACTCACGATAACCGCATCGCTGGCCGCCGTCGCGATTGCTGTTCCCACGGCGGCCTACGCGATCAAGCTTTTCGAGGCTCAGACCGGGAGGGTGGTCGAAGCAGGGCAAACCGAGAACACCGCGGGAGACGAATACGTCGATCTCGGTGCGACTGACCTTGCTGAGTATTGGGAAGGCTTCGGAGTCGCTGAGGCTGGGGCGAGTCTCGGGCTGAACGCCGTGGCAGCCCGTCAGCGCTAGTCTCGGATTCGATCACGCATCAGAGAAGAGCTCAGTAGAAGCTGACTGATCGGGGAATAGGCCGTGCTCGTCACCCTGATCCTCGAGGGTGCCGGGCCGCAGGCTCGGTGCCACCGTCATCGTGCTCGATGCGCAGAAGGAGTTCTACTACCGCGGGCTCAAGGCGTACGAGGCGGAGCCGGGTTTTCTGGAAGGCACGTTCCGCTCGCTCCAGGATGCCTACTACGAGACCTTCGAGAAGTTCATCCCAGACCTGAACTGATCGCGCGGAGGGACCGCAAGCGCGGTACCCTGTTGCCTGTGGACGCGCTTGTGGTCGGAACCGATGGATTTTCCCGCTGCGGATGGGTCGGCGACGACCAGGAGTACCGTCGCTACCACGACGAGGAGTGGGGCGTGCCGCTGCACGGCGACCGCGCGCTGTTCGAGAAGATGGCGCTCGAGGGCTTTCAGGCCGGTCTGTCGTGGATCACGATCCTGCGCAAACGCCCGCGGTTTCGCGAGGCGTTCGCGGGTTTCGACCCGGTGCGGGTCGCCGGGTTCGGTGCGGAGGACGTCGAGCGGCTGATGGCGGATGCCGGTATCGTGCGCAACCGCGCGAAGATCGAGGCCACCATCTCCAACGCGACGCTGGTGCGGGACATGGCCGACGGCGAACTCGACGAGCTGATGTGGTCGTTCGCGCCTGTCGGCTCCGCAGAGCAGAGCGCCCGTCCCGCAGCGATGGCCGACGTGCCCGCCGTGACTCCGGAGTCGACGGCGCTGAGCAAGGCGCTGCGAAAGCGCGGCTTCCGCTTCGTCGGGCCGACCACGATGTACGCGCTGATGCAGTCGGCGGGCATGGTCGACGACCACCTCGCCGGATGCTGGAGGGCATCGGACGACTATTGAGCGGAGACGATGCCGTGCTCGTAGGCGAGGATCACGAGGTGCACGCGGTCGCGGGCCTGGAGCTTGGCGAGAATGCGATTGACGTGCGACTTGATCGTGGGCACGGTGAGGTGGAGCTGCGCTCCGATCTCGGGATTCGACATGCCCGCGGCAATGCGGGTGAACACCTCGAGTTCTCGCGGTGACAGTGCGGCTTGTGGATCGGCGGCCAGTGGATCAGTGACCTGTGGCTCGGCAGCGCGTCTGCCCGCAGTCTTCGCGGGATCGCGCGCCACGAAGGTCTCGATGAGGAGCCGGGTGATTCTGGGGTCGAGCACGCTCTCGCCCGCTGCCACGGTGCGGATCGCTTCGGTGAGGTGCCCGGGGGTGGCGCTCTTGAGCAGGAAGGCGCTGGCCCCCGCCTTGAGGCTGCCGAAGGCGTACTCGTCGAGGTCGAAGGTGGTGAGCACGATGACTCGTGTCTCAGGGCGTGCTTCTGTGATTCGGCGGGTGGCCTCGATGCCGCCGATGCCGGGCATGCGCACATCCATCAGCACGACATCGGGCGAGAGCGCGAAGGCGAGCCTGACCGCCTCTTCTCCGGTCGAGGCTTCTCCGGCGACTTCGAGATCGTCGGTGGCCTCGATCACGAGGGCGTTGCCCGCGCGGACGAGGGCGTGATCGTCTGCGCTCGCTTCCGGGGTGCGGAGGGTGACCGTGTTGCGCCAGCCGCCGCCCGGCCGCGGCCCGGACTGCGCCTGACCGCCGTGCGCGGCGGCACGCTGCCCGATGCCGACCAGCCTGTGACCCGGCGTCGGCGGTGTCCGCTGCTCCTCACCGTCATCCTCTACGGTGATCGTGATCTGCTCGGCCTCACGATGAATCGTCACGGACGCTCCGGTCGGGGCGACCGCGTGTCTGAGCGTATTGGTGAGCGACTCCTGCACGACGCGGAAGATCGCCTGACGCACACCGGCATCCTCGGGCGGTGGATCGCCGTTCTGGATCAGTGTCACCGGAAGCCCGGCCGCGCGAAAGCGCTCGGCGAGTTCGTCGAGCGTCGGAAGGTTGTCACCCGAGTGATGGAGGTTCTCGTCGAGGCCCGAGTCGGCGCTGCGGAGCATGTTCAGGGTGCGGTGCATGTCTTCGAGCGCGTCTCGGCTGACCGCGGCGATCTGTTCGATCGCGGCGTCGGCCTTCGCCGGCTGCCGTGCTCGAATGCTCGCCGCGCCGTTGGCGAGCGACACGATGACGGTGAGCGAGTGCGCGACGATGTCGTGCATCTCTGCCGCGATGCGGGTGCGCTCGACCAGAGCGGCGTTCTCGATGCGCTGGTTGACCCGCTCGACCAGCTGCTGCTGCTGCTCCCGACGGTTCTTGACGATCACACCGGTGACGAGCGCGATGAGCGAGAACGGGTCGAGGATCGAGGCCATCGGTGGAGTCGTTCCGCTCAGTGAATACGGGATCGCCGCGAGAACGGTGGCACCGATCCCGATGCCGTAACCGAGCAGCGAACGAGCCGTGGACTGCCGCGAGGCCACCGTGTACAGGCTGAACGCGAAGGGAATCATCGGGTACCCGAAGCCCGGCTGAGCGAGCGGGCTGAACGCGCAGGCGAGAGCGACCACCGCAAGGGTCGTGAGCGGCATGCGCCGTCGCACCAGCAGCGCCGAGGCGGTGATGATCAGCAAGCGGGTATCCCCACCAGCCGACATCGCCTGCCCGATGCAGCAGGGCGATCAGGTGCGGCAGGCACGCCACGAGCACGACGGCGACGTCGATGACGATCGGGTGTCGATGCAGCCAGGCCAGCGGGCGGGGCGGTTGCCGTCGCAGATCGGAGAGCCGCACGCTCAAGCTCTCACTCACGCTCGCCCCCTCTCGGCCGCATCGGATCGGCCGGATCGGCCGGATCGCCCGGATCGCCCGGATCGGAACGAAAAGCGACCGGCACTGTCCTACTCACTACCCACTCGTTTCATTCTCGCCGATGCCAGAGCGGTCACGCATCGCGCGCTCTGAGCAGCACGCCCGCGGCGAGCAGTGCGCAGGCCGCCCAGGCGAGAAGCACTCCGTACCCCGCCCAGGGATCGAGCTGCGCCACGCTGTCGAAGTCGGAGATGAGCCTGCGCCCGGCAATGGTCGGCAGGTAGTCGGCGACTCGGCCGATGCCGGGCACCGAAGCGAGCAGGGGCGGCGCGACGATGAGCAGCACGAGCACCGCCACGAGCGCGGCGACGACGTGGCGCAGCACGGCCGTCACCCCGACCGCCAGCGCGGCGATCGCGGCCAGGTAGAGCCCGGAACCCAGGCTCAGCATCACCGCTTCGGAGGCTTCGATGTCGTAGCGCACATCGGTGCCGGGGAGCGCGAGCGCGGAGATCCCGAGCGAGATCGCCGAGCCGACGACGCCGATCGCGAACCCGGTCGCCGCGAGCACCAGGGCTTTCGCCCCGAGCCACGGCAGCCGAGTCGGCAGGGCGAGAAACGAGAGCCGCACCTGGCCCGAGGTGTACTCGCCGGTAACCGCGAGCACCGCGATGATCGCGACGATGATCTGCGCCCAGAGCACGCCGTCCACGAACATCATCGGGGTGGCCTCGATCCTCTGCCCCGCGAACCTGGGATCGGTGAGCCGCGCGATCGTGCTCATCGAAAGCATCCCTCCCGACCCCGCGATGATGAGCACCGCAACCGCGGCGAGTATTCGATTCGAGAGCAGCGACCAGAGCTTCACGAGCTCCGAACGCACCGCGCCGAGCAGCGCGGTTGGTGTCGACATTTCAGTGCCTTGGCGGTTCATCAGTGTTCCTTTCCCACGTCTCACGTCGGTCAAATGTCACGGGCGCGCAGCACCGGCAGCGCGCCGAGCAGCGCAGCGCACGCCCAGGCGAGCAGCACCGCGCCACCCGCCCAGGGAGTGAGCAGCGCAGCAGGATTCTCGGCGGCGATCAGAAGGCCGCCCGCGGGGGAGGGAAGATACGGCACGAGGCGCTGCACCTCCGGCGAGGGGATCAGCGCGATCAGCAGTGGTAGCACCCACAGAAAACCGATCACCGTGAGCACGCTCGCGGTGAGATTCCGCGCGATCGCGCCGATTCCCACCGCGAGCACCGCCAAACCACCGAGGTAGACACCCGCGCCGATCACGAGCCGGACGGCCAGCGCGGCGTCGGCACCGACATCGACCCCGCCGACCAGACCGACCAGGAGCGCGCCGGTGGCACCGAGCGCACCCGCGAAGAACGACACGACACCCATCACCGCGGCTTTGCCCAACAGCACCGGCCAGCGGGTCGGCACCGCCAGAAAGGTGACCCGGCTCGTGCCCGAGGACCACTCCGAGCAGACGAACACGGCGGCGAGCACGGGGAGAAACAGCTGCGCCCAGGAGACCCCCGTCAGCAGCTCCACGGTGGAGGGCGCGGCCGACTCGCTCGCCCGCGCCCAGACCAGCACCGCTGCGATCACCGCGATCACCGCTACGGCGGCGAGCGTCGTGACCGTGTTCGAGGCGAGTGTGCCGAATTTCACCCACTCGGCTCGCGCCGCCCGCGCCAGCGAGGGCCGAGAATCATCCGTCGCGGTGGCGCTCACGACGCACCTCGCCCGGCAGCCCCCGCCTGGTATTCGACCGCCTCGCGGGTCAGCTCCGTGTAGACCTCTTCGAGCGTGCGCTGCACGGGCGCGAGTTCGAGCAGCACAATGCCAGCCTCCGCTGCGCGCTGCGCAATCGCCTCCGCGGGTAGCCCCGCGATCTCCGCGGTGGTCGCGTCGAACGAGGTCTTGGCGACCCCGGGAGCCGCGAGCAGCTGCAGCAGCGCGTCGAGCTGCCCGGTGCGCACCCGCACCCGCTCCTCCCTGTCGGTCAGCTCGGCGAGCGGGGCGTCGGCGATCAACTCGCCGCGCCCGATGACCACGATGTGATCGGCCACCAGCGCCAGCTCGCTCAGCAGGTGCGAGGAGAGAAACACCGTGCGCCCCTCCGCGGCGAGCGCACCGAGCAGGTACCGCATCCAGGTGACGCCCTCGGGGTCGAGCCCGTTCACCGGCTCATCGAGAATCAGGGTGTGCGGGTCGCCCAGCAGGGCGACCGCGATCCCGAGCCGCTGACTCATGCCGAGGGAGAACTTGCCGACCTTGCGGCTGCCGACGCTCTCGAGCCCGGCCAGCCCGATCACCTCATCGACCCGGTGCCGGGAGAACCCGTGCGTTATCGCGACCGCTCGCAGGTGATCCACCGCTCGCCTCGAGCGGTGCGCCGATTTCGCGTCCAGCAGCGTGCCCACCTCCCGCAGCGGAGCCCGCAGGCGTGCGTATCGCCGCCCGCCGACGAGCGCTTCGCCGGAGGTCGGGCGATCCAACCCCACGATGGAGCGCATCGTGGTCGACTTCCCCGCGCCGTTCGGCCCGAGAAACCCGGTAACCCGCCCCGGCTGCACGTCGAACGAGAGATCGTGAACGGCCCAGCTCTTCCCATACCGCTTGCCCAGCGACCGCACCTGAATACTCACGACAACCTCCAATGATTTGCTCTGCTTCGACGCTATAGAGCGGCATCCGTGCTCCGATGCCAACCCAGGGTGGAAGTTCTGGGCGCGGGTGCCGGTGCCGAGCGAAACGGGGTGTGTGCGGCGCTGCCGCAGGTCGGTCTGCTGTCGCTCGAACAGTCAGACAGGAGGGCCTCACCCGCGCCGGGTGATACTTCCCGCCCGGGCGCGGCTCAGCGCTCGCGCGTGCATACACTCGGGTGGTATGGGAGCCCTCATCGGTCAGTTACTGCCCGTCGCCATCGGCATCGCGATCAGCCCGGTGACCATCATCGCCGCCATCCTGATGCTGATGTCGCCGAAAGCCAGGGAGACGAGCCTGGGCTTTCTGCTCGGGATCGTGGGCGGAGTGCTCACGGTGTCTTCGGTCTTTGCGGCCCTCTCGAGTGTGCTGCCCGCGTCCGGTTCGGGGGACGGGAGCTGGGCACGCGCGCTGATCCAGGTGGTACTCGGCGCGCTTCTTCTGTTTCTCGCGGTGAAGCAGTGGCGCGGCCGGCCGGCCCCGGGGGAAGAAGCCTCCCTGCCTCGGTGGATGCGGGCAATCGACCGCTTCAGCTTCGGAAAGGCACTCGGCCTCGGCTTCCTCTTGGGCGGTGTGAACCCGAAGAATCTCCTGCTCGGTGCGAGTGCGGGCGTTACCATCGGCGCCGCTGATCTCGGCTGGGGTGCGAGCGCGGCCACCATCGTTGCGTACGTGCTCCTCGCCGCCAGCACCGTGCTGATCCCCGTTCTCGCCCACATGTTCGCTTCGCGGCAGATCACCCCCTGGCTCGACCTGTTGCGCCTCTGGCTGACGCAGCACAACGGTGCAATCATGGCGACCCTGTTCGTCGTGCTGGGTATGAACGTGCTGGGCAAGGGGATCTCCGGGCTGTTCTGAGCGGTTGCGGGGTTGCGCGGGGATCGTTCGCGACCTGCAAGCAGTCCAGTGGCAGGTTTCCGCATTACACTCACCCTCTGAGTGTGACCCGCGGCGCGGCGCAGTCGGAAACTCCGGATACTGGCGCTGCGGCCGTGTGTCGGCCGCCGAGCGAGAGGAGTCGGGACGTGTCCCCAGTAGAAGCGAGCGCATTCGTGCGAGATGCGAACGGGGCGGCCGCTGCGGCGCTCCCGTTCGACGATGTCCAGGACTTCGACGATGCGAATCGCGGGCTCATCGAGCGCCCCGACGAGATCGTCGTGAAGAACGAGGCCGGCGACGTGGTCTGGAACCTGGATTCCTACGCCTTTCTCGCGGGGGAGGCACCCGATACCGTGCACCCGAGCCTGTGGCGCGTGTCTCAGCTCAACGCCATCGGCGGCCTCTTCGAGGTCGTGCCCGGCGTGTACCAGGTGCGCGGATACGACCTCTCGAACCTCACCGTCATCGAGGGCGACGAGGGCATCATCGTCGTGGACACGCTGACCAGCCGCGAGCCCGCGGCGGCGGCGATGGAACTCTATCGCAAGCATCGCGGCGACCGCCCGGTGAAGGCCGTCGTGCACACGCACTGCCACGTCGACCACTTCGGCGGCGTGCTCGGCGTCGTCGATCAGGCCGCGGTCGATCGCGGGGAGGTGCGCATCATCGCTCCAGAGGGGTTCACCGAGCACGCGATCGCGGAGAACGTCTACGCCGGCACCGCGATGGCTCGCCGCGCGGGCTACATGTACGGTGCCGCTCTCGACCGCGGTGTCGCGGGCGCTGTGGGATCGGGCCTCGGCCAGGCACCCTCGACCGGCACCGTGGGCCTCATCGTGCCGACCGACTTCGTGAGTGAGACCGGCGAGACCATCACCGTCGACGGCGTCGAGATGGAATTCCAGATGGCCCCGAACACCGAGGCGCCCGCCGAGATGCACATCTACTTTCCCCGCTACCGTGCCCTGTGCATGGCGGAGAACGCCACGCACACCCTGCACAACCTCCTCACGCTGCGCGGTGCCGTGGTGCGCGACCCCCACGGCTGGGCCGGCTACCTCGACGAGGCTATCGACACCTTCGCCGATCGCAGCGACGTGGTGTTCTCTCCGCACCACTGGCCGACCTGGGAGTCGGGCCGCATTCGCCACTTCCTCTCCTTGCAGCGCGACCTCTACGCCTACCTGCACGACCAGACCCTGCGCCTGATCAACCAGGGCTACCAGGGTGCCGAGATCGCCGAGACGCTGCAGCTGCCCCCGGCGCTCCAGAACGCCTGGCACGCGCGCGGCTACTACGGCTCGGTGAGCCACAACATCAAGGCCATCTACCAGCGCTACATGGGCTGGTTCGACGGCAACCCGGCCAGACTGTGGCCGCACCCGCCCGCCGAGCAGGCCGAGCGCTACGTCGACGCGATGGGAGGCACCGACCGCGTCGTCGAACTCGCGCGGGCCGCGTACGACTCCGGCGACTACCGGTGGGCCGCCACGCTGTTCGACCACGTCGTCTTCGCCGATGCCGACCACGAAGCGGGCAGGGCGCTCTACGCCGACACCCTCGACCAGCTCGCCTACGGCATCGAGAACGCGACCTGGCGCAACTTCTTCCTGTCAGGCGCGACTGAGCTGCGTCAGGGTAGGTTCGGCTCTCCGACCAGCCTCGCCTCGCCGGAGATGCTGAACCAGCTCTCACCCGGCCAGATCTTCGACTCCATGGCGATCCGGGTGAACGGACCGCGGGCGTGGAACGACTCGCTGTCGCTCGACGTCGTGTTCGAAGACCTGGGAGAGACGCACCGGCTCACGCTCAGCAACGGCGCGCTGATCCACCGCGAACGCATCGAGACCGACGGCGACGCCGACGCGACGCTCTCGGCCGCGACCAAGCTGCGGCTCATCGCTTTCTTCGCCGGTGACACGGAGTCGCCGGGCATCGAGATCACGGGCGACGCGGCCGCTCTCGGCCGACTCGCGGCGGTGATCGACGAGCCGGATCCCAACTTCGAGATCGTGCTACCGTAGGGGGCGCGAGACGCCCGTCACTCGCGCGGTGCCCTCTGGAAGACGCGAATGGTCGGTATGCGGCGCTATATCGACCATTCGCGTCTTCCAGAGCGTGGGGGCAGGCTCGCGGGGCGGGGCGGGGCGGGGCGGGCTCCTCGCGCTCCGCAGGCCGAGCGCCTCGACGGCCTCCCGGTTAGTCGCGTACACAGTCTCGTCGCCGAGCACACCGAGGCGCGCAAGCCGATCGCGGGTGCGGGTTCGCATGCGGCTGAACGACAGAGTCACCCCGCGCGTATCGAGCCACTCGCGCAGTCCGTCGAACGACTCGGCGGCCGTGACATCGGCATCAGTGACTGCCTCCATGTCGAGGACCACGTGGTGCACGACGCCCTCTCCGGGCCCGGTGACTGCTCGCCGCACTGCCTGGGAGAATACGTCGCCGTTCGCGAAGAACAGCGGCGCGGCCATACGCACCACGACGATGCCGGGGGCGGTGATCCTGCCCTCGGATGCGTCCTCGAGCAGCGAATCAGCGGGGCTGTCTCCGGCCTCGAGCACGTCGATCGCCGGGTTCGCGGCTCGCTTCGCGATGTTGATAAGAGCGAGTACGAACGCGACGAGGATGCCCGGGATCGCTCCGACGAACAGCGTGACCAGAAAGCAGGCCGCGCCGACCGCGAACTCGAAGCGGTCGAGCCGCCACAGCTCCCGGAACTCCCTGACGCCGAGCAGCGGGATCACCGCGACGCCGACGATCGCGCCGATCGCGGGGTTCGGGATGTCGGCGAGCAGGGCGGTGCCGAACATCAGCAGGAGCAGGGTGCCGACCGCCAGCACGAGCGAGGGGAGCTGGGTGCGGGAGCCCGCCTGGTCCATGGCCGCGGTGCGACTGGTGGAGGATCCGACCGCGAAACCACCCTGTGCGCCGGCGGCGACGTTGGCGAGGCCGAAGGCGAACAGGTCGCGATCGGGTTCTGTGGTGTAGTGGCGCTTCTCTGCGTAGGATCGGGCGACGAGGAGCCCCTCGGCCACGGTAACCATCGTGAGCGCGATCGCCGACGGGACGAGGGCGAGCCACTCCATCAGGGAGAGCGTCGGCCACGTGAGTGCCGGAGGCCCGGCGGGCACCTCGCCGAGCACTGAGACTCCCCTGTCGTCGAGCCCGAAGAGCAGCACCGCGACCGTCGCGAGGACAAGCACGATCAGCGCCCAGGGGACGGCGCGCGCGAGCGCCCTGCCACCGACGAGCACGACGACCGCGATCGCCGAGATGAGGATCGCCCACGGGTTCGCCGTCGGCAGCCCGGTCAGGAGGTCGCCGAATTTCTCGACGAACTCGCCGCCCGAGTCGATCTTCACCCCGAGCATCTTGGCGACCTGGGAGACGAGAATGTCGAGTGCGAGGCCGCCGACGAAGCCGACCAGGATCGGCTTGGAAAGGAAGTTCGCGAGGAAGCCGAGCTTGAACACCGACAGCAGGATGAACAGCACGCCGCAGATGATCGCCTGCGCCATCGCCATAGTGGCATAGCTCTGCGATCCCGCCGCCGCGAGGCCGCCGACGGACGAGGCCACGAGGGTGGCCGCCGCTGCGTCGGGGGAGGCGACGACCTGCCGCGACGACACCGTGAGCGCGTACACGACGGTCGGCACGATCAGCGCGTACAGGCCCGCCGTCGGTGGGAGGCCCGCGATCTGGGCATAGCCGATGTTGAGGGGGATCGCGATCGCGAGCAGGGTTACCCCGGCCAGGAGCTCCTGCCCGAGGTTCTGCCGCGTGAGCCCGGCGAGCGGTTTGGTCAGTCGGAGGCCGTTCTTCAGCATGGAACTCCTCTTTTCGCGCTGGTCTTCTGACACGCTGCAGTCGACAGTGTGTTCACGCTAGCCCCGCGGTCAGGGAGGGAGATCACGCGTCACCCGCGCCGGATGAGGAGCCGCGACGCCGCTCGATGGCGAGGAGTGCCGCGTCGAGCGAGTCTCCGAGCCGGCGGCCGGCGGGGAAGAGGTTCTCCTCGCCGATGATGCCGGCCACCCCGGTTGCTCGCATCTGCCCGAGCAGTCCGGGGCCGACGCCCACGAGCAGCAGGGTCGCGTTCTGCTTCGCGAGTTCTCCCGCGTAGTCGCGCAGCATGGTCAGAAAGGTGACTCCGAGCTCCTCGGTACCGCGCAGGCGGATGATGACGCACGCGCCTTCGGCGGTGCTTTCTGCGGCGTCTTCCGCGATGCCGACGGGGTGGGCAACTGCGCGCGGAACGACGGGGCTGAGGCGAAGAAGAGGCTGCCGTAGGGGCAGAGTACGACGGTCTCGCCGGGGTTGATCGTCGCGGGGGCCGGGGTCTCGGTCGGCCTGGAGCTGTCCTCCTCGAAGGTCCACTGCGTCACTCGCACGCGGTTCGACTGGCGCGCCACGTGCAGGATCACCGAGAGGCCCACTCCCGCGATGACCGCGTACTGCAGCGGGATGACGAGCGTCAGCACGAACGTGACCAGAAAGACCGCGATCTGCGTGACTCCGGTTCGCCACACCAGCAGCACCCGGTGCAGTTTGAAGGTGCGCACGCCGACGAGAATGAGCAGACCGGCGAGCGTCGGCATCGCGATGTACCCGACGAACCTGCTGAAGAGCAGGATCGTCACGATCATGACGACGCCGGCGACGAGGTTCGCGAGGGCCGTCTTCGCGCCAGCCGCCCGCACGAGTGCGGTCCCCGACATCGAGCCGCCGACCGGCATGCCCTGCAGCATTCCCGCGGCGATGTTCGCGATGCCCTGGCCCCTGAAATCTGCGGACGCCTCGGGATACCTTCCGTCCGGGTTCGGGATCGATCCCGAGATCGCCGCGCCCTGCACGAGGCCCACGAGCGCGATCGCCGCTGCGGGGATGACGAGCGCGACCGCGAGCGACGCATCGGGCAGGCTGAAGCCGGGAAGCGCGGGTGGAGCATCCGAGATATCTCCGATCGTCGCGACCTCGGGAAACAGAAGCGACAGCAGAGAGCCGGCAACCACGGCCACGACGAGTGAGAGCGCGCCCAGCGGTGTGCGCTCGAGCAGCAGGATTGCCCCGACCGTGAACACTCCGACGAGCACCGCCGGCCAGCTGTAGTGGGACAGCCCCAGCACGGTGTCGAAGGCGCGGGTGAGCCGGTTGGAACCCTCGCCGTCGAAGCCCGTGAAGTTGCTGAGCTGACCCAGCACGATGTTGACCGCCACGGCGTTGACGAAGCCGATCAGCACGGCGTTCGGAATGAAGCGGACCAGGGAGCCGAGGCGCGCGATCCCGAGCCCGAGCATGATGAGCCCGGCCATGACGGTCAGCGTCGCCATTGCCGCCCCGCCGTCGGGGCCGTGCACCTGGGGCACGTCTTCGATGATGACCGCCAGGGCACCCGTGGCCTGCACGGTCATGAACACCGATCCCGTCGCGAGCGCGCCCGCGAGCGTGCCGACGAGGTAGGCGTTGAGCCCGAAGAGCGGGTTCATTCCCGCCAGCACGCCCGCGGCGAGCCCGTCTGGCACGCTCTCGATTCCGAGGGTGACGCCGGCCTTGAGGTCGGCTGCGACGGTGCGGCGGCTGCCGAAGCGCCGCAGGTACACGCGGATCGACACCGGGATTCTCACGTCAGCACCCCCTTGAACGCGTGCCCGAGCTGGGTGAAGCCCACGAGCATCAGCAGAGCCGCGCTCACGAAACCGTTGTTGTGCAGCACCCAGTCGTAGAGGCGGTGCAGTGTCGGCTCCGCGGCCTTGCCCTCGACGACGAGCAGGAGCGACGGAACAACCACCGGCAGCGCAGCAGCGACGACGAAGCCGATGCTGATGGTCAGGCGGTCGTCGGCATCGAGGCCGGAAGCACGGAGATCGAGCACCGTGGCCACGACCAGCGAAGAGTTCGTCGGATTGAACAAGAACACCGCCGCACCGAGCAGGAACGAACGGGTCGGAGTGTAGTGCTCGGTCGACCGGAGCAGGCCGGGAAGCTGCGGGGTCGCGGCGACGAGTTCGTCGGGAGTGCGCGCGGCGGAAACGCGGGCGAGCGTGACGCGGGCGCGCCGGTAAATGAGCAGTGCCCCGCCCAAGCAGCAGATCGCTACGACCAGGTGCAGTCCGCGAATGAGCAGGCTCTCGCCGTCTGGCACCGCCTGAACCACTCCGAGCAGCCACAGCCAGAACGCGAGAACGGCGGTGGTCGCGAGAACCCATCCGGCGGAGTAGGCAACCGCATTCCTGCGCGCATTCTCCGACAGGATGATGCCGAGCAGGGCGAGCACTGCGATCGGGCTCGCGATCACGCCGAGCGTGACCGGGAGGATCTGCCAGATCGTGGCAATCACGGGCGACCCGGTACCTGATCGGCTTCGGAAACCGCGACCGTCGGCTGCGCTGGACGCCGAACCAGCTCCACGATGATCAGCACCGCGACCACACTGGCGAGTGTGGCGAACACGCCGCCCGTCGTGACCGGACGATTGAGGAACAGCACGAATACCCCGATCGCAACGGCTGCCACGATGATCGTGGAGCGCCAGCGCTCGATGAACGCCCCGAACGCGCGCGTGCCCAGCCCGTGCCGATCAGCGGTGGCACGAATCGCCGCGAAGCCGCTGCCCACTGTGCCTCGCGCGGCGGTCGCCGCACGGCCGCCGCTCGCGAGCCAAGCTCCCACGGCGATGAAGATGCTCAGCACGACGAGGGCCACGATGGTCGATGAGATGAGCGCCGTGAGCTGGTCGAAGAGCACGGCCGCCGTGCCCCTCGGCATGATCGAGGGGCTCACCGTTCCGATGAAGAACTGCCTTCCGGTGCCGAGGCCGGCACCGAGCAGTGCGAAGGAGGCTGCGAGTCCGGCCCCGGTCCAGGCGAGCGCCGTGGCGCGCCTGCGGGCCACGGCGATCCCGATCCCGAGCATCGCGAGCAGCACCCAGGGCAGCCAGTACCCGGCGCTCACGGCGATCTGGTAGACCGTGCGGATGAGCACGAGGGAGTCGGAGGCGACGATCGGAATGGAGCGGTCGATCTCGGGAATGCGCTCCGCGATGCCGAACCCCTGACTCACGAGGGTCTCCTTCACCTCGCGGATGACCACGTCGAGTTCCAGGGAGAGCGTGCCGTCTGCGGAGAGCTGCAGCGCGGTGTTCGGGTCGCCCTGGATGATCGCGACGGCCCGCGAGTGCGCCTGCCGCAGCGTCACCTCCCACAGCTGAGCGAACCGGGGCGATGCGACGACCTTCTCCACCCCGGTTCTGATGAGTGAGTGCATGCCCTCCGCCGCCGGTCCCTGCAGGAGCGGCAGCGCAGCCACCGCCCTCGGGGGCAGATCGAGGTCGGTGAGACCCGTGAAGAGATCGCCGACGAGGGCATCGATGTCGACGCTCTGGTCGATGCCCTCGACAACCTGATCGGTGAGGAAGGTCTGCACCGCCGGTTCTTCGGCGAGTGGTGCGAAAGTCTGCACGAAGCGATCCGTGTCGACGAGTTGCACCCGTGCCCAGGTGCCGATCACGGCGACGGGAGCTGCGAGGACGCTCACGATGATGAGGACGGCCGCGAGGATGCTGCGGCCCCGCCCGGGACGGGAGCCGGAAGGCTCGGGGGCGTCCCCGGCGGTCTGCCTCAGCTCCCGATTCTGCGCCTCGAGTTCCGCGATCCTCTTCTGCAGCGTCTGGACATTCGGTTGCTCATTCATGCTCGCTCCGATCTCGGTTGCGGTCGGGAGAGCTCGCCTCATCGCGGCCCTTCCTCATCATCACCGGTTCCCGAGATGGGGATGCGCGATTCTCACCCTGAACAGGTGGGTGGCCGGCGAAGCGCGCGACTGCGGGTAGGAGCGTCGCCCGTCACCCGCTCGGTGCCCTCTGGAAGACGCGAATGGTCGGTATGCGGCGCGATACCGACCAATCGCGTCTTACAGAGCGTGGGGGCAGGCTCGCGGGGCGGCGGGGGGGCGCGCGGGGGGGGTGGGGCGGGGAGGTGCGGGTCGCGCTATTTCACGGGCTCGACGGCGATCACCTTTGCCAGCCAGGGGCAGTAGGTGTCGCTGGTGAGCGTGCCGTCCTCGACGAACTCGGGCAGTCCGTCGCACACCTCCGTCGTGAAGTCGGCGAACTCGA
The DNA here is from genome assembly GCA_047973175.1 of Leucobacter sp. Classification (GTDB taxonomy): domain Bacteria; phylum Actinomycetota; class Actinomycetes; order Actinomycetales; family Microbacteriaceae; genus Leucobacter. Next base: position 23,359 of record JBKEBN010000017.1, read on the forward strand.
CCGTCGCCGGATCGATGTGCCACGACCAGGGCTCGTTGACCGAGGAGGAGCCGCGAACGATCTTTCCGACCGGGATCGCCGCCACCTCCTCACCGTCGAGCAGCTGCGTCGCGTGCTGCACCAGCTCGGGCGTGACCAGTTCGATCTTGAACTGCTGCCCCTCGATCTCGAAGGTGGCCACGCTCGGCACCGCGGCTTGCGCGCCGCACCCGGTGAGCGCGAGCGCCGTGACGAGACCGCCCGCGACAAGACCGCCGGCGACGAGGGGAACCGGCCGAGAAGAAGTGCGAGTCATGCGTCGAGCCTCTCACGGTCGAGCCGGGGCCGGAACCACGCGTCGGCGGTGGGTTCGGAGCCCGATTGGCCCGTTGAGCTCGATCAGGTTGGTCGCGCGGTGGTGGATCGGGCCGCGATGCGCTCAGCGATCGAGTTCTGACGCGATGGCGAGTGCGACGGTCGGGTGGATGAACGCGTAGCCAGAGTCCCCCAGTGTTTCGGGGAGGACCGAGGCGTCGGCGAGCAGCAGCGAGTCGGCTGCGTCGCGACCGAGCGCCAGGCGGAGCGCGGGCTTCGGGGCCGGGATCGCATACGGTCGACGGAGTTGCCGCGCCAGTTCGCGCCCGACGTCGTTCGCACTGGCGGTTTCCGGTCCCGTGAGATTCACGGGACCGGTGATCCCGTGAGCGATGACGTGCTTGATGGCACCGACCTCGTCTGCGAGGGAGATCCACGGCCAGACCTGTCGGCCGCCCCCGAGCGGACCGCTGAGGCCGAGCCTGGTGAGCGTGACGAGCGGCTTCAGGACCGCTTGCGGATGCAGCAGCGGTGCGGTGCGCAGCAGTGCGACACGAGCGTGGTCTCCCGCGTCGAGAGCAGCCCGTTCCCACTCGCGGCAGAGACGCGCCAAGTAGGTTTCGCCCGGTCCGCTCAGTTCCGTGAGCTGCTCCCCCGGGCGGTCGCCGTAAAACCCGACCGCGGATGCCGAGACGAAGTGCGGGGCCTCCGCACCGACCAGGCGGATCGCCTCGGCGAGGGTGCGCGTCGGTTGCAACCGAGATGAGATGAGGGTTCTTCGGTATTTCGGGGTCCACGGCAGGTGTCCGATGCTCGCGCCGCCGAGGTTGACGACGGCCTTCGACCCCGCGAGCACCGCGGGGTCGAGCGGCTGCCGCTCCGGATGCCACTCGACCTCATCGGGCTGGTTCGCACTGCGCCGCACGAGCCTGGTCACTTCGAAACCATCGGTTCTGAGCGAGGCCGCGAGCGCGGTGCCGATGAGGCCGGAGGAGCCGGAGATCACAATCCGATCAGCATGCATGACGGTGCCTACTTTCTTTCTGCCGGTTCGGGTGAGTTGCAGCGCTGCCGACGAGGCGTCACCTGAACTTCAGCGGTAAAGACAGCACCGGGCGCTCGGCCTCGGCGAACTCGCTGAGGTGCCAGGAGAGGTCGCCGCCGTGGCTGTCTGCGATCATGCGCGCGGGCACCGACGTGCGTGACACGAGATCGACGCTGCGCCGGGCGACCTTGACCTTGCCCGCCAGCATCACCCCGTCGTCGTAGAACCTGAGCTCCACCGGCGGTGCCTCCCGGTAGGCTCCCGTCGCCCTGTCGGTCAGCCCGACGTAGAGCAGCGACGGCTCCGATCCCGCGCCGATCGTCGTGGAGATCTCAGTGATCTCCTTGCTCGTCTCCTTGACCCTGAGCAGAAAGCGGCAGTCGCCACCCGCGGCGCTCACGACCTCGGCGGCGCGGTCGATGAGCTCGGCATCATCCGGCTTGAGCGTTTTCAGGCAGTCGATGAGGCCCCGGATCGCGATGCTCTCGGCGTCGTCTCCCGGAAAACCGTCGGGCACCCCGACCGACACCTCGCGAAACCACCAGTCGTCGCGAGTGAACTTCGGCGGCTTCGCCTCGATGGCACCCTCCGGCAGCTCGGGATTGAATGCGACGTAGAGGGCTGGGTCGTGCCCGATCCCGAACCCCTCGCCGTTCAGCCACCAAGCCAGTCGGCGCGCGAAGGCCACCGCCCCATCGACCTCCTGCAGGTAGCCCCTCGCGCTGCCGAAGAGCCGGATGTCTTTGATTCGCGAGGGCCGTCCGTCTTTCGTCACGCCACCCAGCGTAGCCGCGGTGCCGCCTCGATCCAACGGCCTCGTCGGCCCGACGGCCGCCTCAGCCCATCGCCCTCAGCTCGCCGGGCCTCGGCCAACCCGCCTCGGCCAACCAGCCTCGGCGATCAGGCCGGCGCGTCGAAGCGCGGCCGATCGAGCCAGCGCAGCAGCTTGAGCCCGGCGTGGAGTTCGAGCCTCACGAGCGGATCGAGCGGGTCGGCACCGACGATGCTCTCGATGCGCTGGAGGTGGTTGTAGACGCTCGTGCGGTGCATGTGGAGGCGCTCCGCGATGCGCTGCATCGGCCCCGGCGAGTCGTAGACCTGCTCGAGAAAGCGCAGTTTCTCGGCACCTCCGGCGGAGGCGCGGAGCAGTTCGAGGCGCACCGGCAGCCGGGGCGAAGCGACGTGGGCGAGCACCTGGTAGATGCCGGTGCTCTCGTAGCTGTGGAGCGGGAGGGCTGGATCCACGGCCGTCGCCTGCAGCGCGACGAGCGCCTGCCGATAGGCCGTGCGCGCCTCGCCGAGGCTCTGGATCGGGCGGCTGATTCCGTGCCAGAACCCCAGGGTTTCCTCCTCCATGATGCGCAGCCGCAGCGCCTCGGCGAGTTGCTCTACGAGCTCTTCGATCTGCGAGTCGTTCGGAACCAGGCAGACGCCGTGCTGCTCGTCGGTGAAGCTGACCGGGCTCAGGCCGACCGTGCGCGCGGCGTCGTGGATCGCCTGCATGTAGGCGAGCGAGGGGAGAAGCCCCGGGCGCGTTCCCAGCCCGTCGCAGCTGAACACCACGATTCTCGTCTCCGGCATGTGCCGGAACCTCGCCTCCAGCGCGTCGGGCACATCTTCGACCCCGCTCACGATCAGGTGGCGGAAGGCGCGGTCGAGTTCTGAAACGAACTCCGCCGAGGTGCCGAGGGCGACGAGCACTCGCTCCGCGAGGTGTTCGAGAGCGGTGCGCCAGCGATCGAGGTCTGCGAGGAGCGCGACCATGTCGTCATCCGGGGCGTTGGCCTGCACCCAGAGGTAGCCGACCCTGACACCGCGCACGAGAAGCGGAATGCAGATGCGCGGGAGCGACCCCGTCTCCGGGTTGCTCGGAACGAGGAAGGCGCGGGTGCGGGTGTTCAGGCCGTGGCGGATCTCCCAGCTTCGCGCGTCGAGCGGAACCTCCTTGAGCAGCACGGCCAGGATGCGGGCCTGATCCGCGGTGTTCACGACGGTGCGGTAGGCGAGCACCCTTCCCGCGAGGTCGTCGAGCGAGACATTGCGCCCCGTCCAATCCGAGACGAGGGAGACGACATCGTCGAGTTCCTTCTGGTTCATTGTGGGTTGTGGTTCATCGCGGTCCTCCGGCCCCAGTATGCACCAGCATCGGCCGCCGCACTCGCGAGTTTCGCAGCTTGAACAGTTCGTTCGACAGGTGTCGAACCATCTCGACAAAAGTGTCGCCATTCTGCGCTATGACCGGCTTTCCCGAGCCGTGAGTATGGAAAGCGCCTCCCGGGATCGGGGTCACGATTGCCGACTGCCCGGGTGGGATCGGGATCATCACACAGTGACAAGTGACATCAGTGACGGAAGGGGACGGCGTGACCCGCAAGTTAGCGCATCGGCTGGATCGGCTCGGAACGGAGACGGCGTTCAAGGTCGCCCAGGCAGCGGCGGCCTGGTCGGCAGAGGGGAACCGCGTGTTCCCCTTTCACCTGGGAGACATCAACATCCCCACCGCTCCGAACATCATCGAGGCGATGAACGCCGCCATCGCCGACGGTCGCACCGGGTACTGCCCCGGCCCCGGCATCCCCGCGCTGCGAGAAGCGCTCGCCGAAGACATCGGCGCTCGCCGCGGCATCGCGATCGAGCCGGGCAACGTCGTGGTGACGACGGGCGGCAAGCCCGTGATCACGAAGTTCTTGCAGGCGGTGATGAACGAGGGGCAGGAGGTGCTGTACCCCAACCCCGGGTTTCCGATCTACGAGTCGCAGATCGAGTATCTCGGCGGCACCGCGGTGCCCTACCGGTACCTGCCGACGAGCGAGGGCTTCGCGATCGACCTCGACCAGGTGCGTGCCTCGATCACGCCGAACACCGTAGCCATCGTCTACAACGACCTGCAGAACCCGATCTCGGCCGAGTCGACGGCAGCGGAGCGCGAGGCCGTCGCGCAGCTGGCCATCGAGCACAACCTCTGGGTGCTCTCCGACGAAGCGTACTTCGAGACCCGCTACGAGGGGGAGTCCTCCTCGATCGCGTCGCTGCCGGGCATGGCCGAGCGCACCGTGATCCTCTACACCTTCAGCAAGAAGTTCGCCATGACCGGTTCGCGCCTCGGCTGCGCGGTCGCGCCGCTCGAGATCGCAGAGGTGATCTCCACGCTGAACACGAACGACGAGTCGTGCACCACGCACTACGTGCAGTGGGCCGGCATCGAGGCGCTGCGCGGCACCCAGGAGCCGGTGGGGCTCATGCTCGACGTGCTGCGGGATCGGCGCGACGCCGCCTGCGAGCTCGTCAACTCGATCCCCGGCATGAGCGTCGCGGTGCCGCACTCGACCTTCTACCTGTTCCCGGATGTGACCGAGGCGATGGATCGGATGGGCTACACCGAGGTCGGCGACTTCGCCACCGCCGCGCTGCACAACACCGGCGTATCTTTCTGCACCCGCGAGCACTTCGGCCGACGCCAGCCGGGAGAGGATCGTCAGTACATCCGCCTGGCCTACTCCGGCATCGACCTCTCCGACATCCGCGACGGTCTCGGCGTGCTGCGCGACTGGGTGAGCGCCGCATGAGCCGGATCGTCGTCACCGGGCGCATTCCGGAAGCCGCGGTCGAAAAGCTCCGCGCCGAGCACGAGGTCGACGCCTGGTCGGCGGCCGAGTCGATCGGCCGCGACGAACTGCTGAGCCGTGTCGCCGGCGCGGATGCCGTCGTCAGCCTGCTGACCGAGAGGATCGACGCCGAGCTGCTCGATGCCGCCGGTGAACAGCTGCGAGTCGTCGCGAACGTCGCCGTCGGCTACGACAACATCGACGTGGCCGCCTGCGCGGAGCGCGGTGTCGTCGCCACGAACACCCCCGGGGTGCTGACCGAGGCGACCGCCGACATCGCGTTCTCGCTCATTCTCATGGCGACTCGGCGGCTCGGCGAGGGCGAGCGGATCATTCGCTCGGGCCAGCCCTGGAAGTGGGGAATGTTCTTCCTGCTCGGCAGCGGCCTGCAGGGCAAGACGCTGGGTGTCGTCGGCATGGGCGGCATCGGCCAGGCCACCGCGCGGCGCGCCAAGGCCTTCGGCATGGAGATCGTCTACCAGTCGCGCAGCGAGATCGATCCCGCTGTCGCCGCCGAGCTGGGCGCGCGCCGGGTCGACCTCGACGAACTGCTCGCTATCTCAGACGTCGTGTCGGTGCACTGCCCCTTCACTCCGGCCACGCACCACCTCATCGGCGAAGCCGAACTCGCGGCGATGAAAGAGAGCGCCTACCTCGTGAACACCGCGCGCGGGCCCATCGTCGACGAGGCCGCACTCGCGGCGGCGCTCCGCGACGGGGTCATCGCGGGAGCCGGGCTCGACGTCTACGAGCGCGAACCGGAAGTGTATTCCGGGCTGCTCGAACTGGAGAACGTGGCTCTGCTGCCCCACCTCGGCTCGGCGACGGTTGAGACGCGCACCGCGATGGCGGTGCTCGCCGCTGACAACGTGCTCGCCGTGCTGGGCGGCGAGACGCCGCCCACCCCGATCTAGAGCTACCAACTGGTCGCGTGGATAGGGGCTGCGGAACGAGGATGTGGTGAGCGGGGATCTGGCCCCGCACATGTTTCGGCGGGTAACCTCGACGCATGACCCGGCCGGAAGCAAATGATTCGCCACGTAGCGATAGTCCGCCCGAGCCCTCCGGCTCGGGCGGACTGACCGCATTCGTCGATGAGAGCTACAGCGACCGAGACTACTGGATCGCCGCCGTAGTGGTTGATTCTGAACAGTTTGTACGGTTGTCCGACGGCTTCTCAGCACTTCGCACCGAAGCCGCTGCAAGGTGGGGTGTTCCGACCGACGTTGAGTTCCACGCCCACGACATCATGCAAGGTCGCGGCCCATGGTCACCGCTCCTCGGGCGAGTGGGTGATGCGGCAACACTGTATCGACGTCTGCTCCGTACCGTCGTTGATTCGGGTGCGCAGATCGCTGTCCAGGGCGTGGACGTGGTTCGACTCCAACTGAGGTTTCAGTATCCGGCGGCACCTCACGAAGTCACGCTGCGCGGTGCGCTGGAGCAGGTGAACTCCTGGCCTGACTCGTCAGGCGGTTCAGAACTCATTCGAGTGGTGTGCGACGAGGTCGGTATGAATCAGACCCAGGCGCAGCAGATGATCGCGCGCGTCACGGAAGGCACCTCGCTCGCGGCCTCATCGGGGTGGCCCGGAGTGCTTGACAGGATCACTCCGTCCGTCAACTACGTGTCGTCGGCCGTGCACGATGGTGTTCAGGCAGCTGACCTGGTCGCACATATTGTGCGTCGTGATGTGGAAGAGACCGCCGCCTCTACTCCCGCGCGGCGACTTGCGCGAAGCCTCCATAATTCGTTGGCTCCCGCGTTACGCCATGAGTTCAAATGGCGACCCTGACCGTCCAGGCCCATGGTGCGAGTCTTCACAGCGAGGAGAAAGAAGCAAGGGGCCGACTCGGAAGTCAACCCCTGCTGACAACGTTTCGGAACTCCGACCCGTCGTATAGTCAGGATACCACTCTCCACGATCTGCAAGCTGTGCGAGTAAAGAGGGCTGCCCGAACGTCAGGTCACTAGTGTCCTGCGCCGGAAGTTCGTTCGTATAGACCGGTGCTCTCGGAGTCTCTCGCAAGGCGGAGGAGGAGGCTTTGCTGGTGGCAAAGTCGACGACGACAACGCGGCGAGACGCTCCGAGAGTGCCGGGATATGCGACGCGAATTTCCGGCGCGGGACACTAAATCCGCATTCCGGTCGTCGCCAGGCGGCAGGCGTGGGCCGCGGTCTCCGCGAGCAGCTCGGGTGCCCTGCGCTGCAGCTCATCGAGGGAGGCCGCGCCGGGTGCGATCGAGAAGGCGGCGGTGACTCCGGCATGTCGGCACTCCTCGGCGGTGAGCCCGACGGATCCGGCGATGACGATCACCGGTACCCCTGAAGGGGTACCGGTGATCACTCGCGAAAGCACCTTGCCGCCGAGCGATTGGCTGTCGACGCGGCCCTCGCCGGTCAGCACGAGCGCCGCGTCGGCGAGGGCCGCATCGAGCCCCGTTGCCCGGGCGACGAGATCCGATCCGGGCTCGCAGCGGCCGCCCCAGAGCGTGAGCGGTCCGATGGCGAGCCCGCCCGCTGCGCCGCTGCCGGGTGAGGCGGAAACGCGCGCGCGATCCACCTCGCTCAGTTCGGCGAGAACCGCCGCGAGCCGATCGAGCCCGGCGTCGATGAGCGCGACATCGGCCGGCGAAGCGCCCTTCTGCGGCCCGAACACCGCCGCCGCGCCCTGGTCGCCGGTCAGCGGGTTCGTGACGTCGGTGGCGAAGCGCCAGCGCACGGAGGCAGCCTCCGGGGCGACCTCCGACAGGTCGATGGCCGCCAGCCGGCTCAGCCCGCGGGCACCCGCCGGCACGGGATCGCCGGCGTCGTCGAGCAGCTTCGCACCGAGCGCTCGGAGCATTCCGGCACCGCCGTCGCTGGTGGCCGATCCGCCCAGGCAGATCAGCAGTTCCTCCGCGCCCTCCGCCAGGGCCGCGCGAATCAGCGTTCCGACGCCGAAGGAGTCTGCGTCGAGCGCCCGCAGCGGGCGGTCGAGCACGAGGGGGAGGCCGTTGGCCTCGGCGGCCTCGACGATCGCCAGCCGGCCGTCTTCGCTGAAGCCGAGGCGGCCCTGCCGGGGTCGCCCCAGAGCGTCGACCGTGTCGATGAGTTCGATGCGGCCGTTCGAGGCCGCGACCAGGGCGTCGAGCGTGCCCTCGCCGCCGTCGGCCAGCGGCAGCTCCAAGACGCGGAAAGCCCCGTCCGTAGCAGCTCGAGCCCCGGCCGCGAGGGCGCGGGCCGCTTCTGCCGAGGTGCAGCTTCCCTTCAACGCGTCGGGGGCGACAACGATCAGCGGTTTTCTCAACGTCATCCTTCTATCTGACACCAACGGGGCACGCGAGCAGGCTCGACAGGTGTCGAAACCTTGGCCGGCAGCCTTCGACGTCTGCTCAGTGCTCGCGGTGCCCGCGGGCGTGCCGCCTCGTACTCCCCGCCCCGTACCCACGTCTCGTGAGTGCGCCGAGGCCACGGCACCCTGAATCACGGAGCATCAGCAGACCGGCTGCCGGAGGATCGTGCGCAGCTTCTCGGGTGCGACCCGGCGGAAGTCGCTGAGGTAGATCTCGTGGTGCTTGCCCGCCAAACGCAGACCGTGCTCGGGAATGAACTCGCGGTGCATCCGATCCAGAATCGGGGCCTCGTCGTCGAAGGAGCCGACGTGGAGCGTCTGCACGCACCGGCCCTCGGAGAGCAGCTGCAGGCGCACCTCGCCGATGCGCGGCGGTGGATTCTTGGCCCTCGCCTGTGCGACGGCGGCGTCGAACATGTCGGGGCCGATCCAATCGGGCACCATCAGCATCATCGTCCAGTCCCACCGGGACTTGTCGCGCGACACGGTGAACGAGCTCATGTCTGCTGCCCACCACAGCCCCTCCAGCGGCGGCACGACGTAGTCGCGATCGAGCTCGCGCTTGCTGGCGAACTTGAGCTTGTAGGCGACCGGATACAGCGACTCGAGCGCATCGGTGAAGGCGGGCGAGGAGTTGGGATCGCCGTGCCCGTCGATCATCAGGTAGTGCGCGTCGGGCACGTCGACTATCTCGAAGCCGCCGCGCGGGGCGCGGTAGCCGGGAAGGGTCTTCTTGAAGTCGATCTTTGCGGTCATTGGGGATCCCGGGCTCGGTCGGTTATCGGAACGCGCGGCCGATGCTGCCTCCGAGCTGGGAGAGCTGCATCCAGATCGCGAAGCGGTGCAGGGGGCGCATGATCCGCCGCAGCGGCACGAACGGAGACCGCGCGCGAGCCTGGTTCCGTTCCCAGGCGAGCGAGAGCCGCAGGTGGGTGCCTCCCGCCGCCGGCTCGAGCTCCACCCTGACGCGCCGGGCATTCGCGCCGGGGGCGTCGGGCCAGGTGAAGCGCCACTCGATGGCATGGCGCGGTTCGAGCGCGATGAGTTCGACCCGCGATGTCCGATGCCGAGGCTTCACGCGCACCGGTTTGCCGTCCGGCCGCTCTGTTCGGGCGTGAGCGATCCAACTCGATCCGGCGGTCGGTTCAGCCGGCTCAGCGGGCGCGGCGGTGAGCTCAGCGGTGAGCTCGGCATCGAACTGCGTCGGTGCATTCTCGACGCTCGCGGTGCCCGGTTCCCACTCGGGCATTCGCGAGGGATCGGCGAGGAGATCCCACACCCGCTCTGCGGCGGCGGGGGCGAAGCTCTCCGAAGTGCCCGAGAGGGTGCTCGGCTCGAATATGTGCTGGGGAGGAGCGGGGTAGCCCGCGACCTCGTCGAGCCTGGCGCGCACCGCCTCGGGCGTCGTGTCGAGACGGTGCAGAACCGCCTCGACGAAACCGCTCGGCTCGGCGGCCAGCTCGCGCAGCACCGCGGCGGCGTCGCCGCGCTTGCCGCCCTCGGCAGAGCGCTTGATGATCGCAAGCGACCTCGGGCCCCACTCGTAGTCGCCGGTCTCGTGGAAGGTGATTCTGCCGGGGGTCGGTGCGGTGGTCTGGACGCCGAGCGAGGCGAGCTGCGCGGCGTGCTGAGCCGCGACGGCCTCGCGGGCGGTGTCGAGCGTGATGCCGAGACTCCGCAGCACCTGGCCCGCGGTCTGCTCGTTCACGACGAGGGCGAGCAGCATGTGGTCGATGTCGGCGGTGCGCTCCCCGAGTCGAGAGGCCTCCTCCATCGCGGTGACCGAAAGGGTGTGGCTGGTCGCCGCCGCGGCGGTGATCTTACTCACCTGCTTCTCCTCTTCTCCTCGGAGCTTCTCCGCGGAACCGGGATCGAGGGGTCGATCCTCTTCGCGTACTTCTTGTGCGCCGCCTGACGCGACACCCCGAGCGCGTCGGCGATGGCTTGCCAGCTCATGCCCGCGCGCAGCCCGGCTTCCACCTGGGCGAGTTCGAGGCGGTCGGTGAGCGCGCGCAGCGAGGCGACGGCGCGCAACCCGGCGCGGGGATCGCTCGTGTCTGCCGCGACTTCGGCGATCTGCAGTGACTCCATGTTGTCAACCTACATTGCTAGGGAGCAATCTGTCAACCTTGGTTGCTTTGGGGTGCTGGATCGCGCTCGAGCTCGACCGCACGCACGTTCGCCGGTTGGAAATGCACCCTAAGATCGCGTTTTAGGGTGCATTTCCAACCGGCGAACGGTGGGTGGGGCCGCCCCCACCCGGAGCCGAGGGCGCTACTTCACGGTGACCTTCACCGTCTTGCTCGTGCCCTTGTAGGCCTTCGAGCCCGCGTAGCTCACTCGAATGGTGTGCTTGCCCGACTTCAGCTTGGTCAGCTTGACCGTCGCCTTGCCCTTCTTCACTGCCACCGAGCTCTTCACCAGCTTCTTGCCGTCGTAGACCTTGACCTTCGCCGAGGTGGCCGAGCCGGCGGTGCCGGGCAGGGCGAGCTTCACGGTCACCGTGGCCTTGCCCTTCGCGCCGGCCTTGCCCTGCAGCGTCAGCTTCGACGAGGCCTTCGTCACCCTCACCGACTTCGACGTGACCGTCTGGTGATCCTGACCCGACCGTTTCGCGGTCACTCGCACCGACAGCTTCTTCCCGGCATCGGCCGGCTTGATCTTGTAGCTCGACTTCGTCGCGCCCTTGATCGACTTGCCGCCGAGCTGCCACTGGTAGCTGACGCTGTAGTCGGATCGCCACGCGCCGAGCTTCGCCTGCACCGTCTTGCCGACGACCGCGCTGCCGGTGACGGTCGGCTTCGTGACGACGGCACCGGGCGGGCTCGCCTGCGACACCTTGATCGGCACCCGCACGACCGAGCCGTTCGCCGTCGTCAGCTCGATCCTCGAGGCACCCGCGGCGGCTGCACTGGCGGCGACCGGAACGGTGACGCTCACGTGAGCCGCGCCTTCCGTCACCGGAGCGGTGGCGACGACCTGGCCGCCGACGCGAACGTCGAGCGAGGTGACCTCGGGGGCACCGAGGCTCGTGAGGTTGAGGTTCGAGACGTCGAACTCGACGGTGTCGCCCGTGCTGGCCTCCGCGCCCGCTTCGAGCCCCGTGATCTTGGCACCGTGCTTCATGAAGTCCGGCGCGACGGGAGCGGTCTCGCTCAACTCCCTGAAGTACCGCATGAAACCGTCGACGTCGAGCATGCCGCTGTCGGTCGTGTTCGTGAGCTCTGTGCCCACGTGGAAGTTGACGATGCCGATGAGCAGCGCCCCGCTGAGGCCCACGCGGTAGGCGGTCGCGGTGTCGCTCAGGTCGATGGGCTCCCCGTCGAGCGTGATCGAGGTGATGCGGTCGCCCTCGTCGCGGGTGTCGTCGTAGGTGTAGGTGAGGTTGTCGGACATGGCGAGCTGAATGTAGCCCTTGGCCTCGCCCTGGGGCGTGCGCTGCCACTGCTGTTCGAACAGCCGCTTGAGCTGCGCGCCCGTGATGTCGGCCGACACGACTGAGTCGCGAATGCCGAAGGTCTCGATGATCTTCATCACCGGGATGTTGCCCGCGCTGTCGGGCGTCAGGTCGCTGCGAATGAAGTTCGGGATCGTGATTCCGAACTGCGGCGGAGCCTCCTGGTCCTGCTGCACGTCGCGGAACATGTTGCCGACCAGGGTGCCGAGCGCGCTCTCGAGGGTGCGGTTGCCCGTGGCACCACCGGTGTAGTGGCCGTCGACGAACGATCCGCCCGAGGCCGCGGTGGTGATGGCCTGGGTCACCTGGCCGGCCGGCTGGTTGCCCTGTTCATCGGCGTAGGCGAGGGCCTGGTCGACGATCGTCTTGACCTCGGCGACTCGCGGGTAGCTCGCGACGAGCTCGCTCACCGGGGTCGTCGTGCGGTTCACGGTCGTCGCGGTCGAGGCCGTGACCTCCGAGGTTTCGGGATCGTAGCTCAGCGTCACCTCGCCGAGCATCGTTCCGAACGCTCCGGCCTGGATCACCGGGCGGGTGCGGGTCGGGTCGCCGGGCACGGGCGCGTCGTAGACGTAGCGATTGTGCGTGTGCGCGGTGAAGAGCGCGTCGATGTGCGGCGAGGCCTGCGTGATGATGTTCGTGAGCACGCCGCCCGCGTTGAGCTCGTCCTCCAGCGTGGCCGGGGGAGAGTTGAGGCCGCCGCCGTCGTGCACGAGCGCGACGATGATGTCGGCCTCGTCGCGCTCGACGATGCCCTCCGCCGTGTTGTTCAGCGCCTCGATCTGCGGGGTGAAGAGCGGATCGCCGTCGGGGAACTGCACCTGGGTGTCGGGGGTCGTGACCCCGATGACGCCGATGCGCACGCCGTCGACCTCGCGGATCACGTAGGGGTCGAACTCGGGTTCCATCGTTGCGGGGTCGACCATGTTGGCGCTGAGGTGAGGGAACTCGGCCCTGTTGTGTGCCAGGTCGAGGAATTTGTCGTAGCCGATGAAGGTCTCGGCGTTGCCGATCGCGGTGGCTTCAAGGTCGAGCGCGTTCAGCACGTCGACGGTCGGCTTCTCGCCCTGCACCGAGGAGGCGTAGAGGGAGTTGCCGAAGTTGTCGCCCGCGCTGAGGAAGATCGAGTGGTCTTCGCCCGCCGCGGCGCGCCGCTCCTCGACGGTGCCGGCCCACTGCACCGTGTTCTGGTCGATACGACCGTGGAAATCCTGGGTGACGATGAAGGTGATGTCCTTCTCACCCGACTCCGCCTGTTCCGTTGCTCGCGGCACCGCGCTCGCGGCGACGGGTGCCGATCCCGCCAGTACGAGTCCGGCGACCAGGGCGATCGCGCCCGCGGTCGTGGTTTTGAAACGCATCGTTGTGTTCCCCTTACTACTACCGTCTACTTTCGGCCCTCGAAAGTGTGCGGTTCCGACAAGATAACCACTCGGGCGATCGTGTGTCAACGGTTGGAGAAAATAAGAATCATTCGATACCCAGGATCCCGATGCTGCTGCGGTGACTGACTGCGGGTAGCTGACAGCTGGTAGCTGGTAGCTGGTAGCTGAGGCGCGTGGGGGCGCAACGGCCTCGAGAGGCGGATAAGTCGGATGAAAACGCGGATCCACCCGACTTATCCGCCTCTCGGGGCGCTCTGGGGTTTGGATCCAGGGGGCTGGGGCGGTCGGAGGGCTTGGCGCTGGGGGACTGGAGGTTTGGAGCTGGGGATCTGGGGGCCGGGGGCTGCGCTCGTCGAGCAGCGGCGTCCCCACAAGTGGGGAATTTCGCGAATCCGGTGGATCGGGGGTGCCGCGGGTGATGTACTGAACTCAAGACTGCCGCGATCCCGCGCGCGAAACCGGAGAGAAATGAGTCGTCATGTCCGATGAGCAGCACCCGCGATCGATCGCACTCAGACTCTCGACGGCGGTGGCGGCGGCGGGCGCTGCCCTGCTGCTGCTCGCCTCCTGCGCGTCTCAGCCGCAGTCGGAGCCGGCCACCGACTCCCCGACGACGCAGGCTCCGACGGATGAGGCCGACGCGGCGGAGGACGCAGACGGTGCGGATGATGCAGACGACCCGGACGGATCCGTCGCCGACGACGAAACCCCCGACGGCCGAATCAACGCGGCTGCCGCGGTTGACGCCGCACTGCAGGCGGTTCCCGGCGACGTCGTGGAGCTGGGCCTGGAGCGCGAGCGCACCTCCATCGTGTGGGAGGTCGGGGTGCTGGGCGCTGACGGCTCGGGCACCGAGGTGCTGATCGACTCGAAGAGCGGTGAGGTGGTGAAGCAGGAGCGCCTGCGCCTGGACAGCGCCCAGCGCACCGCGCCCGCCGTCACCGCCGCTGACGCGATCGGCATCGCGCTCGACACCGCTGACGGCCGGGTGAAGGCCATGGATCTCGACACGGAGCGCGGCGCGGTCGTCTGGGAGGTCGAGGTGATCGGCACCGGAGGCGGCACCGAGATCTACATCGACGCGACGAGCGGTGACGTGGTCAAGCAGGAGCGCATGTAGGCGCGCACGCGGTGCGGCTGCGATGAGCGATTCCTGCGGGTGAGCGATTCCTACGGCGAAGCCTCGGGATCCGCCGCGAGCGCGGCACGCAGCTCGACCGCGAGGTCGCGCACCGCGGGCCGCACCGCCGCGAGCGTGGCCTCGGCGTCGATGAGGCGGTGCGGCGCGAGCGAGGTCTCGGGCATCACCTCGCTCTCGCCGATCGGGATCTCCACGTGCGTGTCGAGCACGCGCATGTGGAGGCCCGTGAGCACCTGGACCAGCTGCGCGACGGCCTTGCCGCCGCCGCGCTTTCCGTAGCTCACCGCCGCTGCTGGTCGATCCCGCCACTCGGCGTAGAGGTAGTCGAGCGCGTTCTTCAGCACGGCCGGGTAGCCCCAGTTGTACTGCGGAAAGACGAAGACGAACGCGTCGAAACCGCGCACGATCCCGCTCCAGCGCCGGGTGTGCTCGTGCTCGTAGACGCCGAGCGCGGCCCGCACCGGTTCGTCGAGCAGCGGGAGGTTCACCTCGGCGAGGTCGACGACCTCGACCCCTGATCTCGCAAGCGCGCCGCCCGCAGCGAGGTCCTCTTCGAGGCGGGCGGCGATCCACCGCGCGATGTCGGCGCAGATGCGCGTTGGGCGGGTACTGCCAATGACGACGGCGATGCGGGGCGCGGGCATATGCGTTCTTTCAGTGCGGGATCAGCCTTTCAGCGCGGGATCAGCGCCAGCGGTGCCACGCCGCTTGGCGGCTGACATCGGCGATCTCGGCGACCCGGGCCCAGGAGTTGTGCTCGGCCAGCAGGCGGGCGCTGGTGCCGAGCGCCTCGCCGACCTCGGCCGAGAGCCCGAGCAGGGCTGAGAAGGCCGCCGGATCGGGGGACCGGGTGAGGTCGCGCACGGCCTGCAGCGCGACGGCGTGGAGTTCGTCGACCGAGGCGTTCGCGGAGCTCGTGGTCGGGAAGCTCGCTGCGCCCGCGGTTGCTGCGCCCGAGGATCCCGGGTCGGCCCAGGCGGTCGCGTATCGTTGCCACGAGCCGGCTTCGTCTGCGGTGTCGGCTCGATCTCCGCCCGCTTGATCTCCATCGGCTCGATCTCCGTCGGCTGCAGCACCGCTGTTCGCGGCGGAACGAGAACTGCCCGCCGCGTCGGTGCCGCCACCGCGAGCCGGGCCGTTCGGCCCGATCACGTCGCTCGGCTCCGGGGCTTCGTCGGCGAGTGTCACGGTGATCGTCTCCTCGGTCGATGTCAGGCTGCGGGTCCACCTCCGGCCCTGCCAGTGGTACTCGACCTCGCCGCGGAGAGGCCGGTAGACCGCAGTGTACAGGGTGCCGAAGGCACCGTCGTAGTCGTAGCTGAACACGCCAGGCCCCAGCATGGCCTGGGCCATCTCCTCGACGTCGGCACCCTGATCAACCGCCGCAGTCAGCAGGTTCTGCCGCTCGACGCTGCGAAAGCGGCGCGCGTGCTCGGGAAACTCGGGCGTGCGCCCGCGGTGATTGGTGGCGACCGGATCCTGAGCGATCTCCGGCCGCATCCCGGGGCCGACGTAGGCGGTCACCGCGGCACCGCTCGCGTCGACCATGGTCAGGTTGTAGTACATGGACACCGGGATCGTTTCGAGGCGGCGCACGGCCTCGGCGACGTCGCCGGCCACCTCGAGCAGGTAGCGCACCACGAGGGGAGCCGCGAAGCCGTCGCCGTCGCCGGGGCGGCCGCCGAAGGCCAGCGACACGGCGAGGCCGTCTTCGTTCATGCCGTCGAGCAGGCCCCAGAGGCAGTCCGAGGTGCCGATCACGCGGCGCGACCCGTAGCGGGTCGAGCTGTGCACCTGCTCGAACAGCTCGAGGCCGTAGTCGTAGTTGCGCAGCAGCGCCGGTTCGGGGGAGCGCAGGGCGACCTGGGAGCAGCCGGGCAGGAAGCGCGGCGGGTTCCAGAGGGTGAGCATGCGGGCCGCGACCTCGTCGTCGCCCGCCAGCTCGACCAGTCGCCGCCAGGTAGGCACGAGCTCGGGCATGTGCTGGCGCAGCTTGCCCTCGGCCGTGGCGAGGTCGGGTCGGGCCCAGTCGCCGTCGCGGAGGTACCAGGCGCGGTATGCCGGCCACACCGCGTTGAAGAGGGACTGCCAGCGCGTGCCCGGCCGGTCTTCGGTGATTGCGTAAAAGGTGAATTTCTCCATGTGTCAACAATATGTTGACGCATGGAGGCTTGTCAAGTAAATATTGACAGCTTGGTGACCCTAGGCTTCCCCTCCTGTTCCCGTCCACCACATCCTCGTATCGCAGCCCCTATCCGCGCGATCAGTTAGTCCCTATCCGCGGAACATCTGCGTCAGGTGGTGGAGTTCGAGCGCGATGCGGCGAGCGCTGTCGATGAGCTGCTGATCCGCGATCGTCAGCGGAGTATCGGGATCAACCGGGATGTCTTCGACTCGGACACCGAGAGAAGACGGGGCATGCGAAGGGCCCGCTGCGTTCGCGGAACCCGCGCTGCGGCCGTCGAGCACGGGGGAGGCCTCCACTCCTGCCTCGTCGCGGGGCGCATGATCCCGCTGATCCCGTCGGCCTCGCCGATCCGTCGCGCACGCCGAGCGCGCAGCCGAAAATCCCTGTTCGAGCGCAGCCGAAATCGCCGCGGCGACGTCTGGCGGCGGTGACGCGCTGGCCGCGCTCGCCTCGGCGAGCTGTCGGGCGTCTGCGGCCAGGGCCCACAGCAGTGTGATCTGCGATTCGATGCCGTTTCGACGCAGCGATCCGGGATCGCGCCGGATCGAAACGGCGATCTTCTCGACCTGCGTGACGGCCTTGATCATGGCCTCCGCGTCCGGCAGCTGTTCGAGGTCGGATGCGGAGCCGGATCCCGAGTCGGGCGCAAAGTCACCGCCGCGCAGGCCGTGCCGCAGACTGTGTCTCACGGTGGCTTCGACCGTGTCGAGCGCCGCCTCGATTCCGCTGTGCAGCCGCTGTCGCGTAAGCAGTGGCAGCACGAGGATCGCCACGACCGCGGCCACCGCGGCACCGATCGCGGTCTCGGTCACGCGCAGCACCACGGTCTCGACGTGGAGCTTGCCGAGCGCGTCGTACATCAGCGCGAACTGCGCGGTGCTCCAGAACGCGTGCCAGGCGGGTGCGACGCCGCGCACGTACCCCATGTAGAACACGCAGACTCCGAGCAGCAGCAGGTCTGCCCAGATGGCGTGCGACAGCGCGACCGCCGCGGAGAACGCGACGACGGCACCTACGAGGGTCATGAGCACCTTCTGCGCGGCGTTCGCGCGGGTCTCGCCCCCCGAGCTCTGCAGCACCTGATAGGCCGGCATGACCGCCCAGAACTGGTAGGTCGTGCTGACCAGCGTGCCCACGAGCAGTGAGAGCCCGGTCGCGAGGCCCGACTGCACCGCCTTTCGCGAAGCGGGGAGGCCCACCGGGCCTGCAATAGCCACCGCGGGGGCGTGCACCTCTGCCGCTGCGGCCGCGGTCGACGATGCGGCCGCAGCGGCGATGACGGTACTGCCCGCCGCTCCAGCCTCCGCGGCTTCACCGACCTCCGGGCCGCGATGCCCGGTGCC
This sequence comes from Leucobacter sp., assembly GCA_047973175.1. Taxonomy (GTDB): domain Bacteria; phylum Actinomycetota; class Actinomycetes; order Actinomycetales; family Microbacteriaceae; genus Leucobacter. Next base: position 41,151 of record JBKEBN010000017.1, read on the forward strand.
AGGCGCGTCGCCCGTCTCGTTCTCCGTGCCCGGAAACGCCAGCGCCCGTGCGGCCTCGTCGTCGATTCGCTGCAGTGCGAGTTCGAGGTCGTTCAGCGGCCGTGCGAGGCTGATGAAACCGCCGGTGTGCACGAGCGGATACTCCGAGGCCACGGCTGAGACGGCGAGCTCGACGTCGGCCGCGCACAGCCGCAGGCGCGCGGCCTCGGCGGGGGTGAGCCCGTGGCGCGGCTGAATGATGTCGAGGCGGCCCGCGAGCGCGCTGCCCGTCGAGCGGATGACGCGGGCCTGTGCAGTGACCCGCCGAAGCGTGCGCCTGTCGAAGCGGCCCTCGCCGGCCTCCCTCATCACCGTCGCGACGAAGGCGGTGCTGCGGGAGTGGATCCCGGCCACACCGTAGAAGTAGACCCGGCGGCGAACGGCGATCTCGGGTATCAGACCGAGAATCACCGATACCGCGACGCTGATGCTCCCCGCGATGAGGAACGCGGGAAGCGTGCGCAGGGAGTCGCCCATGAGCGTGCTGAAGAAGAACACGATGAACGACACCTGCCCGAACGCCGCGGCGCGATGCCCGAAGCGCCCGGCCCAGACGGCGAGGTAGGCGATGGTCGCCATCGCGATGATGGCGAAGGCCAGGTGGTCCGGCACGAACGCCCCCAGGGAGAGCATCACGACCACCGGGATGAGCGCGAAGCACCCGCCGAGCCTGCGTGCACCCGGCCCCCACGGTGCCGTGACCGGGCTGAGGAAGGTGGTGAGCATTCCTGCGATCACCGCGGGCCGGGCGGTTTCGGCGTCCAGGGCGGACATGACGGAGACGGTGATCATCACCGCGATCACGGCGGTGCCGAGGGCGCGAAGCGCGGTGCCGACCCGGAAACCTCCGGGATCGATGGGTCGCAGCCTGCTCATGTCCAACAGCGTATCCGCGCAACCGATCCCGCACCGATCCCGCATCGATCCGGGACTCGAGTCCCGTGACCGCGGGACTCCGATTCTGCGAGGATGAGCGCATGGATCGTGCCCGAACGCCGCAGCTGCCGCCGCAGCTGCCGCCGCAGCTGCCACCGGAGCAGCCGCTGCCCGAGCGGCTGCCGCCCGGCCGGATGATCGTCTGGCGGGCCGCGGCCGTCGTCGCGGTGGTCGCGAGCGCGGTGTGCGCCGCGCTCGCGATCCACTTCGATCTCAGCGCGCCGATCGTGGAGGAGTTCGGCTCCGCCTCGGGCGGTGCCGCGATCCCGGGCCTCGCGCTCGCTCTGCCCGGCGCGCTGCTGCTGTGGCGACTGGGCCCGCACCCCATCGCGCTCGTGCTCGCGTGCTTCGGCGTCTTGTGGGGGCTCGACGGCGTCGCGGTCGGGCTGGTGTCGCAGGCGCTCGCCACCGGGGTCGATTCGAGTCTCGCGGCCTGGGGCTTCTGGTACTACGTGCGCTTCGGGGCCGTGCTGCTGATGCCGTTCCAGCTCATTCTGCTGCTGTTTCCCGACGGCCGGCTGCGGCCTGGGGCGTGGCGGTGGATCAGCCTGGCGAGCCTCGTGCTCGGCCTCGTGATGCCGCTCGGCTTTCTGCTCGCGCCGGCCGGGGCGCTGGCGGCCGGCGATGCCGATCGCACCGCATCGCTCGCCCGCTTCGACCCGCAACTGCCCACGCTGCTGCTGCCCGACGCGGTGTGGGAGGGGGTGCTGGCGATCGCGTTCCCCGCGGAGGTCGCGGCCATGGCGCTCGCGCTCGCGGTGATCATCGGCCGCAGGCGCGGTGCCTCGCCCGAGCTGGCGGCGCAGCTGCGCTGGTTGATCTGGGCCGGGATCGTGTTCTTCGCGCTCATCGTCGCGTCGCGGTGGCTGCCGACGGTCGTGGGCGACGTCGCGTTCGCCATCGGCATCGCGCTCATCAGCTGGTCGATCGTGGTCGCCGTGACGCGTCACGGTCTCTACGCGATCGACCGGCTGCTGAGCTGGACCATCGTGTACGCGCTGCTCATGGCCGGCGTCGTGCTGCTCGACCTGGGTCTCTACCTGCTGGTCGGATCGCTGTTCGACGACCGGGTCACGATGATGCTGGCGGTGCTCATAGCGGTGGTGGTCTACACGCCGCTGCGAGACCGGGTGTATCGGCTCGTGTCGCGCTGGGTCAACGGGTCGCGGGACAACCCCTACGAGGTCGTCTCGCGGCTCGCCGGTCGCCTGGAGCGCGCCGGGGAGCCGCAGGCGCAGCTGGGCGAGCTCGCGCAGGCCGTCGCGCACGCCTTCGCCTCGGGTTTCGTGCGGGTCGAGCTCGATCAGCCGAGCGGCGTCGCGCTCACCGCGCAGACCGGCGAGGCGGTCGGCACGGACGGGGTGGGAGAGACGGGTAGCGCGGGAGCGACGGGCAGCGCGGGCGGCGAGGAGGGCAGCAGCTCCGACGGCGCGCGCGGCGCGGCCGCACTGATCACGCTGCCGCTGCAGTACGAGGGGCGCGATATCGGGCGCATTCTCATGCGGCCCGGCCGCCGCCCCGCGATCTCCCGCCGCGACCGGCAGCTGCTCAGCGACATCGTGCGGCTCTCGGCGGTGGCGCTGCGCAACGCCGAGATGAGTCGTGAGCTGCAGCTCATCCGCGAGAACCTGGTGACGGCGCGCGAGGAGGAGCGGGCCCGCCTGCGGCGCGAACTGCACGACGGGCTGGGGCCGCTCTTCGGCGGCATCCGGCTGCGCCTCGAGACCGCGCGCAACCTCTCCGAGCGCGAACCGCGGCGGGCGCTCGAGGTGCTCGACTCCGCCATCGGGGAGTCGGGGGAGGTGCTCGACGAGATCCGCCGTCTGGTGCACGACCTGCGCCCTCCCGCCCTCGACGACCTCGGCCTGGCGCGGGCCATCGCGCAGCAGGCCGAGCGGCTGGGCGTGACCCCGTTCGAGGTGACGCTCGATCCGCCCGCCCTGCCCGGGCTGAGCGCCGCCGTCGAGGTCGCCGCCTACCGCATCGCCTCCGAGGCGCTCACCAACGCGGCGAAGCACGCGGCGGCCTCGCATACCGCGGTGCGGCTGCGCTACGAGAACGCGGCGCTGACCGTCGAGATCGAGGACGACGGGGCGGGGATCGCGGCGGATCGCGTCGCCGGCGTCGGCCTCGCGTCGATGCGCGAGCGGGCGGCGGAGCTGGGCGGCCGCGTCGAGCTGCTGCCGGCCGATCCCGGCACGCTCGTGCGCGCCGTGCTGCCGTGCCGGGCGCGGAGCGGGCAGGAAGAGGCGCGCGGAGAATCCCGCGCGGAACGCAAGACCCGACAAGAGGAGCACCATGCCTGAGCGCACCCCCATCGAAGTGGTGATCGTCGACGATCACCCGGTCTACCGCGACGGTCTGGCGATGCTGCTCGGGTCGCTCGATGGCTTCTCGGTGGTCGCGACCGCGGCCGACGGGCGCGAGGCGGTCGCCACGGTGGACGCGCACCAGCCCGACGTCGTGGTGATGGACGTGCAGATGCCCGAGCTCGACGGCATCGCGGCGACCCGCGAGATCGTCGCGCGGCACCCGCACGTCGGCGTCATCGTGCTCACCATGTCAGACGACGCCGAGACGGTCTTCGCCGCGATGCGCGCGGGTGCCAGGGGGTATCTCGTGAAGGGAGCCTCGCAGGAGGAGATTCGCCAGGCGATCGAGCTGATCGCGTCGGGCGGGCTGCTCTTCGGGGCGGCGGTGGCCGCGAGGATCGGCGAGTTCTTCGTGACCGGGGCCTCTCCGCGGGTGCCCGTAGAGGCCTTTCCGCAGCTGACGCCGCGGGAGCGGGAGATCCTCGACCTGCTCGCCGCCGGGCGATCCAACGCGCAGATCGCGCAGGCGCTCTTCCTGGCCCCCAAGACCGTGCGCAACAACACCTCGAACATCTTCGCGAAGCTGCAGGTGGCGGATCGCGCCGAGGCCATCGTGCGGGCGCGCGACGGCGGCCTGGGGCGTCTGTAGCGGCAGCCGGGCTGGAATCGGGACCGCACGCGGGACGCGGCACCCTGGGGGCCCGGGTCACCGCTTCGGGAGAGTGGAGATGTCAACCGATACACCTCCCGAAAGGACACCGACCATGTCTGACATCTTCGCCCCCGCAGTCTCCGACCAGGCCGACGATCGCACCGCCGCTGCGGGTGCCGCGCCCCGAGCCGGATCCAGAACCGGCGCTCGCCCCGACGCCGAACCCGACCGCGACTCCCGCGCGACCGTCGAGCGCCGCATCCCGCGGTGGATGCTCCGCTTCGCAGGCGCTGCGCTCGCCGCCTACCCGGTGCTGTTCGGCGCGGGCATGCTCTTCTCGCCGCAGCAGACCGAGGAGGGCGAGGCCGGCTACATCGCCTCGCTCGCGGCCGACCCGGCGGTCAGCCTGCTGTCGGCCAACCTGCTGCACTACTCCTGGGTGGCGCTCGCCCTCGGCGTGGTGGGCCTCATCGCCCTCGTCGGCCGGCGCGGTCGCGCCTGGGTCGCGGTGACCTCGGTGCTCGTCGCCTTCGGCGCGGTGCAGATGTCGGGGCTGCTGCTCTCCGACTGGTTCTTGGCCGCGGCGGGCAACGTGCTGTCGCCCGAGCAGGCGCTGACGCTCGACGCCGCGGCGAAGGAGGGCAGCGTCGTCGTCTGGCTCATCACCGCGCAGCTGTTCACCCTGGTGGGCATCCCGGTGCTGACCCTGGGCCTCGCCCGCGCACGGGTGGTGAGCTGGTGGATCGCACCCCTGCCGTTCCTCGCGTTCGTCGTGCCCATGTTCAACCTCGGCCCCATCGCGGCGATCGCCTTCGTGCCGCTGATGGCACCGGTGATCGTGGCCGGCGCGAAGCTGATGCGTCAGCGCTGAGCGATCGCGCTGACAGAGACCTCTCGAACAGAGATTACTCAGGAGACACGATGTTCTTCACTTCGACGGACGGCCTGCGACCCGCGGCCGCCACGACTCCGGGAACGACCCCGCGCGCGGGCAACCGCGCGCGGGGCTTCTCCCTCGTGATCGCCGCACTCGTCGCGATCAGCACGGCGGCCGGCCTGCTGCTGCCCTCGGCCCCGCCCGCCCTCGCAGAGGAGCCGGCGGAGGATGCGGCCCCGCTGATCTTCGGCGAGGGATCCCCGGCCGCGGGATCCACCACCGCGCCGGATGCCGCGCCCGACAGCTCGCCGGAAACCTCCGCCGATCCGTTCGACGGCTCCGGCTACGATCCCGCGATTCCCGACCAGCTGCCGGTCGAGGGCGAAGCCGCACCGGCGCAGCTGCTCGCGGCCGGAGAGCAACCCGACCCGACCGCCGCCGACGGCGGCGGCCAGGACTGGCAGACGACCGACGGGCAGCCGCCCTACTTTCGCGTGATCACCGAGCCGGGCTACCGCGACCAGGTGTGGCGCAACGCCATGCCGCTGACGTTCGAGACCAACGAACGGCTGCTTCCGAAGCAGTCCACGCTGTGGGTGGAGACGCCGCCCTGGACCTACCGGGAGCACTACCCGGTCTCGACCGAAACCCGCCACACCTATCAGCTCGCCCCGTTCTACAACGGTTCGGCGATATTCCGCTGGAACATCGCGACCGAGTCGGGGCGGCGCTACCAGAACGCGACGCTCGCGGAGGTGAAGAAGGACTACGAAGACCCGCACGTGCTCGTGGTGCCCGGCAAGCAGCATGTTCCGGTGGGGTCGACCACCCTGCCCGAGTACACCTGCCGCGACTTCCCGGGCTTCACGATGGTGCGCTGCGGCCCGCGCAGCGGCACCGTCGAGCCCCTGAGCACCTCCGAACGCGGGTGGCACGCCGGCTGGGTCGAGTCGCGCTACTTCGACCACGCGATCGGTGCCGAGCGGGAATGGTACTCCGAGTACGCCTACTACGTCGGCGACCCCGAGGAGCTCGCGGTGAAATTCGCGATCGAGCAGCAGTCGTGGCAGACGAACGCCTGGTCGGAGGTGGTCGGGGGCGAGGTCACCGAGGGCAATCCGGTGCGCCTGAAAGCGGTCGTGAGCAACACCACCGAGCAGGCGCAGAACATCAAGCTCGACTTCGTGTATCGCACGGACGGCGGCGGCGTGGCCGGCATCGACGGCTCCGCGGCGGCGTTCACGCTCGGGCCGGCCGAGGAGCGCACCGAGACTTGGCCGGTAGAGACCGAGGGCTTCGCGTGGCGCGCAGACGGCAAGCCGAACACGACCTCGCGCGGCTTCGGCGTGGACGCCCGCACGACCGAGAGCCACGTCGACGGCGACATGCAGAATCTCACCGTCGTGCCGCGCCCCGTCATTCTCGTGCACGGCTACAAGAGCAACGCGGCCTCGTCGTGGGGGCAGTACCAGGCGATGCTGACGGCTGCGCACCCGAAGCTGCGCGGCTACGCCGTGGGCGACGGACAGGCACCCGGCGTGCTCAACACCGGCAGCGAGAAGGCTCCGTTCGCGCGCACGAACACGGTCGCCGAGAACGCCGCCCAGGAGGCCGAGTACATCGTGGGCGTGCGCGAGCAGACCGGCGCGTGGAACGTCGACATCGTGGCGCACTCGATGGGCGGGCTCATCTCGCGCTACTACCTGCAGGAGCTGATGCCGGATCGGCCCGACAACGGCGAGCCGATCGTGAACCGGCTGATCCAGCTCGGCACGCCCAATCGCGGCTCGCAGCTCGCCGACATGCTGCTGGCGTTCGGGATCCGCGGATCCTCCTCCATCCCGCTCTACCCGGCCACGCTGCAGCTCAGCACCTCGTACAACGACAGGCTGTTCAACAGGCTCGTCACGACCTCGCGCGGGGTGCCGGTGTCGAACCTCGTGGGCACGGACCTGCCGCTCGTCGGCGCGCCCGGCATGCTCAGCCTCTACGGCGACTCGATCGTGCCGGCGTACTCGGCGCGCTGGAGGCTCACCGACCTCTACGATTCGCCCAACGACCTGCACACCGCCATGACCGAGTCGCAGAACGACTTCACCCACTACGTGCTGCCGCGCCTGAACGGGCGATCGCCCCGACCGCCCGGCATCGAGACCGTCGATACGGGCCGCGCACAGGCTGCATCCGAGGGCGAAGACGCCGACCCGAGCGAGGAGCCGCAGGTGGAGCAGGTGCGCTCCGTGCGCGTTCCGAAGGGCGGCAGCGCCGAGCTGACCGCGACCATCGGCACGGCCAGGGGTTTCGGCGCCCTGACCGCCGACGCGGACACGAGCATCGAGCTCTTCGCCCCCGACGGGTCGCTCGCGATGGCGTCGGGCACCGGGGATCGGCTGCCCGTCGTGTCGGCCGGCATCGGCGACCCGGCAGCGGGAAAGTGGCGGGTCGTCGTGCGCAGCACCGGCGGTGCCACCCGCGAGGTGCCGGTCGCGCTGTGGGTCAACGGCTCGTCGCTGAGCGTCGAGGTCGCCGCGCAGAAGCGGGACGACGACCGCGTGCGAGTCACCGCAACCCTGCGAGACGGGGAGAAGCCCGTGCTCGGCGCGCAGCCCCGGGCGATCGTGGGGGAGGCCGTCGGCGAGGCCGCCGCCGGTGCGCTCGCCGCCGACGCCGGGCTGCTGCTGAAAGACGACGGCCGCGGCCCCGACGAGCGCGCGGACGACGGCGTCTACTCCGGCCTCAGCGATGCGCTCCCCGCCGGGGCCGAACCGCTCGTGTACGTCACGGCGGACACCGCTGTGGGATCGCGGGTGAAGGCCGCCGCGATCACCGGGGCCGAGGTGGTGGATCCGGATCCCGACCCCGACCCGGATCCGGACCCCGATCCCGACCCCGCCGCACCGACCACCGTGACGGTGAAGCTCGCGCGGGCGAGCAGCGTCTACAACCGGGCGAACAGCGCGACGGTCACGGTAGCGTCAGACGTGCCCGCGGACTCGGCCTCGTCGGCCGCGTCGGAGGTTCCCGCCGCGTCGGCCGCGGCGAACCCGACCGGCGCGGTGTCGCTGAGGGTTGCCGGCCGCACCTACCGGGCGAAGCTCGTCGAGGGCAGGGCGACGGTCAAGCTGCGGGCACCGGTTCGGGTGGGTACGCACCGCGTGAGCGTGCGCTACGCGAGCGCGAGTGAGGAGTTCGCCGACTCTAGTGGGAAAGCGACGCTGCGGGTGACCAGGGCGACGCCCAGGCTGACGGCGAAGCTGCAGCGGGGCGCGGTGAAGGCGACGCAGCGCGCGAAGCTGAGCGTGCGCGCGGTCGTGCCGGGTTCGCTCGGCGCTCGCGCCGCGGGCGCGAAGATCGCGGTCTACGACGGGAAGAAGCGGATCGTCTCGGCGAAGCTCTCCGCCTCGGGCAGGGCGACGGTCAAGCTGCCGAAGCTGAGCGCCGGCAAGCACAGGATCACCGTGAAACTGCTCGGCGGCGGCAACCTCTCCGCGAGCCGCAGCCAGGCGAAGGTCTTGACCGTCTCGCGGAGGTAGGGGCACCCCGTGCGCCCCCGGTGTCCTCCGGGGGCGCACGGCGGGGCCGGCCGCTGTCAGCTCGCCGGGTCGGGGCGGGGTTCGGGATCGCCGGACCGGGCACCCCCGGCGTTGTCGGCAGAGGCGGCTTCAGCGGCGGAGACGGCGCGGGCGTCGATGCGCACCGAACTGAGCACCGTGCCCGGTTCGATCCCGGCGAGCCAGGGCGAACTGTCTCCGATCAGCACCTCTCGCATCTCCGTGAGCGCCCCGTCGGCGTCGAAGATCAGATCCCGCCGCGTCGTGCCGTCTCCCGTTTCCATGCTGACCGTCCTCTCTGCTCCGTTCCGCCCCTCCTGGGCGGTGATGCTCCCGAGCTCTGAGAGCACCTCGAACCCGGCCGCGCGCAGCTCGGCGGAGGCCGCCGGGTTGCTCACCACGGGGAGCAGCCACTCGAAGACGCTCTCCTCGCGGGGCCCCTCGTGATCCCCCACCTCTCGCAGGATGTACGTGCTGAGCTCGTCCCTGTCGGTGGGAGCGTCGCGGCGGATCGGGTCGGCGTCGCTGCCGGGCTGAATGCCGCCCGGCCAGACGTCTTCAGAGTCGTCAGGGCCCGAGTCTGCGAGCGCGTCTTTCACCGTCGCCTCGGGGTCGGGATCGCCGTGCGCGTCGAGAACCTCCACGAGCGTCCGCCCGCTCCGCCACACCGTCCAGTCGGCGGAGAGATCGCGGGGAACGCGCGTGACGATGGTCTCGGCCTCGCGGTACTTGACGGTCTCGCCGGGGGTCTCGGCCTCCCCCTCCACCGCGTTCGTCTCGCCGAGCCCCTCCCAGTGCTCCTCGATCCGCAGCACCTGCCCGTCGGCGAGGGCGGCAGGGCCGGCGAGGGCGGCGATGCGCTTCACCGAGGCCGCGGCGTCGATGCGCGAGTCGAGATCCGGCAGCGAATCGTCGGCCGGTTCCAGCCCGCGGCCCAGGCCGGCCGCCGCGCCCTCCTCCGCGAGCACGCGCCAGGTCGCGATCTCGTCGCGCCGGTGCCGACGAATCAGCCGGGTCGCGATCCCGAGCAGCCACGGCAGGGCGTGGGCGCGCCCGGTGTCGTAGCGGTCGAGCCGCTCGAACGCGATCAGAAAGACGTCGCTCGTGAGGTCTTCCGCGATCTCGGGCCCGAGGCGGGCGGCGACGTAGCTGAAGACCGCGCGGGCGCGCCGCTGGTAGAGAACGGAGAACTCCTCGGGGCGCTCGCGCGACCGCGCGATGATCTCTGCGTCGGTTGGATTGTGTGTGCTCATATTCAGTATTGCCCCGAACCCTCTCCCGCCTTCACAATCGGTTCGCCCCGGTCGGCCCCGCCTGCTCAGCTGTGTGCGTTATCGGAGGCTCGATGCTCGGATGAGCAAAATGCTATTCAAGTGTTGAGGGTGGGCACGGGGTCTTCCTAATCTGAAGGCTGTGCGCGGAGCACCGAACACCGCGCAACCTCTGAAGACAAGGGAGAAGCCTGATGGAAGGAACGATGACCGCCGCGGTCCTCTACGAACCCGGAGACATCCGAGTCGAAGAGGTGCCGATCCCGGCCATCGGGTCGGAGGACCTGCTCGTCGAGGTGGCCGCCTGCGGCGTCTGCGGTTCCGACATCCCGCGCATGATGTCCACCGGGGCATACTACGCCCCCATCATCTGCGGGCACGAGTTCGCCGGCCACGTGGTCGAAGTGGGCGACGCGGTGACCGGTTTCGCGGTGGGCGACCTGGTCACCGTGCCGCCGCTGCTGCCGTGCCGCGAGTGCGAGAGCTGCCGCGAGGGCCACTTCAGCCTGTGCGCCGACTACGACTACTTCGGCAGCCGCAGGGAGGGTGCCTACGCGCGCTACGTCAACGTGCCGGTGGGCAACGCGCTGCTGATGCCCGAGGGCCTCGACCCCCGAGCGGCCGCGATGATCGACCCCGCCGCGATCGCGCTGCACGCGCTGCTGAAGACCGATCTCGCCGAGGGGGATCGCGTCGCCGTGCTCGGGGCCGGCCCCATCGGCCTGTTCGCCGTCGAGTGGGCGCTGCTGCGCGGAGCGAGCGAGGTGCTCGCTCTCGACGTCAGCGAGGAGAAGGCCGCGATGGCGCGCCAGGCCGGCGCGACGCTCACCGCGACGAGCGGGGAGCAGGCCCTCGAACTCGCCGGCACCGGTTTCGACGTGCTGATCGAGACGGCGGGGGTGCCCCCGACCATCGCGCTCGCGCCGGATCTGCTCGCGCGGCACGGTCGCGCGGCGTTCATCGGCATTCCGCACAGCCCGATCGAACTCGGCAAGAAGACCTTCTCGAACTTTCTGCGGCGCGAGATCTCGCTGCACGGCAGCTGGAACTCGTTCTCAGCGCCGTTCCCGGGCTACGAGTGGACCGAGTCGGCGGCGCGCCTCGCCGACGGCAGCCTCGGCTGGGAGTTCATGATCACCCACGAACTCGGCCTCAACGCGCTGCCCGAAACCATGCGGCAGCTGGCCGATCGCTCCATCTTCTCCTCGAAAGTGCTCTTCGTGCCGAGCAAGTCCTAGGCTGTCGAGCATGACTGAGGACGATGAGCTGCTCGCGGTCAAAGCCGCCGAGCTGTACTACCAGGAAGACAAGACCCAGAGTGAAATCGGCGCGCTGCTGCAGATCACTCGGTGGAAAGTCGGACGGCTCATCGCCCACGCCAAGGAATCCGGCTACGTGCGCATCGAGATCGTGCACCCGCGGGCGCGGAAGGGGCAGCTCGAGCGCGAGCTGCGGGAGCGCTTCGGGCTGCAAGACGCCGTCGTGGTGCCGGGCCTCGGCGAGCACGAGTCCGTCGCGCTGCGACGCCGCGTCGCGCAGGCCGCGGCGGGCTACCTCACGAGCATGCGGCCGGTCACCAAGGTGCTCGGCATCAGCTGGGGCCGCACGCTGCACGACGTCGCCGAGGAGCTGCGGCAGGACTGGGCCCGCGGCGTGCGGGTCGTGCAGATCAACGGCGGCGTCAGCCTGAACCGTCGCGCGAGCACGGCCGCGGCCACCGCGGTCAAGATCGCCCAGAAGGCGCGGGGCTCGGCGACCATGCTGCAGAGCCCGGCCATTCTCGAACGCCTCGAGACCAAGCGAGCCATCGAGAGCGACCGCACGGTCGCCGGCGTGCTCGACCTCGGCCGCGAGGCCGACACCTACCTGTACACCGCCGGCCTCGCCGACCAGGGGTCCGTGCTCACGGAGAGCGGCTACCTGTCGCAGCAGGACCTCGCGATGCTGCGGGATCGCGGCGCGGTCGGCGACGTTCTCGGGCGCTTCATCGACGCGAACGGCTACCCGGTCGATCCCGAACTCGACGATCGCACGGTGGGCCTGCGCCTCGACGAGCTGCGACGGGCGAAGCGCTCCATCCTCGTGATCTCCGGCGAACCGAAACACGATGTCTGCCGCACGGTCGTGGCCGGCGGGCTGTGCACGGTGCTCGTCACCGACGAGCTCACCGCGCAGCACCTGCTCGACGAATCGCTCTGCGAGTGACGGCGGGCGGTGCGCGTGCGACCGCGAGCGCGGCGCGCGAGCGCGATCCCGCACCGCGGCAGTATTGACCCCTGAGAAAGGATCGAATATGACCCCAGCAACCGAGACGGCGGGCACGGCTGCCCCTGCGCCCGGCACGGCACCGAGGGAGGCGGCCGCGGCCGATATTCTCGGCGGTGCCGCGAGCGAGGTGAACCTGCGCCGCTTTCTGCACGGGCTCCCCGGGGTGGACGGCATCGGGCTCGAGGCTCGCGCCGCGAACCTCGGCACCCGATCCATCAAGACCTCCTCGAAGGCGTGGGCGATCGACCGAATCATCGGGCTGATGGACCTGACCACCCTCGAAGGAGCCGACACCCCCGGCCGAGTGCGCTCGCTGGCCGCGAAGGCCCTGATGCCGGATCCCTCGGATCCGAGCTGCCCCCGCGTCGCCGCCGTCTGCGTGTACGGCGATCTCGTGGGCGTCGCCGTCGAGGCGCTGGGCGACGGGCACGTCTCCCGCGGCGGCACCGTCGCGGTGGCCGCCGTCGCCACCGCCTTTCCGAGCGGGCGGGCACAGCTGCCGGTGAAGCTCGCCGACACCCGCGACGCGGTGGCGGCCGGAGCCGACGAGATCGACATGGTCATCGACCGCGGAGCCTTCCTCGCAGGCCGCTACGGCGAGGTCTACGACCAGATCGTCGCGGTGAAAGAGGCCTGCCGCCGCGAAGACGGCAGCCACGCCCACCTCAAGGTGATTCTCGAGACGGGCGAGCTGAAGACCTACGACAACGTGCGCCGCGCCTCGTGGCTCGCGATTCTCGCGGGCGGCGACTTCATCAAGACCTCCACCGGCAAGGTCTCGCCGGCCGCGACGCTGCCGGTGACCCTGTCGATGCTCGAGGTGGTGCGCGACTGGCAGGTGCTCACCGGTGAGCGCATCGGCGTCAAGCCGGCAGGCGGCATTCGGTCTTCCAAAGACGCCGTGAAGTACCTCGTGACCGTCGCGGAGACGGTCGGCGAGGAGTGGCTCGCGCCCGAGCTCTTCCGCTTCGGCGCGTCGAGCCTGCTGAACGATGTGCTGCTGCAGCGTCAGAAGATCACCTCCGCGGTGCGGCCCGGCCGCTACTCCGGCGGCGACTACGTGACCATCGACTGAGCTCCGCGCCCTCTGAGCACCCTGACTGACCCGAAACCCGGAGTACCCATGTCATTTCTCGAATACGCCCCGGCCCCCGAGTCGCGGGCCATACTGCAACTCCAAGACGAATACGGCCTCTTCATCGACGGCGAGTTCGTCGAGGGCCACGGCACCCCCTTCGACACGATCTCGCCGGCAGACGGCGCGCGCCTCGCCACGATGTCGGCGGGCGACGCGGGCGACGTCGACCGCGCGGTCGCGGCGGCTCGCCGCGCCTACGACCGCAGCTGGTCGAAGCTGTCCGGTGCCGACCGCGGCAAGTACCTCTTCCGCATCGCGCGGCTCGTGCAGGAGCGCGCCCGCGAGTTCGCCGTCGCCGAGAGCCTCGACAACGGCAAGCCGATCAAAGAGACCCGCGACTTCGACATCCCGACGGTCGCGGCCTGGTTCTTCTACTACGCGGGCTGGGCCGACAAGCTCGAGTACGCGGGGCTGCGCAACCCGAGGTCGCTCGGCGTCGCGGCCCAGGTGATCCCCTGGAACTTCCCGCTGATGATGCTCGCCTGGAAGATCGCGCCGGCGCTCGCCGCGGGCAACACGGTCGTGCTGAAGCCGGCCTCGACCACGCCGCTCACGGCGATCCTCTTCGCGGATATTCTGCAGCAGGCCGACCTGCCGCCGGGCGTGGTCAACATCGTCACGGGCCCGGGCAGCATGGGCAACGCGCTGGTGTCGCACGAGGGCGTCGACAAGGTCGCCTTCACCGGCTCCACCGGCGTGGGCCAGAGCATCGCCCGCGCGATCGCGGGCACGCGCAAGCGGCTGACGCTCGAACTCGGCGGCAAGGGCGCGAACATCGTGTTCGACGACGCGCCCGTCGACCAGGCGATCGAGGGCGTCGTGAACGGCATCTTCTTCAACCAGGGCCAGGTGTGCTGCGCCGGCTCGCGGCTGCTCGTGCAGGAGTCGATCCACGACGAGTTCGTCGAACGCCTGAAGCGCCGCATGTCGACGCTGCGCGTCGGCGATCCCCTCGACAAGAACACCGACATCGGCGCGATCAACTCCGCGGCCCAGCTCGCGACCATCGCCGAGCTCGCCGAGTCGGGCACCGCGGAGGGCGCGGAGGCGTGGGCACCCGACTGCCCGCTGCCCGAGCGGGGCTTCTGGTATCGGCCGACCATCTTCACGGGGGTGTCGACGAGCCACCGCATCGCGCGGGAGGAGATCTTCGGCCCCGTGCTCAGCATCCTCACCTTCCGCACCCCGGAAGAGGCCATCGCGAAGGCGAACAACACGCCGTACGGTCTTTCCGCCGGCATCTGGAGCGACAAGGGGTCGCGGGTGCTCGCCGTGGCGGATCGCCTCCGCGCCGGCGTCGTCTGGACGAACACCTTCAACCGCTTCGACCCGACCTCGCCGTTCGGCGGCTACCGCGAGTCGGGGTACGGGCGCGAGGGTGGACGCCCCGGGCTCACCTCCTACCTCGCCGAGGCCGGGTTCGATGCGGGCGGTGCGGCGGGTGCCGGATCAGGTGCCGCGAGCGGCACCGATCCCGACCCGCGAACCGAGACCGCGAGCCGACCTGCGGCAGCGACCGAGCAGACCCAGACGAAGGGAGCCGACCAGTGACGAGGCTCGCAGTTCCGAAGACCTACAAGCTGTTCATCGGCGGGAAGTTCCCGCGCAGCGAGTCGGGGCGCTCGTATCGGGTGCTCTCGAGAAAGGGGGCGTTCGTGGCGAACGCGGCGCAGGGATCGCGGAAGGACGCGCGCGACGCCGTGCGGGCGGCACGGGCGGCGTTTCCCGGCTGGTCGGGCGCGACCGCCTACAACCGCGGCCAGATCCTCTACCGGATCGCCGAGATGCTCGAGGGACGCCGCGCGCAGTTCGCCGACGAGATTCAGGCGCTCGAGGGCGGTTCGGCGCAGGCCGCGAAGCGGCAGGTGGATCGCGCGATCGACCTCTGGGTCTGGTACGCCGGCTGGGCCGACAAGTACGCCCAGGTCACGGGCAGCGTGAACCCCGTCGCCGGGCCGTACTTCAACCTGTCGAGCCCCGACCCGACCGGCGTCGTCGCGATCGTCGCGCCGCAGGCGGGCGACAGCCTGCTCGGCCTCGTCAGCGTGATTGCCCCGGCGATCGTCTCGGGCAACACGGCGGTGGTGGTGGCCGACGAGCGGGCACCGCTTCCGGCGATCTCGCTGGCCGAGGTGCTCGCGACGAGCGACCTGCCGGGCGGCGTGGTGAACATTCTCAGCGGATCGCCCGCGGAGCTGGCCCCGTGGCTCGCCGCCCACGCCGACGTCAACGCCATCGACCTCGCGGGCTGCGGCGGCCTCGACTGGGCCGAGCTCGAGCGCACCGCGTGCGACACCGTCAAGCGCGTGCTCTTCCCGCTCGCCGACCCCGCCGCGGGCAGCGCGCCGCCGTCGCTCGACCGCGTCACCGCGCTCGTCGAGATCAAGACGGTGTGGCACACGAAAGCGGTGCTCTAGCCCGCGCGTGCGCCCTGCGCACCCTGCGCGCGCACCCTCCTGCACCCCCCCCTCTGGAAGACGCAGATGGTCGGTATTGTGCCCGATACCGACCATTCACGTCCTCCAGAGCCCGGGGGTGATCGGCGTGCCCGCGCACCGCTCTCGTGCTCACCTGAGCAGAACACGCATGTGGTTGCGCGGAATTGTGGGTGCCGTTGACTGCCCGCGGCGGCCAGGTGAAGACTGAGTAGCGACCGAGTTACACGACGATTTACGGGGGCCGACGAGGGCCACCGGCACGGATTCGACAATGGAGTAGTGACCGATGCTTGCACTTGAGTTCGAGGCTCCCCGCGAGCTGCGTCTCGCCGAGCTCGAGCGGCCCGAGGCGGCCGCTGGCGAGCTGGTGCTCGAGGTCGTGGCCACCGGGATCTGCGGCACAGACCTCAAGATCGCGCGCGGCGAGCACCGCCTCTACCCGGCCGGAACGGTGCGGGTGCCGGGCCACGAGCTCGTCGGGCGCATCCGCGAGAATCGCTCCGAGCGCGCCGATCTCCGCGTCGGAGATCTCGTCGCCGTGGCCCCGAACATCGCCTGCGGCCACTGCCGCTCCTGCCGCCGCAATCGCCCCAATCTCTGCGAGCACTACGAGAGCATCGGGCTCACGATGAACGGCGGCCTGGCCGAGTCGGTGCGGCTGCCCGTTCGCGCGGTCGAACAGGGCAACGCGATCCCGACCCCCGAGGGCATGGACCCCCTCGACGCTGTGCTCATGGAGCCGCTGGCCGCGGTGCTGCGCGGCCTCACCGCGCTCGACTTCGGCGAGGGCGACTCGCTCGCGGTGATCGGGGCCGGGCCCATCGGCCTGCTCGCGGTGCAGCTGGCGCGTCAGTGGGGTGCCTCGCGCGTCATCGTGTCTCAGACCTCGGCCGCCCGGCGCGAGCTCGCGCGGCGCTTCGGTGCCGATGCGACGGTGGATCCGCGCGCCGAGAACCTCACCGAGGCCGTGCGGCGGCTCACCGACGGAGCGGGTGCCGACTGCGTGCTCGTGGCGACCCCGGTGCCCGCCGTGTTCGGCGAGGCGCTGCAGCTCGCCGCGGTCGGCGGCCGGATCAACTTCTTCGCGGGCCTGCCGAGCGGCGCGGGCGAGGTCGCGCTCGACGCGAACCTCATCCACTACCGCGAGCTCGGGGTGACCGGATCCACCGCGAACACCACCGCCGACTGCGTCGCGGCCCTCGACATCCTCTCCGAGCGCGCCGAGAGCTATCGGCCGCTCATCACGCACACGTTTCCGCTGGTCCGCGCGGCGGAGGCGTTCGAGACCGCGGCCGACGGGGCCGCACTGAAGGTGGTGGTGACGCCGTGAACGAGCCGGTATTCGTCGCGTGCGACATGGGCACGACGCTGGTCAAGGCCGCGGTGATCGACCTCGGCGGTCGGGTGCTCGCGACGGTCTCGGTGCCGTCGCGGCTCGACAGGCCGTCCCCCGGCGTCATCGAGCAGGATCTGCTCGAGATCGAGCGCCAGGCCCACCTGGCCATCGGGCGCGCCGTCTCCCGGTCCGGCCGCGCGGCCGACATCGCCGGCGTCTCCTTCTCCAGCCAGATGTCGGGCATCGGAGCGCTCGGGGCAGACTTCCTGCCCACGGCCCCCTTCGACTCCTGGCTCGATTCCCGCTGCAGCCGCGACATCTACGAGATGGCTCCGCGGGCGCGGCGGGTCACCGAGCTCTCGGGCTGCCCGCCCACCTACTCGCACGGCACCAAGATCCGCTGGATGCAGCGCGAGCGGGCCGCGGCATACGCCCGCACCGCGGTCTTCCAGGTGCCCGGTGCCTACGTTGCCGCGCGTCTCGCCGGGCTCGGAGCCGACGGTGCCTTCGTCGACCGCCCCAACCTGTGCTTCTCGAACCTCTCCGACACCGAGCGCGGCGAGTGGTCCGAGGAGCTCGTCGAGAGCTTCGGGATCGACGGCGCGAAGCTTCCCCGCATCGTCGACTCGCTCAGCGTGGTCGGCACCGTGACCCGCGCGGCATCCGAGGCCACCGGCATCCCGGAGGGCGTGCCCGTGGCCGCCGGGTGCGGCGACCAGGTGGTCGCTTGCCTCGGAGCGGGTGTGGTGGCGTCGGGGCGCGCCTCCGACAGCGCGGGCACCGCGAGCCTCTTCTCGATGTGCCTCGACCGGTGGGCACCCGACACCGAGCGCATGTCCATGGTGACGGCGACCGGGGTGATTCCCGGCACTTACCTCTCCTTCTCCTTCGTCAACGGCGGCGGGCTCGGCCCCGAGTGGGTGCGCAGCACGATCGCAGACCATCCGGGCACGCCCGAGGAGGCCTTCGGCGACCTCGGGCAGTTGGCGAGCGAAGTGCCCGCCGGCTCCGACGGACTGATCTGGCTCCCGCACTTCCAGGGCGGTGTGCTGCCGCCCAAGCCCTACCTGCGCAGCGGGTGGGTCGGCCTCACCTCGGCCCACGGCCGCGGACACCTCTACCGCTCGGTGCTCGAGGGCATCGCCTATCAGTACGCGGCGTGGGCGGATCGCGCCCCCGCCATCACCGGCGAACCGCTCTCCGAGGTGCGCGCGATGGGCGGCGGCGCGAAGTCCGACCTGTGGGTGTTGATCAAGGCCGACGTGCTCGGCGTGCCGTTCGTGCGGATGCCCAAGTCAGAGTGCGCGCTGCTCGGAGGCGCGCTCGTCGCGGCGGCGGCGACCGGCCACGTGCGAGACATCGCGGGAACGATCGATTCGTGGCACGAGCTCTCCGATCCCGTGCAGCCGCACCCGGCCAGGCACGCGCGCTACCGCCGCTACGTCGAGGTCTTCGACGAACTCTCGGCGCAGGTCGACCCGACATTCCGGCGGCTGCAGGAGATCGCAGACGATCCCTCGGCCTGACCGCCTCCCGACTCATCCCATCCGATTCCCAACCACCAACCCCTGAACGAAAGAACACTCTCATGGCTAAGGTTGTCCATTCAATTCCGCGTGCGCTCACGCTCGCCGCGATCGCTTCGGCGCTCATCATCGGTGTGACCGGTTGCTCGTCTTCCGGGTCTTCGGGTTCGGGATCCGACGGCGGCGGATCTGACACCGGCGACGGCCCCAAGAAGATGGGCGTCACCGTCTCCAACAGCACGAACCCCTTCTTCGTGATGGAGTCGCGCACCGCCGAGCAGGCCGGTAAGGACGCCGGTCTCGAGGTGCTCTCTCAGGAGGCCGGCGAAGACGTGCAGGAGCAGAGCAACCAGATCGACCAGTTCATCACCTCCCAGGTCGACTTCATCGTGATCGACCCGGTCGACTCCGACGGCGTCGGGCCCGCAGTGAAGCGCGCCGTCTCCGCAGGCATTCCGGTCGTCGGCATCGACTCGGTGACGAAGAACGCCAACGTCTCGGTGACCACCAACAACACGCAGGCCGGCGAGGTCAGCTGCAAGTCGCTCGCCGAGCAGCTCGGCGGCAAGGGCGAGATCGCCATCCTCGACGGCACGCCCATCTCGGCCGTCGCCGACCGGGTCACCGGCTGCAAGAAGACCCTCGAGGAGTACCCCGACATCAAGATCGTCGCCGAGCAGCGCGGAGACAACAGCCGCGACAAGGCGCTGCCGGTCGCGACCGACATCCTCACGGCGAACCCCGACATCGACGGCGTCTTCGCGATCAACGATCCGACCGCGGCGGGCGTCGAGCTCGCGGCGAAGCAGAAGGGCGTCAAGATCATCATCACCTCGGTCGACGGTGCCAAGTCGGCGGTCGATTCGATTCTGAACGGCGGCATGATCACGGCGACGGCGGCGCAGGATCCCGCTGCGCTGGCGGCTCAGGGAGTGGAGATCGGCATCAGCCTCGCGAAGGGCGAGAAGGCCGACAAAGACCTGATCGAGCTTCCCACCGAACTGATCGACGCCTCGAACGCGGCCGACTACGAGCCCTGGGGATAGGGAAGATGGAGGTCGAGACCGCCCCCGCGCCCGTCGTGAGGCTGAGGGGGATCGTCAAGAGGTTCGCCGGGGTCGCGGTGGTCGACGGGGTCGATCTCGACCTCCATCCCGGGCAGGTGCACGTGCTCGCCGGGGAGAACGGTGCCGGCAAGTCGACGCTCATGAAGGTGCTCGCGGGCATTTACCGACCGGACGGCGGCACGATCGAGGTCGCCGGCGAGGAGTGCTCCTTCGACGTCGCGGGTGCCAAGGCCAGGGGCATCTCGATCGTGCACCAGGAGCTCCTCATCGCGCCGAACCTGTCGGTCGCCGACAACCTGGCGATGGGCCGGGAGTACCGCAACCGCTTCGGCGGGCTGAGCCTCAAGCGCACCCGGGAGGAGGCGAAGGCCCAGCTCGACCGGGTCGGAGTCTCCTTCTCCTCGTCGGTGCGCGCGGGCACCCTGAGCACGGGGCAGCAGCAGCTCGTGGAGATCGCGCGCGCCGTCGCGGCCGACCCGAAGGTGCTCATCTTCGACGAGCCCACGGCGGCACTCACGACGCGCGAGGTGCGCACCCTCTTCGCGATCATCGACGAGCTGCGGGCGAGCGGCTGCGCCATCGTCTACATCACGCACCGCATGGACGAGATCGAGGAGCTCGCCGACGTGGTGACGGTGCTGCGCGACGGCAAGTTCGTCACCACCATGCCGAAGGAGGAGGCGACGCCCGACGCCATCGTCACGAAGATGGTGGGCCGCTCGGTCTCCTCCCTGTTCCCCGACAGCGAGCGGGCACCGGGGGAGGTGCGGCTCTCCGTGCGCGGTCTCACCGACGGCGACGGGATCGGGCCCATCGACCTCGACGTGCGCGCCGGCGAGATCGTCGGCGTGGCCGGGCTCGTCGGCTCGGGCCGCTCCGAGTTCGCGCGGCTGATCTTCGGCGCCGATCGCACCGTCGAGGGCACCGTCTCGATCGACGGGGAGCCCGCCGCGGCCGTCCCCTCGCCGGGGTCGGCGATCCGGAGCGGCATCGCGCTCGTGCCCGAGAGCCGCAAGGAACAGGGTCTGGTGCTCGGGGCATCGGTGCAGGACAACATCGACCTCGCCGCGCTCGGCTCGCTGACGCCGGGGCTGTTCACATCGCGCAAGCGCTCCGTGGAGCTCGCGGAGAGGTACATCGAGCAGCTCCGGATCAAGGTGGCCAGCCCCGACATCGCAGTCGAAAGCCTGAGCGGCGGCAACCAGCAGAAAGTCGTCATCGCCGGCGCGCTCGCGACGAATCCCCGCATCCTGCTCCTCGACGAGCCGACCAAGGGCATCGACATCGGCGCGAAGGAGGAGATCCTCGGCCTCATCAGGGAGCTGGCGAGACAGGGCCTGGCCGTGCTGATGGTGAGTTCCGTGATCCCCGAGCTGCTGACGAGCTGCGACCGCATTCTGGTCATGCGCGGCGGTCGGGTCGTCGGCGACCTCGACGCCGGCGAGGCCACGGAGGAGAGCGTCGCCCGGCTGGTGCTCGCGGACTAGGCCGGCACGATCGAAGGACGAGGAGAGATCCCGAATGACTGAACCAGAGAGCATCGCGCGAGAGGAGCGGGAGCTGCGCGACCGAGTCGAGGCCTTCTGCGTCGAAGAGGTGCGTCCCCGGGTCGCGGCGATCGACCGCGATCTGGAGTTCTTCCCCGAGCTGCTGTCCTCGGCGGCGGGGATCGGACTGCAGTCGCTGCTGTTCGGCGAGAACGGCGAGCTCCGACTCGATCGCACCGGCCTCGTCCACGAGACCACCGAGCGGATCGCGGCGGAATCGGCTCCGGTGGCGCTCGCGGTGAGCGTCGCGCGCCTGCACACCTACCTGCTCGCGCGCTACGCCGATCCCGAGCTGCGGGAGCGCTACATCGGGCCCACGGTGCGGGCGGAGATGTTCGGTGCGTTCGCGATCAGCGAGCCGCAGGCGGGCACCGACATCCGGGCGATGACCACCGTCGCGCGGAGAGAGGGCGACGAGTACGTGCTGAACGGCGGCAAATGCTGGATCGGGCTCGCGCCGATGTGCAGCTACGCCATCGTCCTCGCGAAGGTCGACTCCGAAGCCCGAGACGCCGAGACCGTGGCGCTCGTCGTCGACATGTCGGATCCCGGGGCGCGCGGCGAGGCCGGCGCCGAACTCGGAGGCTTCCGCGGCATGCCGAACGGCACGCTGACCTTCGAGGACGTACGGGTACCCGCAGCGCACGCGCTCCACTGCGACGGCTTCGCGGGCATGATGGACGGCCTCAACATGGCCCGCGTCGAGGCCGCCTCCTATGCGTGCGGCTTCCTGCGCCGGGCGATCGAGTTGAGCGTGGAGCGCGCGGCGACGCGCGAGGCGTTCGGCGGGAGAATCGGCGACCTGCCGTCCATCCAGACCAAGATCGGTCGCATGAGCACCGCCTACCAGGCGGCTCGTCTGCTGACCCTCGCGGCGGCCGAGAGCTTCGCGGAGGGCGACGGGGGCGATCAGGATCTCATCTCGATGGCCAAGCTCTTCGCCAGCGACGAGGCCCGGAAGCACACCGACGAAGCCATGCAGATCTTCGGCGGGGAGGGGCTCGTGGCTGATTCGCCGACCCTCCGCCTGCACCGCGACGCGAAGGTCACCCAGATCTTCGACGGCACCAGCGAGATCCACGAGACCATGCTCGGCCGGCACGCCGTCCGGCAGCACCTCCGCGGCGGGCTCGGCTATCCGTTCGTGCCGACTCGGTAGCCCGAACCCGCGACCCGAAACCTATATCCAGAGAAGCAGCAAAGGAACCCCCATCGTGCCAACCCTCGAACGCCTCCCCGTCTTCAACCCCGCCGACGACGCCCAGATCGGCGAGATCGAGGCGCAGACGCCCGAGACCCTCGACGACTTCGTCGCTCGCGCACGAGCCGCGTTCCCGGCCTGGGCCGCGCTTCCCGCGCACGAGCGCTCGCGGCGCCTGCACGAGGCCTCCCGCCTCATCTCCGAGCACCAGGACGAGCTCACGGCACTGCTCGTGCACGAGAACGGCAAGCCCTGGGAGCAGGCGTACGCCGAGATCGGCACCGCGAGCCGACTCTTCGCCTCCTACGGGGCCGAGGCGATGCGCCAGCACGGCACCGTGATCCCCGGAGACGCGCAGCCCGGCACCGAGAGCGATCTGATCTTCACCCGACGCGAGCCGCGCGGCGTCCTGGGCGCGATCATCGCCTTCAACTCCCCGATGGATCTGTTCTCGCACAAGACCGCGGCGGCGCTCGCCTCGGGCAACGTCGTGATCATCAAGCCGGCCGAGGCGGCGCCCCTGACGGTGATCCGCTCCGCGGAACTCGTCTGGGAAGCCGGCGTGCCGAGGGACGCGCTTCAGGTGCTGACCGGTCGCGGCCGCGACGTCGGCGCGGCGCTCGCCGAGCACCCCGGAATCGATATCCTCTCCCTGACCGGCAGCACGACGGCGGGTATCAGCGTCGCCCGTTCGGCCGCCAAGCGGCTCACCCCGGTCATGCTCGAGCTCGGCGGTAACGATCCGCTGATCGTCAGGCCGGACGCGGATCTCGACCTCGCGATCACCCAGGCCGTGTTCGGGCGCACCCAGGCCAACGGCCAGATCTGCTGCTCGAACAAGCGGTTGATCGTGCACACGGACATCGTCGACGAGTTCACGCGCCGCCTGGTCGCTCAACTCTCCGAGATCCGCATCGGCGACCCGAACCTCGATCGAGGCGTCGACATGGGCCCGCTCATCCACGCGCGCGCCGCTCAGACCGCGACCGAGCAGGTCGCGCGTGCCGTCGAGCAGGGCGCCGAGGTCGTGCTCGGCACTGGCGCGGCCGACCGCAACTACTTCGCGCCGACCGTGCTCACCAATGTGCTCGCGGGCACGGACGTGGCGACCGACATGGAGATCTTCGCGTCCGTGTTCCCGGTGATCCGCTACGAGTCGGACGTCGAGGCGATCGAGATCGCGAACGACACCGACTTCGGCCTCAACGCCTCGGTGTTCACGAACGATGCGCAGGCCGCGATGTTCGCCGCGCACCACCTGCAGGCCGGCACCGTGTCGATCAACGCGACGGGACTCTACCGGCCCGACGCCATCGCCTACGGCGGGCGGAAGCTTAGCGGTTTCGGGCGCGAGGGCCTCGAGATCAGCTTCGAGGAGATGACGCACGTGAAGAACATCGCCTTCCGCGGCATCATGCCCGCCCAGCCCGCCGGCTTTCCCGCCTTCGAGTAGGCAGCAGTCGATATGACCGATTCGTACGACTTCATCATCGTCGGGGCAGGAGCCGCCGGCTGCGTTCTCGCGAACCGGCTGAGCGCGGATCCGGGGAACCGCGTGCTGCTGCTCGAGGCCGGAGGCGAGGACTCCTCCATGCTGCTGAAGATCCCCGCGGGCTTCGGCAAGGTGATGGGAACGAAGGTCAACTGGATCTTCGACACCGCGCCGCAGCGGCACATGGCGAACCGCTCGATGTTCCTGCCGCAGGGGAAGGTGCTCGGCGGATCGACCTCGCTGAACGCCATGCTGTACGTGCGGGGCAACCGCCGCGACTACGACGACTGGCATGCGCGGGGGAACGCCGGCTGGAGCTACGAGGAGGTGCTGCCGTACTTCAAGCGGCAGGAGCGCAACGAGCGCATCGCCGACGAGTATCACGGTACCGAGGGGGAGCTCAACGTCGCCGATCAGGTGCAGCACAACCCGCTGTCGCAGGCGTTCGTGCGGGCCGCTCAGCAAGCCGACATCCCGTTCACCGCGGACCCGAACGGCGCCGAGCAGGACGGCGTCTTCTACCATCAGGTGACGCAGCGCGGGGCGAGGCGCGAGAGCGCGTCCACCGCCTTCCTTCATCCGGTCCGGAAGCGGCGCAACCTCTCCGTTCTCACCGATGCCGACGTCACGCGTGTGCTCGTCGCCGACGGTGTTGCTACGGGCGTCGAGTACCGGCGGGGCGGGAAGACCCGTCGGGCCCTCGCGAGTCGCGAGGTGATCCTCAGCGCCGGCGCGATCAACTCGCCCAGGATCCTGCTGCTCTCGGGCATCGGCCCCGCCGACGAGCTCCGCGAGCTGGGCATCGAGCCGGTGCTCGATCTCCCCGGCGTCGGGAAGAACCTGCACGACCAGCTCGAGGTCTTCGTGACCGTCGCGAGTCGAGAGCCGGTGAGCTACACCGGCGAGGATCGAGCGCTGCGCATGCTCAGGCACGGCATCCAGTACACGCTCTTCAAGACCGGCCCCGCCACGGCCACCGTCACGGAGGCCGGGGCGTTCCTGCGCACGTCGCCCTCGCTCGACCGCCCGGACCTGCAGCTGCACTTCCTGCCGGTGATCGTGCAGTGGAAGGACGGCGAGCGCACCGCGGAGAAGGTGAGCGGACACGGCTTCACCGTGCTCGCGAACGTCGCCCGGCCGAAGAGCCGGGGAGAGATCCGGCTGCGCTCGGCCGACCCCGACGACACCCCGATCATCGATCCCGACTACCTCGCGGACGAGGACGACTGGCGGCTCTCCCTGCAGGGGTTGAGGATCATCCGCGAGATCCTCGCCGCGCCGGCGTTCGCCCGCTACGTCGACCGCGAGCTGCTGCCCGGCGAGCACGCGAGCGACGACGAGAGCCTGCGGGACTTCATCACCCGCTGGGCCAAGACCGACTACCATCCCGTCGGCAGCTGCCGCATGGGCGTCGACGATCTTGCGGTCGTCGATCCGGAGCTGCGGGTGCGCGGCATCGAGCGTCTCAGGGTCGTCGATGCGTCGATCATGCCTGAGACCATCAGCGGCAACACGCAGGCTCCCGCGATGATGATCGGGGAGAAGGGGGCCGACCTGATCCTCGGCGCGCCCCGGAGGCCGTCGCGATCGGAACCGAGCCTGAACCGGGCAACCCAATAGTTGAGAAGAGAAGAAGGAGATTCGCCATGCGTACTCGTGCCGCTGTCGCCTACGGGCAGAACCAGCCATTCGTCGTCAAAGAGGTAGAGCTCGATGAGCCGAAGGACGATGAGGTTCTGGTCCACCTGGTCGCCTCCGGGGTCTGCCACTCGGACTGGCATCCGCTCGTCGGCGATCAACTCGCCGGCCTGCCTATGATCTGCGGGCACGAAGGCGCCGGGATCGTGGAGAAGGTCGGGGCCAATGTCTCCCATGTGCGGTCGGGCGATCATGTCGTCATGTCCTACATCCCCTCCTGCGGAACCTGCCGGTGGTGCACGAACGGCCAGAACAATCTCTGCGACCTGGGTGCTCACATCCTGGAGGGGCCTCAGCTGGACGGCACGTACCGGTTCCACGACGACGACGGAGTGGGGCTCGGCCAGTTCACACTGATCTCGACGTTCAGTGAATGGACGGTCGTTCCGAAGCAGTCCGTGATCAAGGTCGACGACAAGTACCGCCTGGAGCGCGCCTGTCTCGTCGCCTGCGGCGTGACGACCGGCGTCGGCACAGCCGTGTACCGCGGCGGGGTCAAGCCGGGCGACGACGTGCTGGTGATCGGCACCGGCGGTATCGGGATGAACATCGTGCAGGGCGCGCGCCTCGCGGGCGCCAAACGAATCATCGCCTGCGATGTCGAGCCCTGGAAGCTGGAGAAGGCCAAGGAGTTCGGGGCGACCCACACGGTGAACCCGGCGGATCGGGATCCGGTGGAGTTCGTGCTGGAGCTCACCGAAGGCGTGGGGGTCGACTGCTCCTTCGAGGCCATCGCGACGCCGGACACGATAGCCCAGGCGGTGGAGGCGGTGCGCAAGGGCGGAAACGCCACGGTCGTGGGTCTCACCAAGTTCGACCAGCCGAGCATTCCCATCAATCCGTCCAGCTTCGTGCTCTGGCAGAAGACGCTGACCGGGTCGTTGAACGGCGGGTGCAACCCGCGCAACGACATCCCGGCGATGCTCGCGATGTGGGATTCGGGCCTGCTCGACCTCGACTCGCTCGTCACGCGCGAGTACCGGCTGGAGGACGTCAACCAGGCGTTCGAGGATCTTCTGGCCGGGAAGAACCTGCGCGGCGTGATCCGGTACGAGTGGGCCGACGAGGGATACTGATGTCCGCTTCGGCTGACGCGAGGCGTGGGCCGCGCAAGGGCGCAGGGCCCGCAGGCGTCGACCTGACCGGGCGCACGGTGCTCGTCGCCGGTTCCTCGCGGGGGATCGGCGCGGCGACCGCGCGCATCGCCGCAGGTCTGGGCGCGAGCGTCGTGGTGCACGGCAGGCGCCCGTCGGATGAACTCGACGCCGTTGCGAGCGAGATCGGCGCCCTCTCCATCTGGTGCGATGGGACCGACCCCGGTGAGGTGCGCGACGCCTGCGAGAGTCTCGATGCCCGGGGTGTCGGCGTCGACCACCTGGTGTGCACGCTCGGGACGGTGCGGCGAACACCGGCGCTCGAGCCTCTGAACGAACGCTGGATCGAAGAGTACAGCTCCAACGTTCTCGGACCGGTGAACTTCGTCCAGGCGATTGCGCCGGGGATGCTCGAAAGAGGCCGCGGAAGCATCGCTCTGGTCTCGTCGATCCGGGGCAGGGACAGTCTCGCGAGTCCTGAGATTGCAGCGTATAGTGCTGCCAAGGCTGCTCTCGAGAATGTGACGACGGCATTCGCCAAGGAGCTCGCGCCTCGTGTTCGCGTGAACGCAGTCGCACCGGGGTTCGTCCTCACCGATATGGCTGAGACCTGGTCGGATCGCTCTCGGGCTCAGGTCGAGGCGAGCCTGCTGGCACGGGCGGCGGAAGCGGAGGAGATCGGATGGGTGTTGAACTTCCTGATCAGCGACGCCTCGAGCTTCATGACGGGGCAGACTCTCCTGGTCGACGGCGGCCTGGACGCCAGAATGTAGGGGTTCGCATGGTTGTCGAGGCCCGCGCGTCTGTCCGCGACGACCAGTCGAGCGCCGGCTCGCCGAGCTTCCCTTATGGCACTAAGTGTCAATATAATCGCAGGATGCGGAAGCCGTTCCCAGTAAGGAGGCATCGTGAAAGCATGGCCGTGGAGGCGTAACCCCTGGTTCGAGACGGTACTCGAAGCGCAGCGTCGCACGAAGCAGTTCCTCCCGCCGTCGGTGTACGCGGCGCTGGTCGCCGGCAGCGAGCGCGGCCGCACGCCGCAGGAGAACATGGACGCCTTCGGGGAGCTGCAGTTCGCCCCTCACGTCGCGGGGCATCAGCCGGAGCGCGATCTGGCGACCAGCATCATGGGCATCCCCGTGTCGATGCCGGTGATGATCTCGCCGACCGGCGTGCAGGCGATCCGGCCCGAGGGCGAGGTCGCGATCGCCAAGGCGGCGCAGGCGCGAGGCATCCCCATGGGGCTGAGCTCGTTCGCCTCGAAGCCCGTCGAGGAAGTGACCGAGGCGAACGAGAACACGTTCTTCCAGATGTACTGGACGGGGTCTCGCGAGGCGATGATCCAGCGCATGGAGCGCGCTCGTGCCGCCGGGGCGAAGGGTCTCATCGCCACGACCGACTGGTCGTTCTCGATCGGACGCGACTGGGGCAGCCCCGCGATCCCCGAGCGCATGGATCTCGCCGCGATCATCAAGATGGCGCCCGAGGGCGTGCTCAACCCGAAGTGGACGGCGCTGTGGATGAGGGCGGGCCTGCCCGATCTCACCGCGCCCAACCTGAAGCCGCCGACGGGCCCGGCGCCGACCTTCTTCCAGGCCTACGGCGAGTGGATGCAGACGCCCCCGCCGTCGTGGGAGGACATCGAGTGGCTGCGCAAGGAGTGGGGAGGCACCTTCATGCTCAAGGGCGTGACCCGCGTCGACGATGCGAAGCGCGCCGTCGACATCGGCGTCGACGCGATCTCAGTCTCGAACCACGGCGGCAACAACCTCGACACGACGCCGGGGGCGATTCGCTGCCTGCCTCCGGTCGCCGAGGCGGTGGGGGATCAGATCGAGGTGCTGCTCGACGGCGGCGTGCGGCGCGGCGGCGATGTGGCCAAGGCGCTCGCGCTGGGCGCCCGTGCGGTGCTCATCGGTCGCGCCTACCTGTGGGGTCTCGGCGCGAACGGGCAGACGGGCGTGGAGAACGTGCTCGATCTGCTGCGCATGGGGCTCGACTCGGCCGTGCTCGGCCTCGGGCACAGGTCGATCGCCGAGCTGAGCCCGGCTGACCTGTTGATCCCCGAGGGCTTCGAGGCCGTGCTGGGCGCCACGGGAGAGCCGGCTCCGGATTCCGCCTCGAGGAAGAAGACGAAACCGCGAAAGCCCGCCGCCGACCGCCCGGTCGAGAAGACCGTCGAGTAGTCGCGGTGCAGGCGCCCTGGAAGACTCGGCGGCGATCGACGCCCCCGCCCTCGCCTCCGTATCCCGTGCCGCCCGAGCGCACGTTCGAGGATTCCGAGTTCACGACTCGCGTGCCGCTCGCATGGACCTCGGGAGTCGCGTTCCGGGCCGGCAAGGTGACCATCGGAGGCTCCCCGTGGGAGGTGACGCTGCTGCCCGAGGCCGTGCGCCCGTTCGCTCGCAAGCTGCATGCGGCGAACCGGCGGGGGATCCTCGCCGAGACCCGCGAGGAGCGGGAGGCGGCGCTCTATCTGCTCGACCGGGGCATCGCAGACCTCCTTCCGAGCTCGGAGCGCGAAGTCGACGATGTCGAGGTCGTCATCCCCGTCTACGGCGACGCCGGGCCGCTCGAGCGGTGCTTGGCATCGCTCGCGGATCAAGGCGTGCCCGTCACCGTCGTCGACGACGCCTCGCCGAAGGCCGATGCGGCGCGCATCGAGCGGGTGACGCGGGCCGCGGGGGCTCGCCTCGTCGTGAACCAGACGAACAGCGGTCCCGGCGGCGCGCGCAACGCGGGTTTCCGGGCGACCGAGGCGCCCTTCGTCGCCTTCATCGATGCGGACACCATCGCGAGCCAGGGCTGGATAGCGCGCCTGCGGCCCCTGTTCGACGATCCGCTCGTCGGGGCGCTCGGCCCGCGCGTGCGGCCCGCCGTGCTCGGCGATTCGTCGATCGAGCTCTACGAGGAGACGCGATCGGAGCTCGACATGGGGCCCGATCCGAGCCGCGTGGTCTACGGTGTGCCCGTCGGCTGGCTGCCGAGCGCCTCGGTGATCGTGCGCCGCAGCTCCGTCACCGACCCGCCCTTCGAGCCGGGAATGCGAGTGGGCGAGGACGTCGATCTGTTCTGGCGCATGCACGAGGCCGGATGGACGGTGCGCTACGCGCCCGACGTCGTGAACCACCACGAGGTGAGAACCTCGCTGAGAGACTTCTCCAGTCGTCGCGGCATGTACGGCGGATCCGCGGCTCCGCTCGAGCAGCGGCACCCCGGCCGGCTGATCCCGGCGCGGCCCTCGGCCTCCGGCCTCGCCATCGTCGCCTCCCTGTCGAGCAGGCGTCGCGTCGTGCGCCTCCTCGCTCCCGCGATCTTCCTCTACGAACTCGCCAGACAGCGGCGCATCCTCGGCGCGGAGATACCGTTCTCGGTCGCGATCGAGATGACGGCGCGCTCCGTGTGGTCCGACGCGTTCTGGATGGGGCACCTGCTGCGCCGGGACTGGTGGCCGATCGGATGGGCCGTGCTCGCCGCGACTCCGCGATCGCGACTCGCCCGCGGCGTCGCCGCCTCGATAATGTGGGAGCCGGTGCGGGATCACCTGCTGCGGCCCACCCGGCTCGGCCCGATCCGCAGCCTCGCACTGCGCCTGCTCGACGACGCCTCCTACGGCACGGGCGTGATCCGCGGCGCATGGCGCCACCGCGTGTGGAACGTGGTCACTCCGCGCGTGCGCATCCCCGGATGGCCCAAGAAGGGCGCGAGCGCGCAGGTCTCCCTGCAGGCCGGGCCGCAGGCCGCAGATGCGGGCGCCGGGGCGGCGGAAGCCGGAACGCGCACGCGCAGTACTCAGAGCACTCCATAGAAAGGCGGCACTTCGAATATGACCATGCACCGCAAGCGGGCGCTCGCCGCGATCTCCGCCGCGACGCTCGCAGGATTCCTCCTCACCGGGTGCACCGCGGCCGGCGGCGCAGGCGACGGCGAGGCATCCGGGGATGCGGCGCCGATCAGGATCGGCGCGATCAGTTCGATCACCGGCCCCGCGCCCTTCCCCGAGGTGCCCGCCGCCGCGCAGGCCGTGTTCGACCGGGTGAACGCCGAGGGCGGCATCGACGGGCGCATGATCGAGTTCATCTCGGAGGACGACGGCGCCGATCCGGCTCAGGCGAGCCAGGCGGCCCGCCGCCTCGTCGACGAGAACGAGGTCGTCGCGATGGTCGGATCGGCGAGCCTCGTCGAGTGCAGCGCGAACGCCGCATTCTACGCGCAGCGCGGCATCGTCTCGCTCACCGGCACCGGCGTCGAGCCCACCTGCTTCGAATCCGCGAACATCGCGCCCGTGAACAACGGCACGATCCAGGGCTATGCGAGTCTTCTCTACTTCGCCTCCGAAGAGCTCGGGCACGACCGGGTCTGCCCCGTGATCCTGAACTCGGCCGGGCTCACCGACCCCTACCTCGATCTCATCGACGGCTGGAAGGCGGAGACCGGCAGCGAGCCGCCGCTCGTCGACACCACCGTGAACCTCGGCGACGACGTCACCCCCGTGCTGCTCGCCGTGCGAGACGCCGGATGCGAAGCCGTGGTCTTCAACTCGAACGAGCCCGTCGCGACCGCGTTCATGAACACCGCGAAGCAGCAGGACGTGCTCGACGGCGTCGACTACCTCACGCTCACCTCGGCCTACTCGGAGGCCGTCGTCGACACGCTCGACGAGCAGGGCACGCTCGGGCTCTACGCCAACTCGGAGTTCGTGCCGTTCATCGGCGACGATCCCGAACTTGAGGAGTGGCGCACCACCCTCACCGAAGCCGAAGTGCCCCTCACCTCGCTCTCCCAGGGCGGGTACGTGGCGGCCGAGATCATGGTTGAGGCGCTGAGGGGGATCGACGGCGAGATCACCCCGGAAGCCGTGAGGCAGGCGCTCCTCGACGCCGGCGAGATCGAGAATCCGCTGCTGGGCATGCCGTTCGTCTTCACGGACGCCGACGCGCACAACCCGAATCGGGCGAGCCTCATGGTGCAGGCGACCGAGGACGGCTGGGTGACGGCGAGCGACTGGGTCGTCGTGCCCTGACGTCGATGATGCAGCCCAGAAGGGTCGAGAGATGCTTGACGGGGTGATCTCCGGCCTCATCGTGGGTTCGGCGTACGCGATCCTCGCGGTGTGCATCGTCATGCTCTACCGGCTCACCGGCGTCGTCAACGCGGGCCAGGCCGCGATCGGGGCGCTCGGCGCCTACGCCTGCTACTCGGCGGCCGGCGCCGGCGCCCTGCTCGTCCCGGCGGTGCTCTTCGGTCTGCTGGTCAGCGCCGTCGTCTCGGGCTTCGTCGGCTGGGTGCTCGCCCGCTGGTTCGGAGAGCCCTCCGCGACCGTGCGCACGACGGTCTCGGTCGTCGTACTCGTCGTGATTCTCACCGTCGGCTTCCGCCTGTTCGGCGACGCGCCTCGCGCGATGCCGAGCCTGCTGCCCGAGGCGTCGTTCACGGTCGCCGGGGTGCGGGTATCAGCCATCACGATCGTGGCCCTCGCGCTCGTCGCCGCGGTGGCGGGATCCCTCTCGCTGCTCATGA
The DNA here is from genome assembly GCA_047973175.1 of Leucobacter sp. GTDB lineage: Bacteria > Actinomycetota > Actinomycetes > Actinomycetales > Microbacteriaceae > Leucobacter. The sequence goes on from JBKEBN010000017.1 coordinate 73,114, forward strand.
CACGGACCCGGCTCGGCACGAGGCTCGAGGCCATGGCCGAGCGACCCACGACCGTGCAGCTGCTCGGAGTGAACTCGCGGCTGCTCGCGGTCGGAGCGTGGTCGGTCACCGGCGCCGTCTCGACGCTCGCCATGCTGCTCATCGCCCCCACCAGGAATCCGACTTTCGAGTCGATGTCGATGCTCGTCGTGCCCGCGCTCGCCGCAGCGCTGCTCGGCGCGTTCTCGCGAGTGTGGTTCGCGGCCGCGGGCGGGCTCGCGATCGGAGCGATAGAGGGCGTCGGCGCGCGCATCGATTGGCTGTCGGGGTACCGGGGGGCGCTCCCGTTCCTCATCGTCATCATCGCCCTGATCTGGATGCGCAGGCGGGAGGTGTGGGATGCGGAGCGGTAGGCCCGGGATCGCGCCGCGCGTCGTCTCCGGGGGCGCTTGGCTCGTTGTCGGCGCGCTCGTCGTGACGCTCGGCGCGCTTCTGCCGGTGTACTGGGTCTATCTGCTCGGCACGGTCGCGATCAGCGCGCTGATCGCCCGCAGCATCGGCGTCGTCACCGGGCAGGCGGGGATCATCACGCTGTGCCAGATGTCGTTCGCGGGCATGGGCGGCTGGGTCGTGTCGTGGGCGGCGCTCGAGTGGCCGCGTCTCCCGTTCCCGCTGCTCGTGCTGCTCGGCGGGCTCGCGGCCGCTCCCGTCGGTCTCTTGCTCGGAGCCGCGACGGCGCGCATTCGCGGCGTCGAGCTCGCGGTCGTCACCCTCGGCTTCGCCGCGGCGCTCGATCTCATGCTGCGCCAGGGGGCGTTTCCGGGGGTCGGATCGGGCACGCCGGTGATCCCTACCGCGCCGTTCGACGACCCGCGCTGGTTCTTCGCACTGGCCTGGGGGGCGCTCCTGCTGCTGCAGCTCGGCGTCTTCGCGATCGGTCGCACCGCGCACGGGCTCGGATGGTCCGCGGTTCGCGGCAGCGAGCGCGGCGCCGCGTCCCTGGGCGTCAACGTCGTGCCGACGAAGGCGAGCGCCTTCGGGGCGGGGGCGCTGCTCGCCGGCGTCGCCGGGGGCCTGCTCGCCGGACAGTACGGGCTGCTCACGGCCGATGTGTTCAGCCCGCTCACCTCGATGGTGCATCTCGTCACCGCCGTGCTCTGCGGGGCCGCGCTCTTCAGCGGCGCGCTGCTCGCAGGAGTGTTCGCCGTGTTCGTGCCCGAGGGTCTGCGTCGCATCGGACTGCCGATCGACGTGGGGAATGCGCTGCTCGCGCTCGGCGCGTTCGATGTGCTGCGACGCGGCACCGGCGGCATCGCCGAGCAGCTGCGGTCGCAATGGCAGGATCGCGCGTTCCGCGATGTGCGCACCGTGTGCGAGACGCATGTCCCCGCTGCCTCCGATGCCGTCACTGTCGAACGTGCACCTCGGAGCCGAAAGAGCACGCGGGGAGGCGGCCCCGACGTGCACGTTCATCCACAGCGTGCACGTTCGACAGAACAGCGCGAGGGATCCGCGGGAGAAGGGCGGGCCCGGCGGGCGCCGCGCCTCGAGATCTCGGCGCTGACCGTCGCGTACGGCGGCAACCGCGCTCTCGACGGAGTCGACCTCTCCGTGCGCGAAGGAGACGTGCACGCGCTCATCGGGCCGAACGGCGCCGGCAAGTCGACGCTCGTGGACGCCGCGACGGGATTCCTCGCGGAGTACTCGGGCTCGGTGATTCTCGACGGATCGCGGATCGACGCGCTCGCCGCCCACCTGCGCGCCAGGCGGGGCCTCCGCCGCACCTTCCAGCAGAGCCGCGGGGTCGCGACGGTCACCGTGGGCGACTATCTGCATCTCGCCGCCCCCGCGGCGACGGCTGAAGCGCGCGGAACGGCCCGAAGGCATTTCGGGCTCCCGGAGGATCGTGTACCGCTCCGACTGCTCGACATTGGCACGCGGCGCATCCTCGAGATCGCCGGCGCGCTCGCCGCCCGCCCCCGGGTGCTGCTGCTGGACGAGCCGGCGGCCGGCCTCGTCGAGGAGGAGCGCGCGGCGCTCGTCGCGCGCATACGGGCGGTTCCGGTGGAGTTCGGCTGCGCCGTGCTGCTGATCGAGCACGACATGGAGTTCGTGCGGGCGGTGTCGACGACCGTGACCGTGCTCGAGGAGGGGCGGATCATCGCGTCGGGCCCTGTTGCCGATACTCTCGAATCGCCCCGTGTGATCGCCGCGTACCTCGGAAAGGAGACCGCACGATGACCGAACTCGAACTGCGTGGTGTGACCGTGCGTCGCGGTGAGCCGACGGCGTGCCGCGATGTCTCGCTCTCGGTGCCGGCGGGCGAGATCACCGTGCTGTTCGGCGCGAACGGCGCAGGCAAGACGACGCTGCTCGACGGGATCGCCGGAGTGCTGCCGGTGTCGGGCGAGGTGGTGCTCGACGGCGAGCGGATCGACCGGCTTCCCATGCATCGACGAGTCGCTCGCGGCCTCGCCTATGTGGAGCAGGGCCGCAGCCTGTTCTCGCGTTTGACGGCCGCGCAGAACCTCGCGGTCGTCGATCGCTCCCGCGAGACCCTGGAGCGGGCCTTCGCGCTCTTCCCGCGCCTCGCGGGCAAGCACGATGTGCGTGCGGGGCTGCTCTCGGGCGGCGAGCAGCAGATGCTGATGGTGGCTCGGGCACTCGCGACGCGCCCCCGGTACCTGCTCGTCGACGAACTCTCCCTGGGTCTCGCGCCGCAGGTCGTCACGGTGCTGGTCGAGACGCTGGTGAAGCTGGCCGCCGATGGAGTGGGCGTGCTGCTCGTCGAGCAGTTCGTCGAGACCGCGCTCGAGGTCGGGCAGACGGCCCACATCATGCAGCGCGGGCGCATCGTGAGCTCTGCTCCGTGCCGCGCGCTGAGAGAGAATCGGGCTGCACCGGTCTCCTCCCGGCTGCTCTCCGACTATCTCGACTGAGCTTCGTAGTGTTTCGGTTCCCCTTGCCGTTCACTCTTGACACGATCAGTTGCAGGTGTTGCATGATCATGGAGTGATCGAGGTGACCGAGCCCCAGGTATGGACCCTCATCGGAGTGTTCGCCGCGACCATGATCGGCGTGATGACATTCCTCTCGCAAGCGGCGACTCGTTCGATCTCGTCGCTCGGACGCGAGCTGGGGGCGCGGATCGGCGATACTGGGCTTTATGAGTGCGGAATCGATCCACGGGTACACGCTTGAAGAGTGGCAGCGGCGGCTGCCGGTGGTCGCGGAACTCGTCGGGCTGCGCGAGACCGAGTGGTTCACGCCCGACGTCACGCCGACCGAGGCGGGCCTCGGCGATGTCGGAGTCACCTCGGAAGATATCGACGACGCCGCGGCCCGGCTGAAGCGCTTCGCGTCCTATTTCCGCGCCGTGTTTCCCGAGACCGGAAGGACTCAGGGCATCCTCGAGTCCCCTCTGGTCGGCGTGCCGAGGCTGCAGGCGGCGCTCGCCGAGCGGTCTGACCGCGAACTGCCGGGGCAGTACTGGCTGAAGCTCGACAGCAAGCTGCCGATATCGGGCTCGATCAAGGCCCGCGGTGGGATCTACGAGGTGCTGAAGCACGCCGAGGGGCTCGCGCTCGGCGCGGGCATGCTGAGTCCGGGCGACGACTACGCGAGGGTCGCCGATCCTGAGTTCACCGAGTTCTTCGGTCAGCACAGCATCGCGGTCGGCTCGACCGGCAATCTCGGCCTCTCGATCGGCATCATGAGCGCGAAGCTGGGCTTCCGCACGACGGTGCACATGTCGGCGGATGCGCGTCAGTGGAAGAAGGATCGACTGCGCGGTCACGGCGTGACGGTGATGGAGTACGACACCGACTACTCCGAGGCCGTGAAGATGGGACGCGCGCAGGCCGAGGGGGATCCCGCCTGCCACTTCGTGGACGACGAGAACTCGACGAGCCTCTTCCTCGGGTACGCGGTCACCGCTCGCAGACTCGCCGCGCAGCTGCGCGCGTTCGACGTGACGGTCGACGCCGAGCACCCGCTGTTCGTGTACCTGCCGTGCGGTGTCGGCGGCGGCCCCGGCGGTGTCGCCTTCGGCCTGCGCACCGTGTTCGGCGACCACGTGCATCCGATCTTCGCCGAGCCCACGCACAGTCCGAGCATGCTGCTGGGCGTCGCGACGGGTCTGCACGACGAGACCTCGGTGGGCGATTTCCGCATCGACAACGTCACAGCCGCCGACGGTCTCGCCTGCGGCCGTCCCTCCGGTTTCGTGGGCCGCGCGATGCAGCGCCTGATCGACGGCTACTACACCGTCGACGACGACAACCTGTACCGTACGCTCGTGGTGCTCGACGCCTCCGAGTGGCTCCGGGCCGAGCCGTCGGCGATGGCCGGCGTCGTCGGCATCGAGTGCGTCGCCGCCCATCCCGAGTACCTGGAACTGCAGAGGATCGCGCCTGAGCGGTTCGCGCGGTCGACGCACATCGCCTGGGTTACGGGCGGCAGCATGGTGCCTCCGGAGGAGATGGAGGCCTACGTGGCTCGAGGTCGCGAGCTCTCCGTCGAGTGACTCGGGTCCGGCGCTCAGGGCTGCCAGAGTGTAGACACGGGCAGGCCCCAGATGCGGTCGCCCAGCCGGTCAGATTGTGTGCGACGATCTCGGCCATGCTGTGCAGTGTGTCTCAGGTCGAACGTTTGCGGCACTATCGACCGAACGTTCACGGTGGTGCAGATCGCGAGAGGGGTCTGAGACTCCCGCTCGACACGGGGTGTGCCACACTGTGAGGCGTTACGACCATCGCCGTGCTCGTGCACCCCGCCGCTGGCCGCGGGCGAGGCGCGCGCATCGGCGAGGCCGCGATCCTCAGGCTGCAGAGCCTCGGTGCGCAGGTGCGCGTGTTCTCCGGGGCTACAGCCGAGGAGACGAAGCGTCTCGCGACCGAGGCCGTCGAGAGCCGTCCGGATGCGCTCGCAGTCGTCGGCGGAGACGGCACGCTCGCCCTGATCCTCGATCGGGTCATGGGATCGGTGGTGCCGATCGCGCTCGGACCGGAGGCGGTCGACTTCGCGGTGCGGGGCCGGATCCGCGACATCGACGTCGGGGAGGCGGAGTGCGCGGATGGACGCGCCAGGTTCCTCACGATCGCGGCGCTCGGCTTCGACGCGCGCGTCGCCCAGCGCACCAACCGCATGCGCCGGCCTCGCGGCCCCCTCCGCTACTATCTCGCGCTGGTCGTCGAACTCGTGCGTCTGCGCCCGGTGCCGTTCGTGCTGACCGTCGACGGGGCGGCCGAGCGCCGGCCCGGGATCCTGATCGCCATCGGCAACACCCGGAGCTATGGCGGCGGCATGTCGATGTGCCCCGATGCGGATCCCTGCGATGGCCTGTTCGACGTCACGCACGTCGCGTCGATCGGGCGCTTGCGGCTGCTGCGCCTCTTCCCGCTGCTGCTCCGGGCGAAACACCTCGGGCGCGCCGAGGTGACGACGCTGCGCTGCCGGAGCATCGAGGTGTCGGCCCCCGGGCTCGTCGCCTACGCGGACGGGGAGCGGCTTGGCGAGGGGTCCTTCCGGTTCCGCGTGATCCCGGGGGTGCTCCCGGTGCTCGTGCCCTAGGCGATCCGCTGCGGCGACAGTGCCGCGTCGATCGCGAGCCTGGCCGCGCCGAGGATGGCGGCGTCGCCCGCGGTGCGCGACGGGGCGATGGTGAGATGCTCCGTCAGCAGCGGGATCGAGCGGGTGTAGACGACCTCGCGCACCCCCGCTACGAGGTGCTCGGCGGCGAGCGCCATCGTGCCCCCGATCACGATCGTCGCCGGGTTCATCAGACTGACGCATGCGGTGAGCACCGTGCCGATGTCGCGGCCGGCCTGGCGGATAGCCTGGATCGCGGCGACGTTGCCGCTCTTCGCGAGCGCCACGACCTCGCTCGGCCGGTGCAGTTCGTAGCCCGGTGCGCTCAGCGCGCGGGCGAGGGCGCGCCCGGAGGCCACGGCCTCGAGGCAGCCGCGATTGCCGCACGCGCACGGTGTCTCCGCCGCGCGCGGAATCGCGACGTGGCCGATGTCGCCCGCCGCGCCGCTCGCCCCGCGCCGCAGCGTGCCGCCCGAGATCACGCCCGCGCCGATGCCGGTGGCGACCTTCACGAAGATGAGGTCGCTCGTCTGAGGCCACGCGGTGGTCTGCTCGCCGAGCGCCATGATGTTGACGTCGTTGTCGACGAGCACCGGCGTGTCGATGCGGGATCGGATCGCGGCGGGGATGTCAAAGCGATCCCACCCCGGCATGATCGGCGGGTTGATCGGCCGGCCGGTCGAGAACTCGACCGGGCCCGGCACGCCGATGCCGACGCCCGCGACGCTCGTCGACGGAACCCCGAGATCCGCGAGCAGCGCCGTCGCCGAGTCGTGCACCCAGTCGATCGCCGCCTCCGGGTCCTCGACAATGTCGCGCGCCGCCGACATCTGGGCGAGCAGGTCGCCGTCGAGGTCGGTGACGGCGATTCTGGCGTGCTGGGCGCCGAAGTCGGTGGCGAGCACGACCCGGGCTCGGGGGTTGAAGGCCAGCTGGGCCGAGGGTCTGCCTCCCGTCGAGACGGCGTCCTCGACGGGCACGATGTAGCCGAGCTCCAGCAATTGGTCGATGCGCTGGCTCACCGTCGGCCGTGACAGCCCGGTGATCTTCGCGAGTTCGGCGCGCGTGCGGGGCTGGCCGTCGCGCAGCAGGTTGAGCAGCCCGCCCGGGGTGGATGGCGCGGGCGGCTCTGCAGGCGTCTGGATGGGCACGGCTCAAGTTAAGCACAACGGAAGATGGATAACGGTTTGATCACTTATGCAGGAGGTTTGACAAAAGTGGCAAATCTTGGCGCACAATGTGAGTGTGGTTGCGACGATGACGAACAAGCACGGTCCTGAGATCGGGATGCTGGGCGCAGGCTTCATGGCGCGCACGCACAGTCACGCGGCTCGCGTGGCGGGTGCGCGGCTCGAGGCGCTCGCCGCGGGATCCCCGGAGAGCGCGGCCCGCGCCGCCGAAGAACTGGGCTACGCGCAGTCGATGGACGCCGACGAACTCATCTCCCGCGGGTTTCCGGTCGTGCACGTCTGCACGCCGAACTGGAGCCACGTCGACTTCTCCCGCCGAGCCCTCGGCGCCGGCTCGTTCGTCATCTGCGAGAAGCCGCTCGCGATGAGCGCCGCCGACGCCGCCGAGCTGGCCGCCGAAGCCGAGGTGCGCGGCAACGGCGGCGCCGTCCCGTTCGTGTACCGCTACCATCCGATGGTGCGAGAGGCCCGCACGCGCGTCGCCAGAGGAGAGACCGGTGCGCTCTTCACCGTCTCCGGCCAGTACCTGCAGGATTGGCTGCTCGAGGCCGACGACGACAACTGGCGCGTCGCCCCGGGGCACGGAGGCCCGTCGCGAGCATTCGCCGATATCGGATCGCACCTCGTCGACCTTCTGGAGTTCGTGAGCGGCGACCGCATCGCCCGCCTCGCGGCGAAGACGAACACGGTGCACCCCACGCGCGGCGGCAAGCCGGTCACGACGGAAGACGCGATCGCGCTCATCGTCGAGTTCGCCGGCGGCGGCATCGGATCCTTCCTGATCTCACAGGTCGCCCCCGGCCGCAAGAACGGCCTCGTGATCGAGCTCGCCGGGTCGAAAGAGAGCCTGCGCTTCGAACAGGAGGATCCCGAGACGCTCTGGGTGGGCCGCCGCGGCCACTCCCTGCTGCGGCGGGATCCCGATTCGCTTTCCGAGGACGCGGCGCGGCTGTGCGAGGTGCCGGCCGGGCATCCGCAGGGCTATCAGGACGCGTTCAACGCGTTCGTCCGCGACGCCTACGCGGCGGCCCAGGGAGAACGGCCGGAGGACCTGCCAACGTTCGCCGACGGCGCGCGCGCCGCCGCCCTCACCGATGCCGTGCTCGAATCGGCGCGCACACTGGCCTGGGTGGAGGTGAGCGGAGCATGAGCGCCGAGCGGACACCCGTCGAACCCGTGCTCACGGTCAGCGACGTGCGGAAGTCGTTCCACGGCGTCGAGGTGCTGCACGGAGTCTCGCTCGAACTCGTACCCGGCACCGTGCACGGCCTGGTCGGCGAGAACGGCGCGGGCAAGTCGACGCTCATGAAGATCATCGCGGGCGTCTACCGGCGGGGCGGCGGCGAGGTGCGGATCGACGGCGAGACCGTCGACTTCGGGCACCCGCTGGAAGCCGCCGCGGCCGGTGTCGCCACCGTCTTCCAGGAGTTCAACCTGCTGCCGCACCGCACGGTCGCGCAGAACGTCTTCCTCGGGCGCGAACCCCGGCGGGGAGGCTTCGTCGACGCCAAGGCGATGCGCCGGGAGACCGAAGCACTCTTCGAGGATCTCGGTATCGCCGGGATTCCGCCCGACGCCAACGTGGGCGGCCTCACCGTGGCGGAGCAGCAGATCGTCGAGATCGTCAAAGCGCTCTCGATCAACGCCCGGGTGATCTCGATGGACGAGCCCACGGCGGCGCTCGCGGACCACGAGGTCGCGATCCTCTACCGCGTCATCGACCGTCTGCGCGAGCGCGGCGTCGCCATCCTCTACGTCTCCCACCGGCTGAAGGAGATCTTCGACCTCTGCGACACCATCACGGTGGTGAAGGACGGATCGCTCGTCTCCTGCGATCCCGCCGCCGAGCTCGACCAGCCCACGCTCGTGCGCCGCATGGTCGGCCGGCCCATCAGCGCGTTCTTCCCCGATCCCGAACCCGGCACCGAGATCGGCGACGCTCGGGTCGTCGTGCGCGGCGGCGGCAACACCCAGCTCGACGGCATCGATCTCGAGCTGCGCGCGGGCGAGGTCGTCGGCATCGCGGGGCTGCAGGGATCGGGCCGCACCGAACTGGTCGAGGCGATCTTCGGGGCCGCCCCGTTCACGCGCGGCGAGCTCGAGATCGACGGTTCCCGCGTGCGCCTGAAGCGCACGAGGCAGGCCGTGCGGCGCGGCATCGCGCTCGTCACCGAGGACCGCAAGCGCACCGGGCTCGCGCTGCACCAGTCGATTCTCGACAACGCGCTGCTCGCCATCCGCGGCGTCTTCCCCGGGCGCACGCGTGCGAGCCGCGCCGAATCGACCGGCATGTTCACCTCGCTCGAACTGGTGAGCCAGGGCCCGAAGCAGGAGGTGTAGACGCTCTCCGGAGGCAATCAGCAGAAGGTGGTGCTCGCCAAGTGGCTCGCGACGCACCCCGGCGTGGTGCTGCTCGACGAGCCGACCCGCGGCATCGACGTGGGCGCGAAGGTCGCCGTCTACCGTCTGATCCGCGAGCTGGCGCAGCGTGGGAAGGCGATCCTCATGATCTCGAGCGAGACTCCCGAAGTGATCGGCATGGCGGATCGCATCGTCGTCATGCGCAACGGCCGCATCGCCGGCGAGCTGCGGGGCGCGACCGACGAGGAGACGGTGCTGGCGCTCGCGACCGGCGCGAACGAGACCGACAGCGCGGAGGGTGAGCGATGAACGCACTCAAGAACCGCCTGCGAGGCCTGGACTCGACCGCGATCGTCTTCCTCGCCCTCATCGCCGTGCTCGTGCTCAGCGCCGTGCTCGTCGCGACCGCCGGCCGCAACCTGCTCAGCCCGGGAAGCATCCGCGACATCCTCACCGGCATGAGCGTGCTCGGCTTCGTCGCGATCGGGCAGACGCTCGTGATCCTCGGCGGATCGCTCGACCTCTCGGTGCCGTACGTCGTGAGCCTCACGAGCCTCATCGCGGCGCAGACGATGGCCGGGCGCCCCGGCATGATCGTGCCCGGTGTGCTGCTCGCGCTCGCCGTCGCCGCGGTCATCGGGCTGGCGAACGGTCTGAGCGTCACCTATCTCAAGGTGCACGGATTCATCACGACCCTCGGCGTCGGCCTCATGCTCAAGGGCTACCTCGACACCAACTACAAGGGCACCGCGGGCAAGGCGCCGTGGGAGTTCCGGCTCTTCGGCGCGACGGGGCTGGGTCCGGTGCCGATCTCGACCCTCGTCATGCTCGGCTTCGCGGCGCTGATGGCGTTCTGGCTCGCCCGCAGCACCGTCGGCCACCACCTGTTCGCGGTCGGCGGCAACGCCGAGGTCGCCAGGCTGTCGGGCGTGCGCACGCGCTGGCCCCTGATCTGGGCGCACGTCATGTGCTCGGTGTTCGCGGGGCTCGCCGGGCTGCTGCTCGCCAGCCGGCTCGGCGTCGGCAGCCCCACCGTGGGCGTGCAGGGCGGCTACGACCTGCTCTCGATCGCCGCGGTCGTGCTCGGCGGCACCCTGCTCATCGGCGGCCGAGGATCCATCTGGGGCACGATCGGGGGCGTCGCGATCTTCGCCGTGCTCGACAACCTCATGAGCGTGATGCAGGTCAACCCGTTCCTGAAGGACATGGTGCGCGGGGCCGTGATCATCGTCGCGGTCGCCGTCTACACGAGCCGCAGCATCGTGGTGCGGCGCGAGCGCTTCACCGCGGCGGGAGCCGAGGTCGAGCCCGAGCACGTCATGGAAGCCGAGCCCGTGACCGAAGGAGGCGCCAGATGAACGCCACCCGATCCACCGGCGGAAGCGCGGCCCGAGTCTGGCGCAATCTCGCGAGCCCGCGGCACGCGGTCTACCTGCTGCTCGCCGTGCTGCTCATCGCCGTGATCGTGCTGAACCCGTCGTTCGCCGAACTCGGCCAGCTCGTGCGCTTCATCTAGCGCGTCGCGCCCATCGCCATTGTCGCGATCGGCCAGTACTTCGTGATCGTCAGCAGCGAGTTCGACCTCTCCATGGGGTCCCTGGTCACCGTGCAGGTGGTGCTCGTCGGCACGCTCGTCGGGCAGGACGACGCGAAGACCGTACCGGTGCTGCTCCTGCTGATCGGCATCGGCCTGGCGGTCGGCCTGATCAACGGGCTCGTCACCACCCTGCTCAAAGTGCCCTCCTTCATCGTCACCCTCGGCATGATGCTCG
>JBKEBN010000165.1:0-36862 GCA_047973175.1 Leucobacter sp.
ATGCGGGTCGCGTTCGGGTTCCGCTCGACCGACGCGTTAATCGGCCTTGCGATGCTCACCCACGGCGGTCACCGGCCCCGGCTCCCCGGGCGATGACCCACGGATACGTCACAAGAGCCGATTTTAGCGTGCATTTCCGACCAGCGAACAAGCTGCGCTCCGTGCGCACGAGACACCGGCGGAGCAGAGGAGCACCGGCACCACAGGGCGAACGGGTAGATTGGTGCGGGTGACGACGGATCGCGAGGTGCCCCGACTGCGCGCGGTGACCCGGTCCCTGGATTCTCTGCCCGAGCTGGTCGCGCTGGCAGACCCGCGCGATCCCCTGCTGTGGCATCGCGGCGACCGCGGCTGCGTCGGCATCGGCGAGGTGCTGCGCCTCGCGTTCTCGGGCCCGACGCGCTTCACCGACGCCGCAGCGGCCTGGCGCGAGATCGCAGCAGCCGCGGAGATCGACGACCCCGTGCGCATGCCGGGCACCGGTCTCGTTGCCCTCGGTGCCTTTGCATTCGCCGACGACAGCGCGGCCGAGAGCGTGCTCATCGTGCCCCGCCTGCTGGTCGCCCGACACCGCGAGTCGGCCTGGGTCACCGAGGTCACGGTGCTCGATGACGCGGTACTCGAAGGTTCGGGATCGCGATCCGCCGCGCCGAATCACCCGCGGCTCCCGTCGCCCGCGCCGATCGGCGACTGGGGCGGCGTCGACTTCGCGCCTACCGCCGCCGACCCCTCGCCAGATGCGACCGACCGCGCTACCCGGCCGCGGGGCGCAGAAGACTCCGTCGCCGCCTACCTCGCCGGCGTGCGCGAGGCTGCGACACGCATCGACCGCGGCGACTTCGAGAAGATCGTGCTCGCGCGGCAGGTGGCGGGGGTGGTCGCTGCCGACGACGACCTGCGAGTGCCGCTCGCGCGCCTCGCCGAGCGCTACCTCGACTGCTGGACCTTCGCCGTCGACGGCCTCATCGGCGCGAGCCCGGAGACGCTCATCCGATCGACGGGCGGTGCCGTCTCGGCCCGCGTGCTCGCCGGCACCCGCGGCCGCCACCCCGAGAACGAGCAGCGCGACGCCCGCGCCCGCGACGAGCTGCTGACCAGCGCCAAGGAGCAGCACGAGCACGCCTTCGCGGTGCAGAGCGCGGTGACGGCGCTAGCCCCCCACGTGCGCGAACTGCGCACCAGCGAAGAGCCCTTTCCGCTGCGACTGCCCAATGTGTGGCACCTCGCCACCGACCTCGGCGCGAGCCTCGACGAGTGCAGCTCGGCTCTGGAGCTCGTGGGGGCGCTACACCCGACGGCCGCGGTCGCCGGCACTCCTACCGGGGCCGCGGTCGCAGCAATCGCCGAGCTGGAGCCGTTCGACCGCGGCCGCTACTCGGGTGCCGTCGGGTGGATCGACGCCGTCGGCGACGGCGAGTGGGTCATCGCGCTGCGCTGCGCCCAGCTGGGGCCGATCGGTGCGGAATCCGGGTCTGAATCGGGACCGGCCGACGCGGGATCCGGCACCGGTGTCAGTTCGGGGGTGCCTGCTGAGGCCGAGATCGGAGCCAGGGCGGACTCGAAGTCGGCGGAGAGCCTGCGGTCGGGTGCTGGCGAAGATCCTGGTACGCGTGCGGGCACCGGCGCGGGATCGCGGGCCGTCATTGCGAGCGCAGGCGGCGGCATCGTCGCGGGATCGGATCCCGAACACGAACTCGCCGAGACCGTCTCCAAGCTGCGCCCCATCACCGAGGCGTTCGCGCGCTAGTACCCCGCGCCGGAAGTTCGCTTCACATATCCCGGCGCAGGACACCAGGCGACGCTCTCGCACTGCACTGTAGCGGCACCCCGCCGTGGGTACCGCACAGCACCCTCTCTCCTCTCCCTGCCGCCCGCCGCCCGCAGTTCCCCGCTTCCTTCCTCTCGCGCCCCTCCCCCCTTCCTCTCACGCCCCTCCCCTCGCACTCTCACCCACTCGCGAGACCCCCTCTGGAAGACGCATATGGTCGGTATCAGGCGCTATACCGACCCTATGCGTCTTCCAGAGCCCCGGAATAGGGGGCAGTGGGGGGCCGGGGCCAAGCGGGAGGGCAGGGCCAGGGCCGGGCGGGGCGGGGGCCGGGCAGGGCAGGGCCAGGGCCGGGCGGGGGCCGGGCAGGGCAGGGCAGGGCAGGGCAGGGCAGGGGGGCCGGGGCCGCCGCTAGCGTGCGAGCGGGATCTCCACGAGGGTCGGGGCGGCGACCGGCTCGGTGAGGAGGCTGTCGAGTTCGCCGCGCGTGGCGACGCGGCAGTACCGCCACCCGTAGGCCAGCGCCAGGTGCTCGAGCGCGACGCGCTGCGGCGTGTAGAGCACCCGCTCGAACAGCTCGGGGTCGACCGCCCCGGCCACCTCGAGGCCGTCGAAGATCGACCCGCCCCCGTCGTTGCCGACGAAGAGCTGGACGCGCGGGCGCGGCTCCCCCTCCGGCAGCAGCAGCGACCCGGCGTCGTGCAGCAGCGCGAGGTCTCCGAGCAGCACGCGGGTCGTGCCGGCAGCCTTCGCGGGGTCGTCGAGTTCTTGGCTGGCGGCCGCGATGCCGAGCGCCGTCGCGACGGTGCCGTCGATGCCCGCGAGGCCGCGGTTCGCGTGGACGCGCAGCTTGCGCGGCGGAGCGATGCCGTCGAGCACGCGCACGAGCCGCGAGGCCGCCACCACGAGGCGGTCGTGCGGCCAGGTCGCGCGCCAGACGCTCTCGGCGAGCAGTTCGCGGGTGACCGGCTCGCGCATCGTCGCGACCTCGGCCCGCGCGTAGGCGCTGCGCTCCTTGTACCCGGTGGCGAGCGCCGCGTCGAGGTCGGGCTCGTGCACGGTGCTGCGCTCGCGCTGCAGCTCGCGGTCGGCGACGACCCAGGTGCCGAGCCAGCGGCGCAGCGCCCGCGGGTCGTGGTCGGGGGCGACGACGGCGGCGCGCACGATGCGCGCTCGGCCCGACGGATCGTAGTGGTCGACAGCGCCAGTGCCAGCGCCGGAGCCTGCACCGGCGGGTGCCGCGTGCGGATCCACCACCACCACATCGACATCGTCGCGCCGCAGCAGCGCCGGCACCTGGCGCGTGAGGGTGGGGTGCCCGAACACGATCGCCTGCTCCACGAGCTCGCCCAGCGGCGGCCCGCCATCGACTCCGTCGCCGGCATCGCCGCCTGCGCCGCGCTCGGCCTCGAGCAGCGTCGCGTACCCCGCGATGGCCTCGCGCCCGTATCGCGCGCCGCTGATCGCCTCGGCGAGCAGCGGGATCCCGGCCGCGTGCGCGAACTCCTCGGCGTCCGGCCCGGCGTCGGCCCCCGCGATGACCACGGCGAGGGCATCGCCGCTGTGGGTGTAGACGGAGTCGCCGGAGGGCGGGGTCGAGTGAGCTTCGGGGCCGGCACCAGACGGCGGCGCGGGATCGGGATCGACGCCCGCAGCCGCGAGCGCAGCCTCTGCGGCAGCGGCCTCGAAGCCGCGCGCGATCATCTCGTCGAAGCCCCCGGTGCCCGAGAGCGGGTCGCGAAAGGCGAGGTTGAGCTGCACCGGCCCGGCGGGGGCCGCACCGGGCGCGCCGAGCGCGGCGGCGAGCGCGGCGGCGGCGAGCGCGGAGGGATCGTGCCCGGACGGCACCCGCAGCTCCCCCTCGGCGTCGAACTCGGGGGCCGCGACGTCGAGCGAGAGGCGCGCGACCTCCGCGAACATGCCCGCCTGCCGCGTGGTCTGATTGCTGCGGATGCCCCGCAGTTCGACGGGCCGGTCGGCGGTGAGCGCGATGAGGGGAACGCGCCCCTCATGCGCCTCGTAGGCCGCGGGCACGAGGTTGGCGACCGCGGTGCCGCTGGTCACGATGACCGGTGCGGGGAGTCCCGTTTCGCGCGCAACCCCCAGGGCGAAGAAGGCAGCCGAGCGCTCGTCGAGGCGCACGTGGAGGCGGATCGCACCCGCCCGTTCCGCGGCGGCGGCGGCCAGCGCGAGCGCCTGCGAGCGCGATCCCGAACACACCACGACGTCGGTCACGCCGCGGCGGACGAACTCGCCCAGCAGCTCGACCGCGAAGATCGAGGACGGCGCAGCGCTCATCGCTGCGTGGAGTTCGGATCGTCGCGACGGTGATCCTTCTGCTCGGGCTGCTCGGTCGACGGGTCGCCCGCGGGTGCGTCGCCCTCCGCACCGTCGCTGCCCCCGTCGTCCGTGCCGTCAGTCGCTCGGGACTCCTGCTGCTCGCCCGGGTACACCTCGTCGTCGAGCTCTCGCAGGCGCTCCTCGAGGTCGCGCATGTGCGCGTCGAGGTCTTCGCCCGACATGCGGGTGCCCGTGAACCGAGGATCGTCGTCGGGTGCCCGAGTCGGGGCCGGAGGAGCCCCCGAGCCCTTGCCCAGCATGAACCAGAGCGCGCCGCCGATCACCGGCAGCAGAACGATGAGCACGATCCACACGGGTTTGCTCACCCCCCGCGCCCTGGAGGCATCGGTCATCGCGGCGTCAATCAGCGCATACAGCGTGAATGCCACCGCCAAGACGACACCGATGATCACGAACCGAACCATGCCCCCACTGTATCGCCCGGGGCTGACACGTCCCTGGTCGGAGATCTCGCCGACCGCACCCCGGATTCACCAAACATACCCCGGGTACAATCGGCTGGATGAAGAACCACCGCTCCGCCTGGCTCGTCTACTCAGCTCTGCGTCTGCTGTTCTTCGCCGTGCCATTCGCCCTGGTCTACGTGCTGTGCATCGTGATCGGGCTGTCGATGATGCTGTCGGCGCTCGTGGCGGTGGTGCTGGCGGCGCTCATCAGCCTCTCGCTTTCGGTGCTGCTGCTCTCGAAGCCGCGCGATGCCGCCTCGGAGAGCATCTACGCCTGGCGCACCAAGGGTCGCGAGCACGACGACATCGTCGAAGACGAGGCGATCGACGAGGCCGACAGAGCCCAGACGATTCGCGACGCAGAGGCAGCGGAGGCAACAGAGGCAGCGGGTCCGAGCGACGGGAACGGCTCGGCCGACCCAGCCGCGCGCGCATAGCGGGCGCGGCGCGATCCCGAACCGCAGCGCGCGTCACGAAACGTCATCTGCTTGTCACGGTGCCACCGGTGGCCCATACTGCAGTGATTCGGTTTCTGCGAAACCGGTCTCCGCAGTCCCGGCGAGCAGTGCCGCCGGGCGATCTCACCGGGCAGCCCCAGGGCCGTCCCGCCAACGCATCGGAACGCATCATGACCTCCAGCGCATCGACTTCAGGTGCCCCGCACCCATCACAGGCGGCGGGCACGAGCACCCGGCCGCCGCTGAGGCGTGTCATCACCTCTTCCGCGATCGGCCAGTTCGTCGAGTTCTACGACTTCGTCATCTACGCCTACTCGGCGGTGATCATAGCGAAGCTGTTCTTCCCCACCGACGACCCGGTCGCCGGCGTGCTCTCGGTGTTCACGGTCTACGCCGTCGGCTTCGCCATTCGCCCGATCGGCGGCATCGTGTTCGGCCTGCTGGGCGACAGGATCGGCCGGCGCGGCGTGCTGGTGATCGTGATCGTGATGATGGGCGGCGGCACGATGGCGATCGGCCTGCTGCCCACCTACGATCAGGTCGGCATCCTCGCACCGATCCTGCTCGTCTTCTGCCGCCTGGTGCAGGGCTTCTCGGCGGCCGGCGAGACGATGACCTCGAACGCCTTCGTCGGCGAGTACGCGCCCCGCGAGAAGCGCGGCCTGTTCCTCTCCTTCACCTACAGCTTCACCACACTGCCCTCCGTCGTCGCGGCGCTGATCGTCTGGGGCCTCATCAACGGTCTCGGCAACGAGGCGTACGAGGCGTGGGGCTGGCGCATCGCGTTTCTCATCGGCGGCCCGATGGCGCTCATCGGCCTGTACATTCGCAAGCGCATCAACGAGTCGCCGGTGTTCGAGGCCGTGGGATCCACCGCCGGCGTCGCGCAGGCATCGGGCTCGAAGATCATCGACATCCCCACCCGCAAGGCGATCGCGCAGACCCTCGCCCTCGCCGCGATCGGCGCCCTCGGCTTCTACACGCTCAGCGGCTACATGGTGAGCTTCCTCACGACGACGGTCGAGCTGCCGCAGGAGCAGGCGCTGCTGAGCAACGGCATCGCGCTCTTCATCGCCTTCGCGGCGTTCTGGATCGGCGGCGCGCTGAGCGACCGCTTCGGCCGACGCCCGGTGCTCTCCGCGATGCTGATCGCGATCTTCGTGACCTATCTGCCCGCGTTCTGGATCGCCGGCAGCGGCACGATGACCGGCGCGCTCGTCGGCCAGATCATCTTCGGCACCGTGTTCGGCATGTACTACGGCGTCTTCGGCGTGACGATTCTCGAGTCGTTCTCGACCCGTCACCGCGTCAGCGGCACCGTGATCTGCTTCAACATCTCGTACACGATCTTCGGCGGCACCGCACCGCTCGTCTCGACCTGGCTGATCGCATCGACCGGCCTGTACTTCGCGCCGGCCTTCTACATGCTCGCGCTCGTCGTGGTCGTCTCGATCATCTTCTTCGCGCTGAAGCTGCCCGAGACCCGCGCGAGCAACCTGCTGCACGCGCAGGACCTCGTCGAGACGCCGAAGCAGCCGGCCCTTGAGCACGCCTGATTCGCGGGGTGCGGCGGGTACAGCGGGTGCGCAGGGCACGCCGGTTGCGCAGGGTCCAGAGGGCGCGCAGAGCGTGCTCGCCGCGCTGATCGACGCACTGGGAGACGAGTTCGTCGTCACCGACCCCGATCGCCTGGACGCGGTGCGCACCGACCGCTCGGGCTGGGTCGCCGACGGGCTTCCGCTCGCACTCGTCGAAGCCCGCACCGTCGAAGACGTGCGTGCCGCACTGCGCATTGCGAGCGAGACCGGCACACCGGTGGTTCCGCGCGGCGCGGGGAGCGGGCTCGCGGGCGGCGCGAACGGCACCGACGGATCCATCGTGCTCAGCGTCGAGCGCATGAACAGGATCCTCGAGATCTCCGCCGACGACGAGTACGCGGTGATCGAGCCCGGCGTGATCAACGCCGAACTGAACGAGGCCGTGCAGGCCCGGGGTCTGTGGTTCGTGCCCGATCCCGTGAGCCGCCGGATCTCGACGGTCGGCGGCAACATCGCGACCAACGCGGGCGGGCTCGTCTGCGCGAAGTACGGGGTCACGCGCGAGGCCGTGCTCGGCCTCGACGTGGTGCTGGCCGACGGGAGGCTGCTGCGCACCGGACGGCGCACGGTGAAGGGCGTCACCGGCTACGATCTCACGGCGCTGTTCGTGGGTTCGGAGGGCACGCTCGGCGTGATCGTCGGGGCGACGGTGCGTCTCTTGCCGCGGCCGACCGGTGAGACCGCGACCATCGGGGCGCTGTTCGCCGACGTTGCCGCAGCAGCCGCGGCCTCCGCCGCGATCACGGCAGCCGGCCTCAGACCCGCCGTGATGGAGCTCATGGACGCGACGACGCTCGGCATGATTCGGGATCTGCTCGGCCGCGAGGAGTTCGAGCGGCTGCTCGGCACGAGCGACGGCGGCAGCTACCTGCTCGTGCAGTTCGACGCCGGCACCGGTGCGGCCGTGGGCGCGAGAGCGCTGGAGCTGGTCGAGCAGAACGGTGGCGTCGCGCGCCTGTACGAAACCGAAGCCGAGGCCGATGGGCTGCTGCGCATTCGCGGCAGCGTGAATGCGGCACTGTCTGCCGCTGGAACGATGCTCATCGAAGACGTGGCCGTGCCGCGATCCCGAATGCCCGAGATGTTCGCCGAGATCGAGCGCATCGCCGAGCGCCACGGCGTGCTCATCCCCACGATCGCGCACGCGGGAGACGGCAACCTGCACCCCACCTTCGTGTACGAGGGGTCAGAGGTTCCCGCCGAGGTGTGGACGGCGGCCGACGAGATGTTCGTGGCCGCGACCGAGTACGGCGGCACGCTCACCGGTGAGCACGGCGTCGGCGTGCTCAAGCGGCACTGGCTCAGGGGCGAACTCGGCGACGACTCGTACGAGCTGTAGCGGTCGGTCAAGGCGGTATTCGACCCGCGCGGCATCATGAACCCCGGCAAGGTCTTCTGAGGGGTTGCGCCGGGGTGCTGGGAGCTGCCGCCCGAGCTGCCGCTAGAACGCGAAGGCGACGCCGAGCAGCACGCCGTAGGCGAGGGCCGCGAAGCTCGTCAGCTGCAGCACGAGAATGAGCTCGCGCGGCGTCTTCGCCGTCACCGCGATGAGAATGCACGGCGCGACGGCCAGCAGCACCAGCCAAACGAGCACCATGCCGGGGTTCACGAAGCCGAAGAGTGCCGGCACCGCGAAGGGCAGCAGCACGCACGCGACGTAGAGCACGCGCGAGGCGCGATCCCCCATGCGCACGGCCAGCGTCTTCTTGCCCGCGAGCGTGTCGGTCGGAATGTCGCGCACGTTGTTGATGACGAGCACCGCCACCGCGAAGAAGCCGACACCGGCACCGGCGAACCACGCCTCCTGCGTCTGAATGTCGGTCTGCAGGTAGACCGTGCCGACCGTCGCGACGAGTCCGAAGAAGATGAAGACCATCACCTCGCCGAGGCCCGCGTAGCCGTAGGGCCGCTTGCCGCCCGTGTAGAACCAGGCGGCGAGGATCGCGAGCACTCCGAGGGCCAAGAACCACCAGCGCCCGCTCATCACGACGGCGACGAGGCCCGCCACCGCGGCGAGCGCGAAGAACACGAGCGCGGTGGCGAGCACCCGCTTGGGGTTGACGAGCCCTGAACCCGTGAGCCGCGCAGGCCCCGCCCGAAACTCGTCGGTGCCGCGAATGCCGTCGGAGTAGTCGTTGGCGTAGTTGACGCCGATCTGCAGAAACACGGCGACGGCGAGCGCGAGCAGACTGAGCGGCAGGGAGAAGCCGTGCACCATGTGCGCGACACCGGCACCGGCCGCGACGGGCGCGACGGCGAGCGGCAGGGTGCGCAGGCGCGCGCCGCCGACCCAGCTGCGCCAGGTGATGCGCGGGGGCTCGCCCGCCGCAACCTGTCGCTCAGCTGCGGCCCGCCGTGCGGGATTGCCCGACTTGCGCAGGTCTTTCGCGCTCACTGCTCCGCCTTCCGTTGCTCGGTCGTGCCCTGTTGTTCTTGTTCTCCGTGCCCACCGTGCGCGCCGGGCGCACGGTGGGCTCCGCGAATCTGCTTGAAGCTCGCGCGCAGACGGCCCAGCCACTCCTCGAGCGCGGCGAGGTCGGGTTTGCCGCCCGCGAGGCGCGGGATCTCCTCGCTCTCGGTCGCCCACTCGGGGGCCGCGGCCGGGCCGAGCCGATCGCGCACCCCCTGTCGCACCTCGTCGAAGCTTGCCATCTCAGCCCCGCTATCGGCCTCGACGACCAGCGACACCCGCTCTCCCCACTCGGGGTGCGGGGTGCCGAGCGCGACCGCGCCCGACCACCCCGCGAACTCGTGCACCGCGCGTTCGACCTCGTCGAGCGAGACGTTGACGCCGCCTGACACGATCACGCGGTCGAGTCGCCCGGTCACGGTGAGCATGCCGCCCAGCAGTTCGCCGGCGTCTCCGGTGCGGTACCAGCGGGTGCGGGTGCCGTCGCGATCAGCGTCTTCGACGAAACGCTCCGCGGTGAGCGCGGGATCGCCCACGTATCCCAGTGCCAGCGTCGGACCGGCCAGTTGCACCTCTCCGGCCCGAATGCGCACTTGGACGTCGCCGATCTCGACGCCGTCGTAGACGCAGCCGCCAGAGGTCTCGGTCATGCCGTAGCTGCGCTTGAGCGCAACCCCCAGCTCGTACGCGCGGCGGCGCAGCGCGAGCGGCAGGGCCTGGCCGCCGACCAGCACGGCGTCGAAACCGCGCAGTGCGTCGGCGGCGTCGCGATCCCGCTCCGCGAGATCGAGCAGCCGCGCGAACTGCACCGGCACCAGCGACACGTAGCTGCGATCGGCGTCGAGCGCACCCGAGGCTTCTGCGGCCTCGAGCAGGCTCGCGGCGTCGAAGCCCGATGCGCCCGCGTCGTAGAAGCGCGGGTGGATGCCGCTCGCCTCGCTGCGCACCCGCATCTGCAACCCCGAGATGAGGTGGGACGGCAGCGCCACGAGCCACTGCCCGGCACCGCCGAGCCGCGCGTGGGTGGCCGCGGCGCTCGAGACCAGCGCCGCCGCAGAGAGAGCAACGGCCTTGGGCACGCCGGTCGAGCCGGAGGTGCGCAGCACGACTGCCGTGCCCTCGGGCAGCTCGGCGCGCTGCAGCTCGGCAATCGGCTCGGGATCGGACGCCACGTCGTAGGGCAGCACGGGAGCCCCGCCCCTCAGGGCGTCTTCGAGGGCGGCCATCAACCAGGCGCGGTCGTCGGTGGGAATGGCGTGGAGTCCATTGTGTGCGGTCACCGTTCCAGGGTACTCCGCGCCACTGACACGCTTATTGATCGTGCCGATAGGGGCTGCGGTACGAGGATCAGTTATTGATCGTGCGGCAGCGACGGGTGCGGCTCGGGGGCGGGCGCGCGCGGGATCAGCAGCGCGAGCACCGTGGCGACGACCGCCGCCGCGATCGCGATCCAGAAGCACACCGCGAACGCCTCGCTCGTCGGCACAGCACTGCCCTCGAAGTCGGTGCTCATCGCCGCGAGCACGCCGCCCATCACCGCGGAGGCGCTCGAGGTGCCGACCGAGCGGCACAGCGCGTTGAGCCCGTTCGACACTCCGGTCTCGCTGGCCGGCACCGACCCCATGATGATCATCGGCATCGCGGCGAACGAGAACGCGATGCCCACGCCGATGAGGGCGTTGGCCACCACGATGTGCCACACCTCGCTCGACCACAGCAGCACGTACACGTAAGCCACCACGATCGAGGCCGTGCCGATGACGAACAGCGGCCGGGCTCCGAAGACGCGCTCCAGCAGGCCCGAGAGCGGCGACAGCACCATCATGATGAGGCCGGCCGGCATGATGCAGAGAGCCGCCTGGATCATGGTCAGCCCGAATCCCACGCCGGTCTCGCTCGGTATCTCGAGCAGCTGCGGAAATGTGACGTTCGACCCGAAGAGCGCGAAGCCCATGCCGATCGCAGCGAGATTCGTCAGCAGCACCGTCGGCCGCACCGCGACCCGCAGGTCGACGAGCGGGTTGCGCGCCCGCAGCTGATACGCGCCCCACACGAGCAGCACCACGACGCCGACGGAGACCGAGCCGATCGCGAGAGGCGACCCCCACCCCCAGTCGGCCCCGCGCGACACGAAGAGCAGCAGCCCGCTCAGCCCGACCGCGAGACCCACCGCGCCGAGCAGGTCGAGCCGGCCTCCCGACACCAGCGTGTCCTCGGGCACGATGAGCGCGATGGCGACGATGTTGAGCGTTCCGAGCCCGGCCGCCATCCAGAACAGCGTGTGCCAGTCGGCGTTCTGGGCGATATATGCGGCAAGAGGCATGCCAATGGCCCCGCCCATGCCCAGAGTGGCACTCATCAGCGCGACCGCGGTGCCGAGCCGCGCCGGCGGCAGTACGTCGCGCATGATCGCGATCCCGAGCGGGATCACCCCGGTCGTGATGCCCTGCAGGCCGCGCCCGATGATCACGCCGACCACCGAGGAAGACAGGGCCGCCACCAGCGAACCGAGAATGAGGCAGACGAGCAGCACGAACACCACGCGCCGCTTGCCGTACATGTCGCCGAGCCTGCCCGAGATCGGCGTCGCGACCGCCGCCACGAGCAGCGTGATGGTCACGACCCAGCTCGTGTCCTCGCGCGAGGCGTGCAGCAGTTCGGGCAGCTCGTTCTGCAGGGGCACGACCAGCGTGTACATGAACGAGGAGGTGAGCCCCGCGAAGGCGAGAGCTGCGACGATCGCCCATCCCGGCGCGCGTCTCGTGAGTTTAGGCATCACGTGCGATGCTATCGTCTTTCGCTCCGCCCCGCCCTCTGCTTCCCTGCGCCACCTTTGCTTCTCTGCCCCGCGCCGCTGCCCGCGGCTCGCGCGCGCCTCAGGCGGCGGACGCCGAGGCGAGCGACTCCTCGTGGGGCCGCGCCGATGCGTAGGCCGCGAGCAGGCGGTCGGTGTCGGCGAGTTCGTCCTCCCAGGTCGCGCGCACGATGTCGATCACGTCGTTCGGCTCCTGCAGCGAAGCGAGGTAGGCCTGCACCGGGGCGAAGCCGCCCGACGCCGCCTCGTGCAGCCTGATCATCTCGATCGCGCGCTTGGACTGGGTGCCGTAGACCGGGATCTGCGGGCCGCGGGGGGCCGAGAGCCCGATGTAGTAGAGCTTTTCGAGGCCCTTGGGCACGATGCCCGCCGCGTAGCGCAGCGGCACACCGCCCGAGCGCTCGATCAAGTCTTCGTTCAGGAAGGGCAGGCTGGCGTGGAAACCGGTGGCCCACAGGATCGTGTCGTACTCCTTGACCGAGCCGTCGGTGAAGTGCACCTCCTTGCCCTCGAAGCGCTCGATGCCGGGCACGATGCCGATGCGGCCGTGGTGCACCCAGTAGGGCATGAGCGTGTTGACGACGGCGCGTCCGTCGGCGAGCGTGCGCGACTTGGGCTCGGGCATTCCCGGGTAGTTCTTCGCCTCGCCGATCGAGACCTTGGCGAGCAGTCGCGCGAGGAGGTCGACCTCGTCGGGGGCGAAATCTGCGAGCCACGGCACCTCCTGGCGGGGCACGCCGAAGTACATCTTGGGCTGGAAGTGGGTGCCCTCGCGCATCACGATGTCAACTTTGAGGTGGTGCTGCGCTGCGTCGACGGCGAGGTCGCAGCCGGAGTTGCCGACGCCCACCACCAGCACGCGATCGCCCTCGATGTCGCCCGTGTTCTTGTACGAGCCCGAGTGGATGGTCTTGCCGGTGAACTCGCCCGCGAAGTGCGGCACCTTCTGGTCCCAGAGGTGGCCGTTGCCGACGAGCACGCCGTCGTAGTCGATGGTTTCGCCGGTGCTGAGCGTGACCGTCCAGCCGGCTGAACCGACGGGGCCGGAGGTGTTGATCGGCTCGACCGAGACGACCTCAGTGCTGAACCGGATGATGTCGTAGAGCCCCTTCTCGCGAGCGTACGATTCGAGGTAGTCGACCACCTGCTTGCGGCTGGGGAAGTGCGGGTAGTCGGCCGGCATCGGAAAGCCCTCGAAGTGCGTCATGTCGCGCGAGGTGATGAGGTGCAGGGCGTCGTAGTCGTGCTGCCAGTGGCCGCCGACGCGATCGCTCTTCTCGTAGCAGTCGACCTCGAAGCCGGCTTCGCGCAGCTGCTGCAGGGCCGACATTCCGGCGGCACCTCCGCCGATGACGCAGTAGCGGGTCATTATGCTCCTTAGGGTGTCGAGTTCGGCCGATCATCCTCGGGCCGAACGCTGATATGTCTGGTGTTTCGAACGTATGCGAGCCCCGGCAATAGGGAAATACTCACATCGCTCTGGTTGCTCAAGGTTTTTCCTGGCCAGTGCGGCCGAGGCGACCCAGGGCCGCCCGCAGCGCGGTTTCCTGCCCGCCGCGCGGTGCGCCGTACCCCCGCGGCGCGGCCGTGATCCCGCCCCCCTGCAGTTCGAGCAGCATGAGCCCGTGCTCCATCGCCGCCCGCCCGCAGTCGATCACCGGCACGTCGGGCCGGCCGCGCACGCTGGTGTAGCCGGCCCGCGTGAAGATCGGCGCGAGGTAGCCGCAGCCGACGACCACGGCGTCTGCCCCGTCGTCGACGGCGCGCTGCGCTTCGGCGTCGAACCTGGCGATGAGCGGTTCGGGATCGTCGAGCGCCGCAAGCACGTCGCCGTGCGTCGACTCGGGATCGTAGGCCCGCACGGGCCGCGACTCGTGAAAACCCGTCGCGCCCATGCGCCGCAGGTCGTCTGCGAAGATCGGGATCAGCGCGGGCGAGACCGTCACCGCGACCGCTCGCCGCGCCAGGCTGCCGACCAGCCGCACGCTCGCGTCTGGGAGGCTGCTCACGGCCACTGGCCGATCCGGCCGATTGAGTGCGGAGCGCACCGCCTCGGTCGGAGCGCCCCAGCAGCCGATGACGACCGCGTCGGAGCGATCGGCCGCGCCCACCGCGGCCGCGAGCACGGCCGCGTCGTTGAGCAGCCGGTTCGCCGCCGTGCGGATGCCGCCGCTCGCGAGGGGGAGGTGCACGAACTCGATGCGCGCCCTCCCCCGCGCGAGGCCCTCGACCTCGCCGCGCAGGTACTCCCACAGCCGCGACAGGGCGGGGTCGCCGTGCGTGGCCTCGATCCAGGTCAGCGTGGGCAAGGTGTCGTCGCTCACGCAGCGCCCCTGGCCATGCGCCGCTCGGAGTAGGAGACGAGCCAGATCACCGGCAGCGCGATGACCGCGTAGATGAGGCCCGTCAGCGCGTAGGTGCCGAGGTAGTCGAACGTGATCATGCTGACCTGGTAGCCCTGACTCATCAGCTCGTTCACCGAGATGGTGTAGGCGAGCGAGGTGCCCTGGAACGACATGATCGCGAGACCCATGAGTGCCGGGATCGCAGACCGCAGACCCTGCGGCAGAATGACGCGCATGAACGTCACCGACCTGGTGAGGCCGAGCGCATCCGCTGCCTCCTGCTGCCCCTTCGCGACCGACTGGATGCCCGAGCGCATGATCTCGGAGGAATAGGCCGAGACCGTGTAGGTCAGAGCGACCGCGGCCGCCCAGAAGTTCTCGAACAGCAGCCCGAACGCCGGGAGGCCGAAGTAGACCATGTAGAGCACGACGAGCGCGGGAAGACCGCGGCCGAGCTCGACGATCACGAGGCACGGGTACTTCACCCAGCCGTTGCGGTTCGAGGTGCCGAGCGCGAGCAGCAGACCGAGCACGTAGCCGCACACCACGGAGATCGCTGTGAGCTGGAGGCTCACGACGAGGCCCTCCAGCAGGCGCGGAAGGAATTCGATGAGACTCATCGGCCCACTCCTTTCAGCTTCGCGTCGAGCCGTCTCGCGTAGATCGCGATCGGGATGCTGATGATGAGGTAGACGGCGGCGGCCACGAGGAACGGCACCAGGCCCGGGATATCCGGGTTCTGCCGCGCGAACTGGTTGGCCCTGAAGACCATGTCCATCACGCCGATGGTCGACGCGATCGACGAGTCCTTGACGAGCGCCAGCAGGAAGGTGCTCATCGAGGGAAGCACGGTCTTGATGGCCTGCGGGGTGAGCACCTGCACGAAGGTGGTGGTGCGGGTGAGGCCGAGCGCGAGTGCAGCCTCGTTCTGACCCTTGGGCAGCGTGCTGTAGCCGCCGCGGTACACCTCGGCGAGATACGCGCTCGCGATCAGGCCGAGACCGATGACGGCCGCGGTGAACGAGTCGAGCCGGATCTCACCGAACTGCACGCCGAAGTAGATGAGGAAGAGCCAGACGATCGGGGGAATCGCCCGGATCAGGTCGACGATGAGCTTGAGGATCCAGCGCAGCGGCGCGATGCGCGACTGCAGGCCCAGCATGATCGGAAAACCGAGTATGGCTCCCACGATGAAGGCGACGGCCGTGACCGCGAGGGTCAGCGGCAGGCCGATGATGACGGCCAGGAACGCTTCTCCCATGTCAGCGCTCCAGCACCGCGTTCAGGAATCGTCGCGTGCGCTCCTGCTGCGGAGCGGCCATGATCTCGGCGGGATTGCCCTCCTCGATGATGCCGCCGTCGGCCATGACCACCAGGTGGTCGCCGACGTCGCGCGCGAACTGCATCTCGTGCGTCACCACGATCATCGTCATGCCGGTGTCGGCGAGGTCGCGCATGACCGCGAGCACTTCGAGGCCGATCTCGGGATCGAGCGCCGAGGTCGGCTCGTCGAACAGCATCGCCTGCGGGTTCAGCGCGAGCGCGCGCACGATGGCGATGCGCTGCTGCTGACCGCCGGAGCAACTGCTCGGGTGCTGGGCCGCCTTGTCCTTGAGGCCGACGCGGTCGAGCAGGGTGAGCGCGCGCTCCTCGGCCTCCGCTCGGCTGCGACCGAGGATCTTCTCCTGCGGAAAGGCGATGTTGCGCAGCACCGACATGTGCGGAAACAGGTTGAACGACTGGAAGACCATGCCGACCTGGCGGCGCAGCGCCAGCAGCTCGCTGTCTCGGAGCTTCTGATCTGCGTCGATCGTGATGTCGCCGACCTTGACGGTGCCGTGATCGGGCTGTTCGAGGTAGTTGATGCAGCGCAGCAGCGTGCTCTTGCCCGAGCCGGACGGCCCGATGAGCGACGTCACACTGCCGGGCTTGACGACCATCGAGATGTTCTGCAGCACGTGGTTGCTGCCGAAGCTCTTCGAGAGATTGTGGATCTCGACGCCCGCGCGCGGAACATCGACCGTGGTCGTCAGAATGGGGGTACTCATGCTGTGTTCTCCGTTCTATCGCGTCTATCGCGGAGGGGGCGGGGCCGAAGCCCCGCCCCCTCCAGTGCGCTAGCGGATCGACTCCGCGGCGCGGTCGGCCGGTACGACGAGATCCTCCGGCAGATCCCACTGCTTCAGAATCTCGGCGAGCGTGCCGTCTTCGCGGTAGGTGTCGATCTGCTCGCTCAACGCGTCGTTGAGGTCGGTGTTGTCCTTCGAGACCGGGAACGCGATGACCGGCATGTCCGTGGTGATCGCCACGCGATCGTCGGCCTCGGCGATCTCCACCTTGAAGTCGGTGTCCTCGTACGCGACCGTCGCGACGGCGTAGCCGTCGAGCGCCGCCTTCAGGCGACCGGAGACGAGATCCTGCTTGATCTCGACCGTGCTCGGGTAGGTCTTGAGCTCACTGCCGAGAATCTTCGACATGTCGGCCTCCCACGAGAAGCCCGCGCCGCTGCCGACCGGGCCGATCCCCTCGAGACCCTTGACCGTGTTGATGCCCTCCTTCGAGATGATCGCCATCGAGTCGAAGTACGTCGGGGTGGTGAAGCCGACCTTCTGCGCGCGCTCCTCGGTGACGTACCAGCCGCCGGTGATCATGTCGACCGCCTTCTGCTCGCTGATCATCGGCACACCGTTGCCGTAGGTGATCGGCACGAACTTCAGGTCGAGGCACTCGGCGTCGGCGAGCTTGCGCACGAGCTCGATCTCGAAGCCGTCGGCGTCGTCGCCCTTGGTCTGGGTGTAGGGAAGGTTCTCGGGAACGCCCACGGTGAGCGTGCCCTCCGAGATGGTGGTGATGCCCTCGTGCGCCGGGGTGCAGTCGTCGGCGGGCGCATTGGCTTCGTTGCCGC
Organism: Leucobacter sp.; assembly: GCA_047973175.1. Classification (GTDB taxonomy): domain Bacteria; phylum Actinomycetota; class Actinomycetes; order Actinomycetales; family Microbacteriaceae; genus Leucobacter. The sequence continues at coordinate 17,107 of JBKEBN010000165.1, forward strand.
CACCGCCACCGCTGCAGCCGACGAGCATCAGCGACGCGACGCCGATGGTGGCCGCGGTGAAGACGCCCTTGGAGACTTTCTTGCTGAGATTCATGTTCTTTCCATTTCTCTGGGGTGTGGGGTGATGAGTTTCGGGGTGCGCCGGAACTTCCGGCGCACCGGGTCAAATGGTGAGCCCACCGTCGATCGTGACCGTGGACCCGGTGACGAAGGAGGCGCGCGGACTGAGCAGGTACTCGATGAGCGGTGAGATCTCCTCGACGCTCGCGCGACGTCCGAGCGGGGCCGAACTGCTCGATCCGCCCTCCGGCTCGAAGTCGTTCATGGGGGTGGAGACGCCGCCGGGGCAGATCGCGTTGACCCGCACCGTCGGCGCGTACTCGAGCGCGGCGACCTTCGTCAGCGCGAGCACGGCGGCCTTCGAGGCGGAATAGGCCGCGTAGCCCTTCGAGCCCGCGAGCGCTGCCGTCGATGAGACGTTGACGATCGATCCCGAGCCGTTCGCGACCATGATCGGAGCGAGCGCCTGAATGCCCAGGAACGTGCCGTGCACGTTGACGCGCTCGTGCAGGGCCCACGTGCGCAGATCCGTCTCCTCGATCGACGAGTACCGCAGAATACCCGCGTTGTTGACGAGGCCCGACAGCGGCACGTCCGAGTCGCGCAGCTCGTCGGCGAGGGCCTGCCAGTGCTCGGGATCGGAGACGTCGAGCCGTCGATAGCGCGCATCCGATCCCGAACTGCGCAGCACCGCGGCGGTGCGCTCGCCCTCGTCTTCGAGCACGTCGGTGAGGATCACGCGCACGCCCGGTCGGCCGATCAGAGCGGCGTGCGCCGCACCCTGCCCCCGCGCAGCTCCGGTGACGACGACCGTCTCTCGCGAGGGGAACACTTTTGTCATCTGCTTCCTCCTGACTGGTTGGTGGTTGTTGCCCCGGCGCTCTTGCCCGGGCCGGCGTTCGCCGGGTGGTTCGGCTCGGGTGTCTGGATGCGGCCGGCTCGGGTGTCTGGGTCCGGCCGGCCCGGCACCCGGTCGGCTCGGCTACTGCCGGATCACTGCGCCTCCCGAGAGGGTGACGGTCTCGCCGGTGATGAAGGCCGTGTGCCGGCGCTCCGAGAGCAGCAGCACCCAGTCGGCGATCTCCTCGGGTTGCGCCACGCGGCCGAGCGGGATCGCGGCCGCTGCCGCGGCCATGCGCCCCGTCGCGGCGTTGCCGGGAGTCTCGACCCAGCCCGGCGCGATGCCGTTGACGCGGATGCCGAGCGGGGCCAGTTCGAGCGCCAGCGACTTCGTCAGCATCACCACGGCGGCCTTGGAGGCACCGTAGAAGAGCTGGCCGCGCGACACCTCGAACGCGTCGACCGAGGAGAAGTTGACGACGGCTGAGCCGTCGCCCATGTAGGGCTTCGCCGCGGCGATCACGTTGACGACGCCGAGCACGTTGATGTCGAAGATGCGGCGGTAGGTCTCCTCGTCGTAGGAGTCGATGTTGGTGGGCGGGTAGATGCCGGCGATGTTCGCGACGGCGTCGATGCGGCCGTCCTCGGGGAGCAGCGCGGCGAGCGCCTCTTCGACCGAGGCCCGCGACCGCACGTCGACGACGTGGCTCGCGAACGAACCCGGGTACTCCGCGGCCCCTGCGCCCACCGTGCTCCCCGCGTCATCCGACGCCATCTCCACCGGAACGACGTCGAGGCCCAGCACTCGCCAGCCCTCGCGCATGAAGAGGTCGGCGGTCGCCCGCCCCATGCCCGAGGCCGCCCCCGTCACTACGATCGTCTGCTTGACTGTGTTCATCCCGGCGAATACTCCTTTGCTGCGTTGATGCACTATTGCAACAGGCCCCAATACCCAGGACAATACTTATTAGCGAATGACTGCAATAGGTTTTTCCTATTCCTCAATAGCCTCCGCACCATTCCGCGGTTTTCCGAGTGCTCGCATTCGAGAGGCTGCGACAATCTTTACCGTTCCGAAATATTCACGACGCGGCTCCGCACGCACGCCACGCCCGGCTCGCCGCGATCCACCAGCCCGTGCGCCACCCGCCACCGCACCGCCCCACGACCCGCACCCAACCGATTCGGAGACCACCTCATGCAGCTGCCTTCCGTGCGCCAGCTCGAGTACTTCATCTCGGCGGCCCGCGTCGGCACCTTCGCCGGAGCCGCCGCCGAGAACCACATCGCGCAGCCGAGCCTCTCGGAGCAGATCAGCAACCTCGAACAGAGCCTCGAAGTGTCGCTCTTCACCCGCACCTCGCGGGGCCTGCAACTCACCGACGCGGGCAAGCAACTGCTACCGCTCGCCGAGGGAGCACTGCGCAGCATCAGGGATTTCTCCGAGTGGAGCCGCCGCCTGCGCTCCGTCGAGGTCGGCATGGTGTCGTTCGGCACCTTCAGCAGCGCGCACCTCTACCTGCTGACCGACCTCATCAAGGAGTTCCGCACCCTCCACCCCAACGTGCGGGTGCACATCACGGGCCTGAACTCGTCGGAGGTCGCAGACGGGGTGCGATCCGGAGCCCTCGAAGCGGGCCTCATCCAGCTCCCCGTCGACGACCGCGACCTCGAAGTCAGCCCGGCCATCTTCACCGACCAGGTCATCTACGTCTCGAAAGACCCGCTCCCAAACCCGGAAGGCATGCGCGTCATCGACATGCAGGGCAGGCCGCTGATCCTCGCGGAGTCGAGCTGGGCGCTGCGCGACCCCCTGCGCATCACTCTCATGGAGCGCATGCAGCGATCCGGGATCCGCCTCGAACCCGTCATCGAGGTCGAATTCGGCACGCACGCCGCCCAGCTCGCCGCCGAAGGGCTGGGAGACGCCTTCGCCTCGTACCACGTGGTGCGATCCCTCATCAAAGAGCGCGGACTGCACTGGGCACCGCTCGACCCGCCGCACTACGAGCGCCACGCCTTCATCACCAAGAAGGGCGGCGCGATCTCGCCGGCCACCGCCGAGTTCATGCGCATCGCGCACCGGCTCATGCAGCGGCTCACGACGCTGTCGCCGCTGCAGGATCAGGCGCTGTAGGGGCGGCAGGCGCGGCGCTCGACGGTCTCGTCGGTGGCATCGTCTGTGCCGTAGGCGAGACCGTCGTGCGCGCCGTCGAGTCAGTGCAGGACGCTAGTAGAGATTGAGTCAGCCTAGTTTCACCTAGTCTGGTTTCAGTCGATCGTGCGCTCGGAATCAGTAGTAGTAGGGGAACGGGCTCCAGTCGGGCTCGCGCTTCTCCAGGAACGAGTCGCGCCCCTCGACGGCCTCGTCGGTGCCGTAGGCGAGGCGCGTGGTCTCCCCCGCGAAGAGCTGCTGGCCCACGATCCCATCGTCGACCGCGTTCATCGCGTACTTGAGCATGCGGATCGCCGTGGGCGACTTGCCGAGAATGGTGCGCGCCCACTCGATGCCGGTCTTCTCGAGGTCGGCGTGCGGCACGACCTCGTTGACGGCACCCATCTCGCGCGCCCGCTCGGCATCGTACTCGCGAGCGAGGAAGAACACCTCGCGCGCGTTCTTCTGCCCGACCTGGCGCGCGAAGTAGGCGCTGCCGTAGCCCGCGTCGAACGACCCCACGTCGGCGTCGGTCTGCTTGAACATCGCGTGCTCGCGGCTCGCGATCGTGAGGTCGCAGACCACATTCAGCGAGTGCCCACCGCCCGCCGCCCAGCCCGGCACGAGCGCGATGACGACCTTCGGCATGAAGCGGATCAGCCGCTGCACTTCGAGGATGTGCAGGCGGCCCATCCGCGCGCGCTCAGCGCCGTCGGCGCGGTCGGTGTGGCCTGTGCGGTCTGTGTGGCCTGTGCCGTTTGCCCTGTCCGCGTCGTCGCTGTACTGGTACCCGTCGCGACCGCGAATGCGCTGATCCCCGCCCGAGCAGAACGCCCAGCCGCCGTCCTTCAGCGACGGCCCGTTGCCGGTGAGCAGCACCACCCCCACGCGCGGATTCACGCGCACACGCTCCAGCGCGTCGTAGAGCTCATCGACCGTGTGCGGGCGAAAGGCGTTGCGCACCTCCGGCCGGTCGAATGCGACGCGCGCGATGCGGCCGTCGCGGCTGAGGTGCGCGGTGATGTCGGTGTAGTCGTCGGCTCCCGGCGCGACCTCCCACTCCGCGGGGTCGAAGAGCTCCGAAACCCGCTCGGGGCGCGACCGCGGCTGACGGTGCTTGGGCTGGGGTCGGCTCTGCTGGGCCCCGTTCTGCTGGGCCCGATTCTGCTGGGGGCGCTGCCGCTTTGCCTGCTGCTGCGGGGACTGCTGCCGCTGCGGCTCTGGATCCTGCTGGGTCATGCGATCCAGCCTACTTGCGCGGGCTCTATTTCTGCGTCGATGGTTTCTGCACCCGAGGTTTCTTCGGCCTGGGCTTCTTCGGCCTAGGCGTGGGGAGGGCCGCCGCGGTGGCATCGATCAGCCCGGTGAGCCACTCGCGATCCTCCCACCGGTCGCCGCTCACGCGAAAATACAGCTTGGACCCGGGGTAGGCGGGGGCCTCCTCGGGATCGCCGATGTACCCTCGCCCCGCGTCGGTCGGCTTCACGAACAGCTCGTCGTCGCACACGAACGCTACCGGCTTCTCGTCGCAGTACAGGCAGTATTCGCCGAACATCTTGCGACTGCGAATGGTCGGCAGCGCACTCAGCTGGTCGATCAGAAACTCGACGGTCTCGGCCCGGGTGCTCACTCCGTCAGCCTACTGCCCGTTCTCGCCGCGCGGTTCGGGATCGCGCCCAGCACCCGACTTACCGATCGCGCGATCGGGCGCTGATCACCGCCCGGAAAGCCGCTGTAAGAACGGCAGCCAGCCTCGCAGGTTGACGATCAGCAGCCCCACCAGCACCAGTGCCGCCCCGATCCCGAACCCGAGCGTCAGCGGCTCGCGCAGCAGCACCACGCCGAACACCACCCCGAAGAGCGGCGTCAAGAACGACAGCACGCCGAGCTGCGCGGCGAAGTAGCGCCGCAGCAACCAGAACCACACGAGATAGCTGGCGCACACCACCACGACCGATTGGAAGCCCAGGCTGACCCAGGCCGTGGGCGTGCTGGTGAACCGCAGCTGGCCGGTGAGCACCGTCAGCGGCGTGAGCAGCACGAAGGCTACGGCCAGCTGATAGAAGAGGGTCTGCGTTGGCGGTGCCTCGCTCAGCCTGCTCACGCGAATCATCACGGTCGTGAAGCCCCACGCGGCACCGCCGCAGAGCCCCATCAGGTCGCCGAGCACGCTCTCGGGAGTGACCGCACCGGCCTCGCCACTGGCGAGACTCGGCGCGAGGAGCGCGACCACGATGCCGACGAACGCGGTGCCGATGCCCACCCACTGGCGTGCCGAGAGCCGCTCCTCCGGCAGCTTGAAGTGCAGTCCGACGGCCGCCCACAGGGGTGCGGTGTAGAGGAACACCGCGATGCGCGAGGCGCTCGTACGGTTGAGGCCCTCGGCCAGAAACAGGAACTCGGCGGCGAAGAACACGCCCACGACGATGCCGGCGGGCAGCAGCGCGCCGCCCAGCCAGCGCTCGCGCAGCACGAACTTCGCGACGATCCACACCAGCAGGGCCGCGACGCCCGAGCGAATCGAAACCTGCAGCAGCGCCGACACGTCGGGCGAGGCGACCTTGATCGCGACCTGCTGCATACCCCAGACGAGACACAGCACGAACATGATCGCCGAGGCCCTGCCGTCGACCATCGACCTCAAATAGAACCCTCCGTTCGCATCACTGCCGCTCTTGCCACCCGGCAAAACCGCGGCGTGAGAACGCACACACGAGACACAGTCTCGCAGCCCTGCGAGCACGGCGGCAACACGGAGAATCCGTCGTCTGCCCAAGGTGAAATCTCCCCCGAGTTCGTCGCCCTTTGTCCCATTAAACGCACCCGTATAAGCGGACAAAGGGCGACGAACTTTTCGGGCTCTGCATCCTTCAGCGCTACTCCCCCAACCAGCTCGAGGCGCTAGAACCGAAGAATGCTGGCAGGATCGAAGCATGGCCCCATCTCACGATCCCGCGCCGGCCGATCCAGCACCAGGCCATCCGGCACCGGCCGATCCCGCACCAACTGATCCAGCGCCAGCCGATCCGGCACCGGCCGCTCCAGTGCCGGCCGATCCGGCACCAGACCACCGGGCACCCGTGCCCACGACGCAAGCTTCGCTCCCAGCGTTCCCGGCGTTCCCCCCGCTCGATGAGGTGCTTGCGGCGATGCGGGTGGTCGCGATCCCGACCCGCACGCGATTCCGCGGCATCTCGGTGCGCGAGGCCGCACTCTTCGATGCTCCGCTGGGTGCGAGTGAGTTCTCGCCGTTTCCCGAGTACGGCGATGCCGAGGCGGCCGCCTGGCTCGGTGCCGCGCTCGATTTCGGGTGGCGCGAGCAGCCGGCCCCGATTCGGGATCGCGTCGCGGTGAACGCGACGGTTCCGGCCGTGAGTGCCGGGGAGGTGCCCGGGATTCTCGCTCGTTTTCCCGGCTGCCGCACCGCGAAGGTGAAGGTCGCCGAGCGCGGCCAGACCCTCGCCGACGACATCACCAGGGTGCGCGCCGTGCGCGAGGCGATAGGGGCGGACGCGCTGGTGCGGGTCGACGCGAACTGCGGGTGGAGCGTCGACGAGGCCGCAACGGCGCTCGGGGCACTCGCCGAGTTCGATCTCGACTACGCCGAGCAGCCCTGCGCGAGCGTGGCGGAGCTGGTCGAGGTGCGCTCGCGGCTGGGTGGCCGGGTGCGCATCGCGGCCGACGAGAGCGTGCGTAAGGCGGAGGATCCGCTGGCCGTAGCGCGGGCGGGGGCCGCCGACCTGCTGATCGTCAAGGCGCAGCCGCTGGGCGGGATCGGGCGGGCGCTCGACATCGTGCACCGGGCGGGTCTGCCGGTGGTCGTGTCAAGCGCCCTCGACACCTCGGTCGGCATCGCGATGGGCCTGCACCTCGCAGCCGCGCTGCCCGAGGGGATGCTAGCCGGCGCGTGCGGGCTCGGCACGGTCGCGCTGCTGGAGGGCGATGTCGTGGCCGACTCGCTGATCCCGCACCGCGGCGAGATTACGGTGCGCCGCCCACCTCTCGACACCGAGCTGCTCGAGCGCTACGCGGCCGCCCCCGACCGCGCACAGTGGTGGCGGGATCGCGTAGCCCGCTGCTACGCACGCCTCTGAGCCCGCCCGGACCGCGCCCGCCCCGCGCCTCTGGCCGCGCCCACCGCACACCACACGCCGCCCGCGCGCACGCCACACGCCGACCCCGCCCGCCGCACACCACCCGGGTCTCCACCGCACGCCGCACACCACCCGCCGCACACCACCCGGGTCTCCGCGGAGCCTCCGCATGCCCCCTCCCACACGCCACCCGAGCCTCCACCGCACGCCGCACACCACCCGCCCCTACCCACGCCCCGGACTGTAACGCTCTAGAAGACGCAAATCGTCGGTATCAGCCTGAATACCGACGATTTGCGTCTTCTAGAGGGCCTCCGGAGAACGGGACCCTCCAGGGACTCGGAGAGGGAGGGCTTCCAGGGCCGCGGAGGAACGGAGGCCCTCCAGAGATCTTCGCAGAGCGGGAGCCTCGCCTCGCCCGGCGATCTCGCCCGTCTTAGTGATCGTGCAGATAGGGGCTGCGGCTGCGTGACGAAGATGCGGTGAACGGAAATTCTGGCAAGGAGGAGGAGGAAGGCTTCACTCGCGCGGGAGCAATAGAGAGACGCATCGCGTCTCTCGCGACCGCGGTGCCGCCCACGGCGACAGCCCACCGGAGCGAAGCGAGGGGTGGTGAAGATTCTGCGGCTTCAGGCCCGGAGAGCAACGCATCGCGTTGCCCCGCCTGGACCGCCGCGCCTACCGGCGCGGACGCAGCCAGATTTCAGGTCACCGCACCGCAGCCGTAGTCCCTGTCCGCGCGACCACTTACACTCGGGCCCCGGCGCGGCGCGCGCCTTCGCCGAGGGTCTCGAGCTTGGCCCACGCGATCTGCGGGTGCACGCGACCGCCGAGACCGCAGTCGGTCGAGGCGATGACGCGCTCGGGGCCGACGATGCCGGCGAAGCGCTCGATGCGGTCGGCGACGAGATCGGGGTGCTCGATGAGGTTGGTCGCGTGCGACACGACCCCGGGCACGAGAATGAGGTCGTCGGGGAGCAGCGCCCGGTTCTCTTCCCACACGCGCCACTCGTGCTCGTGGCGCACGTTCGCGGCTTCGAAGGAGATCTGGCCGACGTTCGCCCCGAGCACCGTCTTCAGAATGTGCTTCAGTTCGATGTCGGTCGAGTGGGGACCGTGCCACGACCCCCAGCAGAGGTGCAGGCGCACCTGCTCGCGCGGCAGCCCCTCGATCGCCCGGTTGATGGCGTCGATGCGCAGCTGGATGAAATCGAGGTAGTCGCTGACTGACGGCTCGGGGTTGATCTGATCCCAGCTCTCGCAGAGGGAGGGGTCGTCGATCTGGAGGGTGAGCCCGGCGTCGGTGATGGAGCGATACTCCTCGCTCAGGGCATCGCTCCACGCGAAGAGGTGCTCCTCGTCGGTGGCGTAATACTCGTTGGGCACGCGCGCGGCCGAGCCGGGCGCGATGGAGGTGAGGAAGCCGGTTTCACCGTCGCCGAGCGCCTTCTTGAGGTTGGCGACGTCGGCTGCGACGGCGTCTTGCCCGCGATATGAGAGCGCCTCGACCGTGGTGGGCATGTTGGTGGACCACTTGCTCTGGTGCATACCCCACTCGGGGGCCGCGTACATCTCGGCGAAGCGCGCGCGGTCGCGGCGATCGGCGAACGAGGTGAGCTCGATGTGGCCGGGCGTGGAACGCTTGGGCTCGTCGGTGAAGGTGTTGCGCTCGGTCAGGGCGAGACCCGCGACGCGCTGGAACGAGTAGCCCCACCAGGCACCGTAGTCGACCGCGTTCAACATCGCCTTGCCGAACTCGCCGTCACCCGGCCGCGTGATGCCCGCGTCGCGCTGCTGCTGCACGACGTCTTGCACTGCCGCGTCGACGAGCGCCGTGTGCTCGGGCGTGGTGGCGAGGGTGAACCCATCGTCTTCGAAGGTGCGGGCCGCGTTCGCCTCGATGAGGGCCTGCGTGCGAGGCAGGCTGCCAGCGGTGGTGGTTTCGATTTTGCTCATGTATCGAGCCTAAACCCGACCACTGACGTTGATCCCGAACCTCACGCCCCAGGCCCCAGGCCCCAAGCCCGAATCCCAGGCTCCAGCGGCGTGGATTCGACGAACGGCGTGAGTTTTCGGCAGTTTTCGCACGCCGTTCGTCGAATCCGTGCCGGAACACCAACCGCGGGAAGCCCCGCTCGAGCATCGGCAGCTCCCCGAATCAAGCCCCGTTCTTGAGACCGGGGAAGTCTTCTTCGCGCCACTCGGTCTCGATGCGCTCGCCCGCGTCGAAAGCGATGATCTCGCGCTGACGCAGTTCGACGCGGCGGATCTTGCCCGAGGAGGTCTTGGGCAGTTCGAAGAACTCAATGCGGCGCACCCGCATGTAGGGCGGCAGCGCCGCCCGCGCGTGGGCCAGGATCGCGCGTGCCGCATCGGCATCGGCTGTGGCACCGGCGGCGAGCGCCACGTACGCCTTGGTCACGTTGAGTCGAGTCGCGTCGGGAGCGCCGACCACGGCGGCCTCGGCCACGAACTCGTGCTCGATGAGGGCGCTCTCGACCTCGAACGGCGACACTTTGAAATCGCTCGACTTGAAGATGTCGTCGGTGCGCCCCACGAAGGTGAGCACGCCGTCGTCTCCGCGTTGCGCAACATCGCCGGTGTGGAACGCCCCCTCGCGCATAGCCGCTGCGGTTGCCTCGAGGTTGTCGAAGTAGCCGGGCATCAGGTTCACGGGCGGCGCGGAGCGCTCCATCGGCAGACAGATCTCTCCCTCGTCGGCCTCGGCCCCGGTAATAGGGTCGATGAGCACCACGTCGACACCCGGCAGCGCGATGCCCATTGCGCCGGGCACCACGGGATCGCCCGGCATGTTGCCGATGAGACAGGTCGTCTCGGTCTGGCCGTAGCCGTCGCGAATCTCGAGCCCCCACCACTCCCCGATGCGCGCGATCACCTCGGGGTTGAGCGGCTCGCCCGCGGAGACGACCTCGCGCAGACCGCGCGGCTTACGGTCGAGACTGTGCTGGATCAGCATGCGCCACACGGTCGGCGGAGCGCAGAAGGTGTTGACGCCCGCGCGATCGAGCTCGGACACGAAGTGCTCGGCGTCGAAGCGCGCGTAATTGAGCACGAAGACGGTCGCACCCACGTTCCACGGAGAGAAGAAACTCGACCAGGCGTGCTTGCCCCAGCCGGGTGCGCTGACGACCGAGTGCACGTCGCCCGGCCGCACTCCGATCCACGACATCGTGGTGAGGTGGCCCAGCGGGTAACTGGTGTGCGAGTGCTCGACGATCTTGGGCAAGCTGGTGGTGCCCGAGGTGAAGTAGATGAGCGAGGGATCGGCGCTCGCCGTCGTCTTGGCGATCGGCGCGAGTGAGGCCGCGCCCGACTCCTCGTAGCGCAGCCAGTCGAAGAGTGCGGCGCGCTGATCCGGCGTCGCATCGTCGAGTCCCACCCCCACGCGGCGGTAGTCGCCCGGCACCTCGGCGAACTTCACGGCATCCTCCGCCGCGGCGAACACCCACCGCACCCGAGCGCGCGCGACGCGATCCACCAGCTCGTGCACCCCCAGCACCACAGACGTCGGCAGAATCACGACCCCGATCTTGAGCGCCGCAAGCATGATCTCCCACAGCTCGAGCCGGTTGCCGAGCATCAGCATCGCCACGTCACCCTTGCGCGCGCCGGCCGAGAGCAGCCAGTTCGCCACCTGGTCGGAGCGCTGCTTCAGCTGCGCGAAACTGCGCCGCAGCTCGGTGCCGTCTGCCTCCACGATCCAGAGCGCGGTATCGTCGTTGCCCTCGGCGAGCACGTCGAAGACATCGTGCGCCCAGTTGAACGACGGCCCCACGTCGGGCCAGCTGAACTCGTCACGAGCACGCACGGGATCGCCCGCCAGGCTCAACAATTGGTCGCGCCCGGCGAAGAAGGCGGCGGCGGGATCGATGTCGGCCATGGTCTCTTCTCTCTGTGCTGACTGTGACGTGCTGATGCGGGGTGGCGGATGCGGCGCGTCGGCCGCGCGGGCTGATCGCGCTGTACCTGTGGTCGAGCCTAAACCCGACCACTGACACCGACGGCAGATCCCTGGCACAGATCCCAAGTGCCAGATCCCGAGCCCCGCGCGCCAGCGGCGTGGATTCGAGTAACGGCGTGCCGAATCGGCGGTTTTCGCACGCCGTTACTCGAATCCACGCCGGAAGATCAACTGCGGTGTCAGGCCGATCGGGGATCGGCCCGGTTCAGGATCGGCCCGGTTCAGGATCACCCCGGTTCGGGATCAGGCCGGGTCCCGATCCCGAACCGCAGCCGCAAGCGTCAGCTGCGAAACACCGTGTGCAGCAGCGGATCGTTCACCAGGTCTCGACCGCCGAGGTCATCGATCTCGAACAGCACAGAGGTGCCGGCGACCGCGTAGCCGAGCCTGCCGAGCAGCTGGTGCGCCGCGACCAGGGTGCCGCCGGTGGCCAGCACGTCGTCGATGACGAGCACCCGGGACGCCGGCGGGAGATCCGCGTGCGCTTCGACCTCTGCGATGCCGTATTCGAGCGAGTAGCCGATGCTCGCGGCCGGCCGCGGCAGCTTACCCGCCTTGCGGATCGGCATCAGCCGGGCACCGCTCGCGTACGCCGCGGCACTCGCCAGCAGAAAACCGCGCGCCTCGATACCCGCGACGGCGTCAAACCTTCCGGCGAACGGTGCGATCAGCGCCTCGACCGTCGCCCTGAAGGCCGGCCCGTCGGCGAGCAGCGGGGTGATGTCGCGAAACAGCACTCCGGCACTCGGGTAGTCGGGAATCTCGAGGATCAGCGACTCGGCCCGCGCAAGGTCGGGGCTGAGTTCGAGACCGGGGTCTGCGTCGCGCTGGGTGGAGTCGAGGCGCTCCGGTCGCTCGCGCCTCGCTTCGCGCGTCGGCTGGGTCGTCGGGCTGCTCATCTGGTCGTTCATCGGCTCACTCATCGGCTGGGGCACGAGATCCAGGCTACTCCGCTGGTTCGGGATCGGGCACCTACGCCGACGTGACACGCGCGGAGAAGCGCACGACGGTGCAGATTTTTGTTTTGCGTCTGACTCGTGTAATGTTCTTCTGGTTGGTGAAAGCCAATGTGCGCCCCTAGCTCAGCTGGATAGAGCATCTGACTACGGATCAGAAGGTCGGGGGTTCGAATCCCTCGGGGCGCGCCATCTACCCCCGGAACTTCCGCAGAATGATGTGGAAGTTCCGGGGGTTTCTTCGTGTCTGGGACGGATCGATCTGGGGCGCAGACACATCGCAGACACGATGACATCTACGCAGCAAGCGCGAGAGCATCGGTGCGGAGCAACCCGTGTGCCCATAGGCTGGGCATGCTGGTTCTGTGCGCACATCATGACAAAGGGGTTCTGGATGCGGGTTTGGGTGAGGTCTGCACTGGCGACATCATTGGCGGTGGCACTGGTGTTTGGGGCGACGCAGGGGGCTGCGGCCGAAGCGGAGGTACTGGTGCCTCCGCTGGGGGTGGTGGATCCCGCGGCACCGGAGGTGCCCGCAGATCCCGCATCACCCACCGAGGCTGAGGGTGGAGGAACCGCGGTGAACTCCGGATCGCCCGCCGAGCCCGCGACCGTTGAACGCGAGACCGGAGGCTCTGAGGCAGGCGCACCCGACGAGAGCGCGGGACGCACCGAACCGCAGGGCACCGATCCCGAAACCGAAACGGCGGATACCGCGAGCCCGACGCCCGCGAATGCGCAGACCCCCACGGCTACCGCCGAGAAGACCAAGAAGGTGACCTCCGCGGCATTCACCAAACAGGTGCACGAGGCCGCGATGAAGAAAGCCGGCTGGCACTCGAGCGAATCCGGCGGCTGGGGCGGCGACTTCAAGGCCACCAAGTCTCAGAGGTGGTGGGTGCGCGTGGACGGCAAGCACTACACCCTGAAGAACGACCCGGGCCAGAGCACGGTGACGACCTACCGCAAGGCGGTGATGTCGAAGTTCAAGAGCGCCGGCATGAAGCAGCGCGGCACAGCGACGGCATCGAATCAGGTGAGCAGAACGTACTCGAACACCCGCCTCGCCTGCACCGTGAGATACACAGTGCCGAGTCAGTACGGCGTCTCGGCGGGCGCGAGCCTCTCGTGCACGACGGTGTCGAAGGTGAAGCAGGCCGTCAAAAAGACGAAGCCCTTCGCAAAGGCCTATCAGGCCAAGCAGAAGGGCAGCCTGAAGCGCATCTCGTTGCTCAACCCCACAGTGAAGAAGAGCGCTTCGAAGAAGTTCGCGAGCTACAAGAAGGCCACGGTCGGCATCGTCCCGGTCCTGGGTGTCGGCGGCTTCGGCGGGTACTTCGCGAAGGCCCCGAAGAAGAGTTGGCGATACGTGCTCGGTGCCCAGGCGATACAGGAGTGCCGCTCGTTCGAATCCAGCACGACCGCGCGGCGAGCGTGGGCCGGCGAAGCGTGCATGCGGGGAACCTGGCCGAACAGTTACCAGAGCAAGGTGCGGGCGAAGTAGCCCCACCGTGCTTCTCAAAGTTGGTCGCCCTTTGTCCGCTTAAACAGTTGCTCTTAAGCAGACAAAGGGCGACCAACTTTTCAGAACGGCCCCCATCGAGAAACCGCCAGCAGGTCAAGCACCAAGCTAAGAACGCCTAGAGCCCCTCGCCGGGCACTACCAGGTGCCGCACCCAGGTGCGCAGGCCGTCGACGAACCCCTCCCGGGTGAGCCCCCGGTCGTGCTCGAGCATTCGGGCGATCAGCGAGTACCCCTCTTCGGCGATTACCCTGTCGAGCTTGTCTGCGGCATGCCGCAGCCGTTCTTCCAAACCGTCCGGCTCGGCTCGGGTCTGGAGGGCACCGACGGTGTAGGCCCACAGCTGCCGGCAGAACCGAACCGACTCGGCCTCAGCGACGCCGAGTTCGTCGGTGGCCCGGAAGAAGTACTCGGAGTACCACATCGTGTGCGCCCCGAACTGCCTCGCCTGCGTGAGCACCGGAAGCACCCAGCGCCGTGAGTCGAGCACGTCGTAGGCGTGCGTGAAGATCGCGATGATCCGCTCCACCGGGTCTTCGGGGAGTTCGGGCGGGTGGATCTCGGCGGCGTAGGCGTCGGCCACGGCGCCGAGCACCGCCTCGCGGTCGCCGAGATTGCGGTAGATGCTCGTCACCGTCGCACCCGACTTCTGGGAGAGCGCGCGGATCGTGAACGCCGGCAGCCCGCCCGTTTCGAGCAGTTCTCGGCCGGCCCGAATCACCGGTGTCGGGTCGAATTCGCGCGGCCGGCCCGCCCGTCGCGGCTTCGCCGCAGTCTCGCCCCCTGGCTCGTCGCCCTCACCCATCACCCCTCCATTATCCCAATGACGAATCATCTGATCTAAGATAGGTTATGGTTTTTAGGAACAGAGTTGCATAATTAGAGTCGGGGTCGCGCCCCACGATCCACAGGCTCGACAAGACCGCGAGGAGCACGATGACAGCCTCCACCGAAGCGCCGCCCACCGAACCGCTGGGCACCCCGACCACCGCTCCACCCACCGACCGGCCCACCGACCCGCGAGCCGAGGTCAGGGCCGCCGCCGCGAGTCTCAAGCGGCTGCTCGCCCCGGCTCGCGCGTCGATCCGGCTGGGAGTCGCCCTGCAGGTTCTCGGCTCGATCGCGACGATCGCACCCTACGTCGCGATGGCCGAGCTGGCTCGCATCTTCATCGCGGGCGGGGCCGCGGGCGGCGGCGGCAGCGGCACCGGCACCAGCAGCACCGCCACGACCACCACCGGCAGCACCGCCACCGCCACCGCCACCGCGCTCAGCGATACCGCCGCGAGCGAGGCGCACGTCTGGTGAGTCGTCGTCGCCCTGCTGCTCGCGCTGCTCGCGCGCACGGTGTTCAGCGGCGCGGCCCTGTCGGTGACGCACTTCGCCGACAGCCGCATGCAGGGCATCATCCGCACACGCATCGTCGAGCGGCTGGGGCGGGTGCCTCTCGGCTGGTTCACCCGCAATTCCTCCGGCCTGGTGCGCAAGGCGACGCAGAACGACATCGGCGACGTGCACTATCTCGTCGCGCACGGGGCCGTCGAGACGGCCGCGGCGATCACGGTGCCGCTGACCGGGTTTCTCTACCTGTGGACGCTCGACTGGCGGCTCGCGCTGCTCGGGATCGCGACGATCCCGGTCTACGGCATCGCCTACGCGACGATGGCGCGCGATATGACGGAGAAGATGGCCGAGATGAACGCCGGTGTCGCGAGAATCAGCGCCACCATCGTCGAGTTCGTCGCGGGCATCTCGGTCGTGAAGACCTTCGGCCGCGCGGGCGAAGCGCACGCCGCCTACCGCCGGGCCGCAAAAGAGTTCGGCAGCGGGTACGAGAGCTGGGTGCGGCCCATGCTGCGCACCGACTCGCTGGCCTCCATCGCGATCTCGGCCCCGGTCGTGCTGCTCGTGAACCTCGCCGTCGGCACCTGGTTCCTCACGCGGGGCTGGGTCGACGCGGTTTCGCTGATCACCGCGGCCCTCGTCGCGATGACCCTGCCCGCGGCCATCATGACGGTCAGCTTCAGCATGCAGTCGCGGCGCGAGGCCGCGGCAGCCGCGCGCCGCATCGTCGACCTGCTCGACACCCCGGTGCTGCCCGAGGCGGAGGATCCGCAGGCACCGGCCTCCTCCCGGGTGAGTTTCGAGGGCGTCTCGTTCAGCTACGACGGTGAGCATCGCGCACTCGACGACGTCACGCTCGAGCTTCCGGTCGGCAGCGTAACGGCGCTCGTCGGTGCCTCCGGGTCGGGCAAGTCGACGCTCGCGGCGCTCCTCCCCCGCTTCTTCGATGTCGACGCGGGTGCGGTGCGCATCGGGGGCGTCGATGTGCGCCGGATCGCGACCCCCGAGCTCTACCGCCGCGTCGGTTTCGTGCTGCAAGACGTGCAGCTGCTGCACGCGAGCGTCGCCGACAACATCCGCCTCGCCCGCCCCGACGCCTCGCTCGACGAGGTGCGGCGCGTGGCCGGGCTCGCGCAGATCGACGGCCGCATTCTCGAACTGCCGCGCGGCTACGACTCCGTGGTCGGCGAAGACACCCTGTTCTCCGGCGGGGAGGCGCAGCGCGTCTCGATCGCCCGCGCGCTGCTGGCCGATCCGCCGATCCTCGTGCTCGACGAGGCCACCGCCTTCGCCGACCCCGAGTCGGAGGCCCGCATCCAAGAGGCGCTCGCCAACCTCATCGGCGGGCGCACGCTGCTGGTGATCGCCCACCGCCTCACCTCCATCGCCGGTGCCGATCGAATCGCGGTGCTCGACCGGGGTCGCATCGTCGAGACCGGCACTCACGGCGAACTCCTCGCTCGCGAGAGCGCGTACGCGCGCATGTGGCGCGCGTACCAGGATCCCGAACACGACGTTCCGGGCTCGTCGGGCGCTCCCGACGCTCCGGGCGCTCCGGGCGTTCCGGGCGTTCCGGGCGTTCCGGGCGCTCCGGGCGCTCCGGGCGCTCCCGGTTCTGCAGCCGCCACCGCGACCGCAGAGAGGAACCCATCGTGATCCGCCGCCTCCGCACCGTGCTCGGCCCCGAGCACCAGCGCGACTACACCCGCTTCCTCGTCTGGGCCACCCTCTACGGGGTGCTGCAGGGGCTCTCGGTCAGTCTGCTGCTGCCGATCGCCAGGTCGCTCGCCGCCGCCGATTGGGCGAGCGCGTGGCGCTGGATCGGCGCGCTCGCGATCGCGGCCGCGCTGTGCGGGATCGCGCAGTACGTGCAGGCCATGCGCGGCTTCAACGTCGCCCTGATTCTGCTGACCACCATGCACCTGCAGGTCGGCGATCACCTCGTGAAGCTGCCCCTCGGCTGGTTCTCGGGCAAGGTCGGCAGCGTCTCCCAGGTCGCGGCCAAGGGCACCCTCGCCGTCGGCAGCGCCGCAGCGCACCTCATAACCCCGGTCGTGGTCGGCATCGCCGGCCCCGCCACCGTCGCCGTCTGCATGCTGTTCCTCGACTGGCGGTTCGGCGTCGCCCTCCTCCTCGCCGCTCCGGTGCTCGCGGCCACCTCGCGCCTCGCCGCGCGCATGATCGCCCGCAGCGAGCACGCCACCCACGCCGCGGCGGCGGAGACGAGCAGTCGCGTCATCGAGTTCGCCCGCTGCCAGCCGGTGCTGCGCGCCTTCGGCCGCACCGGCGGCGAGGGCTACCGGCCCCTCACCGAGGCCATCGCCGAGCAGCAGCGAGCCGGCCGCCGCAACCTCGTCGAGTCGGTCGCCGGCCTCTCGATCAACGGTCTCGCGATCCAACTGGTGTTCACCGCGCTCGTGATCCTCGCCGCCGTGTTCGCGCTCGGCGGCACGCTGTCAGGGATCGACCTGCTCGCCCTGCTCGGCATCGCCTCCCGCTTCATCCAGCCCCTCACCGAGATCGGCGAGTTCGGCGGCGCGATCAGGCAGTCGGAGGGCGAACTCGCCCGCATTCAGGAGATCTTCGATGCGAGGCCGCTGCCAGATCCCGCCGCGTCTTCGGCGCTCAGCGATCCCGGCTCGATCGAGCTCGAGAACGTCGGCTTCGGCTACGAGCCCGGCACCCCGGTGCTCCAGAACGTCTCGTTCGCGGTGCCGCCGCGCACCGTGACCGCGCTCGTCGGCCCCTCCGGGTCGGGCAAGACGACCGTCACCAGGCTCATCGCCCGCTTCTCCGACACCGACTCCGGTGTCGTGCGCGTGGGCGGCACGGACGTGCGCGAGCAGACCACCGAAGACCTCATGGCCCAGCTCGCCCTCGTCTTCCAAGACGTGTACCTCTTCGACGACACGCTCCGCGAGAACATTCGGGTCGGCGATCCCGAAGCCACCGAGGCCGAGGTCGACGAGGCGGCGCGGCTCGCCGGCGTCACCGAGATCGCCGAGCGGCTGCCCGACGGCTGGAACACGCGCGTCGGCGAGGCCGGCAGGCACGACGAGCTCCTCGCGCTCGGCGGGCGCTACACCGCCTTCTGGAACGAGCGCACCGCCGCCACCGGTTGGCGGCTGCTCCCGTGAACGGCACCGACATCCGCAACGGCCCAGGCTCAGGCTCCGACCCAGGCCCAGGCCCAGGCCCGCAGCCGAAACCGCAGATCCCGCTGCTGCTCACGACCGTGCTGCTCGCCTACCTCAGCCAGATGACCCTGAACCCGATCATCGCGCCGCTCGCGCGCGAGGTCGGACTGGCCGAGTGGCAGATCGGGGTGACCATCAGCACCGCGGCGGTCATGGTGGTGCTGAGCAGCCAGTTCTGGGGCCGGCGCTCGCAGTCGTGGGGCCGCGAACCGGTGCTCGTCGCCTCGCTCGGGATCGCGGCTGCCGCGATGCTCGGTTTCGCGGTCGTCTCTGCGGCGGGCATGCGAGCGCTGATCCCGATCGGCCTGCTGTTCGCGCTGTTCGTGCTGCAGCGCGGCGTGCTGTTCGGTGCGGCGCTGGCCGCGATCGCTCCCACCGCGCAGACCTACATCGCCGACGTGACCCCCGACGAGGCGACCCGCACCAGGGGCATGGCGGGCATCGGCGCGGTGCAGGGGGTGTCGATGCTCGGCGGCGCGGTGGTGGGCGGCGCGCTCGCGGGTTTCGGCCTCATCTGGCCCATCGCGGTGGTGCCGGTGCTGCTCGCTGTCGCCCTGGTGCTCGTCGGGGTGCGGCTGCGCCGCGAGCCGCGTCACGAGCTGATTCCCGATCCCGCGAGGGTGCGGCCGAGCGATGCCCGGGTGTGGCCGTTTCTGCTGGCCGGGTTCGGCATGTTCACCGCGCTCGGGTTCATGCAGGTGCTGATGGGCTTCGTGGTGCAGGATCGCTTCTCGCTCAGCGGCGAACTGACCGGCGTCGTCACCGGGGGCTCCCTCCTCGCGGCGGGCATCGGCATGGTCGTGGCGCAGGGCGTGATCGTGCCGAAGAGCGGCTGGTCGCCCGGCACGCTGCTGCGGGTCGGCACGGCGGTCGCGGTGGTCGGCTACGCCCTGCTGATCCCGAACATCGGTGTGTGGCCGATGGTGGTCTCGATCCTGCTCATCGGCCTCGGGCTCGGCATCGCAATGCCCGGCTACACCGCGGGGCCGACGCTGCTGATGCACCGCGATGAGCAGGGCAGCCTCGCCGGCCTCATCGGCGCGACGAACGGCCTCACCTTCATCATCGCCCCCACCGCGAGCACCGTCTTCTACGGCTACTGGAACCCGCTGCCCATCATCATCGGCGCGGTGCTCATGGCGCTCGTCTTCCTGTTCGTACTGGTGCACCCGCGCTTCAGGGCCGCGAGCACGCGCGAGGGGTGAGGGATCGCGCGGCTCTCTGCCGCACAACGGCAGAACGGCACTCGCGGCTCAGAGACCAGTCGATTTTTTCATCGCAATTGAGGCTCTTGTGATTGTTCCGTGGGTGTCTGTGGCGCGCTGAGGTGGGTGCACGCCGTTCCTCGTCTCGGTTTGTGGGTGTTCAAATCCGAAACCAGGACCGACAAGAGACCGGCGTGCACGACACCACCGTAGGGCGTGGTCTGCTCGGGATCGAGCACACCACGGGACTCGAAGCGATTGAGTACGACGAGGACGAGGTGTTTGTGGTCGCGCATGTGCGGCCATCTGCCCGGTTGAAACCCCGCTGCGGGAGGTGCGGGTGCCGGGCGCCGCGCTATGACGCCGGTGAGGGCCGTCGGAGGTGGCGTGGACTGGATCTG
>JBKEBN010000176.1:0-18083 GCA_047973175.1 Leucobacter sp.
CCTCGGCCCGATGCATACGGCGGATCTCTGCCCAGTCTTCCATTCTGATCACCCTCCAAGAATCGTGGAGGGGTCAATTTTCCGAGACCCCCAGAGGGTCAGTATTCACGAACCGTCGACATCTCTCGCGCTCAGTCTCTGCGCGACATCCGATTCCATGAAGGCGATCGCACCGAGTTTGAACGCGCCGCTGTAGTTCTTGATGGGGTATGGAAATCATCTTTCCAGTACCGCGCAACAAGCGATGCAGTTGAAGACTCAACAATCACCTTCAGCAGCACCCGCACATGATTCACCTCACTGCCACGCATCCTCGTCTCACTAGAATTCGTCTATGACCGACCGGACTCTTCCCAATCCTCTCCGTGAACTCACCATCGAGCAGTTGCGGGCACGAACGAGCATGAAGTGGCACACCTACGGTGACGATGTGCTTCCGCTCTGGGTGGCTGAGATGGACGTACGGCTCGCGCCGCCGGTACACGCGGAGCTGCAACGAGCCATCGACACCGGCGACACCGGATACCCCGCCGGCAACGCATACGCTGAAGCATTCAAATCCTTCGCGGCACAACGCTGGGGTTGGGACGGAGTCGAGGTCGACCGGACCACGATCGTTCCCGATGTCATGATGGGCATCGTCGAGGTGCTCCGCCTCATCACCAACCCGCACGATGCCGTAATCGTGACAGCCCCCGTGTACGCGCCGTTCTACGCATTCGTCACGCACGCAGACCGCGAGATCATCGAGGCCCGCCTCTCGCCGGCAGGCCGACTCGATCTGGCATCCCTCGAGGCTGCCTTCCAACGGGCTCGCGCCAGGTCGGAGCACCCGGTTCTTCTGCTCAGCAACCCGCACAACCCCACGGGCACCGCGCACAGTCGCGAAGAACTCGAGCAGGTCGCCGCGCTCGCAAGGCAGTACGGCGTGCGTGTGATCTCGGACGAAATCCACGCACCGCTCGTGCTGGACGTCGCTTCCTTCACCCCGTTCCTCAGCGTCACCGGCAGCGAGAACGCGTTCGCCCTCGTTTCCGCGTCAAAAGCGTGGAACCTCGCTGGGTTGAAGGCCGCACTCGTGCTCGCAGGCGAAGACGCGGTAGACGATCTCGCGCGCATGCCCGAAGAAGTCAGCCACGGTCCGAGCCACCTAGGCGTCCTCGCGCACACGGCCAGCTTCCGTGACGGCGCCCCTTGGCTGGACTCGCTACTCGCGGGGCTCGCAGAGAACCGCGCGCTGCTTGCTGAGCTCGTTGCCGCCCATCTACCCGGTGTCTCGATGCGCCACCCCGAAGCGACCTACCTCGCCTGGCTCGATTGCACCTCGCTCGGTCTCGAGGAGGCGATCCCGAAAGAAGGGCTCGCGGTCGTCTCGGACCAGTCCGGTCCTGCACAGTTCTTCCTCGAGAACGCCAAGGTCGCGCTCAGCTCCGGTCACGTATTCGGCGATGGCGGGACCGGTCATGTGCGCCTCAACTACGCGACGCACCCCGATATTCTCACCGAAGCGATCACGCGCATGGGAACCGCACTCACAACCCGCTGATTTGCATGCGACCCAGGTCCGCGAGAACGATGAATCTGTGCGTGCTGTTGCGACTTGCCAGGAGCGAAAACGCAAGGGGGTAGCCGGTCATCGCCAATACGGCCAAGCGCTTCACCGGCAACCGACATCTCCGCCACGCCGTAGCGGCTGACGATACCCACCGGAGGAACTGCCGCATCGTTTCCACCGTCGACGATGTCACCTGTCTCGCCCTGCCCGCGGCGACCCAATCACCGGCGAGCACGACTTTGTCTCCATTCAAGCTCCGCTGAACGCCCTGGGTGCTCATCTCCACGCTTATCGCCGTGCAGCATGCTCTCACGCCGAACCTGCCCCTTACCTCGGGACGGGGAACCTGAAAAAATGACGTTGACTGCATATCGGCGAGAATCAGGAAATCAGCACCCTATGAGAAAGCTCGGGATGATCGGCGGCACCGGCCCCGAATCCACCATCGCTTATTACCGCGCCATTACTGAAGGCGTCCGTGGCGTCGCCGGCGAAGAAGAGCTCCCACGCCTCGTCATCGAGTCGCTCAGCGTGTTCGAGGTCATGGACATGTGCCCCCGCGGCGACCTCGACGCCCTCACCGACTACCTGGTCGATGGCGTCGAGAACCTTGCCCGTGCAGGAGCCGAGATCGGCACCCTGACCGGCCTCACTCCCCATCTCGTATTCGATCGGCTGCAGGCCGCCTCACCGATCCCATTGATCAGCGCCGTCGATACCTCCATGCAGTTCATCCGACGGAGGGGGCTGAGCAAGCTAATCCTGTTGGGCACCAAGTTCACAATGGCGGAAGACTTCTTCACCGGCCCGTTACGGAACGCGGATATCGACCTCATTGTCCCCTCCTCCGAGGAGATCGACTACATACAGAGCAAAATCGTTGGCGAACTCGAACATAGCATCATCAATGATGACACCAGGACGGAGCTTGTAAAGATCGTCGAACGCCTCAGTGACGTCCATGGTGCCGAGCACGTCATCCTCGGCTGTACCGAGCTGCCCCTCATCCTCGACGACCGTACCAGCCCGGTGCCGACTCTGAATGTCGCCGATATCCATACCGAGGCCCTCATCGCCGCGATCACCGGCACTACGGCAACATAAATCACCCGTCACCGACGGTCGAGCATCCGCGGATCACCAACGGCAGAAATCGGCATTTGGTGCGGAGCCTGCACCGATCATCACGCGCCGCAGAACGTACCGTTCTACCCGAGACGAGCTACCAATTGCTGGCCTAAAGCCTCCGCGACGGCGCTGACCGTAGCTCGCAAAACGACGTCACCAAATTGATACGCCGCACGGAAGCACAGTAGGACAACACCCAATAGCTGCCCAGCACGCGCGGCGTGTGTGTCGCGCTGACTCTCGCCGTCGCGCACGGCGTTACCCGTCTGCCTATATCACCGAACATGTTCGGCATCGGGCCATAGCCGTTCCCGGGCTGTTCTCCCCAATTTCGCACGCAGCCGACGGCACTGGCCCAGACTCCTCGTTCATCACCAAATACCCAAGAGCAACGCCAGTACCGCCATTTCCCTCGGCACCAGCGGATCGTATCCCGTCAATTCCATCATGCGCTTCAACCTCGTGACGACGGTGTTTCTATGGCAAAAGAGCTGGTTGGCCGTGCCGCCGATACTTCCGAAGTTGACAAACGCCCGCAGTGTCTCTAGGAGGCGCGTCTGTTCGATCGGGCGCGCTTCAAAGAAACCTCGGCCGAGAATAATGGCAGGCTCCCCAAGGCGTTCGAGTGTCTGAGCTTGGGCATGGCGCAGGAGCAAATCGTCCAGGACAACGAGCTCATCGTGCTGGAGCACGGCCGATAGATGCACCATCTCCCTGACAAGCTCGGGAATGTCGTTCAGCGGAGAAGGATGGCGAGTGAGAATCCCTTTCGTGGCAGAGGGTATCGGCGGCGCCTCCGCGTCGGGGCTCAGCAGAACTGTGAGACCCTGCCAAGGCGTATGGAATCTCCAGGATTCCAGCAATCTATTCGAGGGCGGGACAGATGAGGCGAGGAGCGCGACCCACAACTGCTGGTCCTTCCCAACCCCGAGTGCAGATGCAAGCTCAGCGATTTGCGGACGGTCCGGGCGCTCGTTGGCAATGAATTGTGTCAGGAGGTGGTCGGTCAGTCTGCGAGAGTCCCGGTCGAGCCGCTGGGACTCTCCGAGGTAGGCTCGCTGCACCCTGGCGACATGCTGTTCAACTAGCCGCAGCAGCAGGTCTACGTGGTCCACGAGGACCTGCGGATCAACCGGGCGTGCAGCTTCCCGGAAAGCGTCCCAAAGCACAGTGAAGTTCGTGCGCACGCCTTCGAGCAGCAACATTTCGTCGACCCCCTGGCGTGCACGTCGGGTACCCAAACGTTCGGGGAAGCTTTGAAGCCGGGATGGAAGTGGTTGGTCCTGAAGTAGTAGCAAAAACATCTCAAGGCTGTCGTCGACCACCTCACGTACATCCTCGGGCGTGACCGCGTTGGGGCCGTATTTTTCCTCAACAGGGAATCCACGCATGAAGATCTCGCGCAGGTCGTCACTGCGAGCACGCACCTCGTGCACAAGCGCCGACCAATGAGGATCGGCGGAGCCGGTGTCGACGATACGCATACGTCGACACTATCTCAGCATTGTGCTGAATATGTCTTCGATTATCGTGAAGTCACGTCATTGTTTCCCAGCGAATCATCAACAACAATGGTTCCGAAGATAGAAATCTTTCACAGAGGACTCAGGGCAGAGGAGCAGCGTGAGCATCGACCTTATTCTTCGCGGCGGAAGGATCCTCACTATGGCCGAGGATCGCGCCACCCACGCGGTGGCGATTCATCGAGGGCGGATCATCGCGCTCGGCGAGGATGCCCTGCGGCTGGATGCGCGAGTGGAACGGGATCTAGAGGGAAAGACCGTTCTTCCCGGTTTCATCGACGCTCACGCGCACAGCGTCTGGTTCGGGCTGACCCTTGTGGAGCTCGACGTCTCACCGGCGCGCAGCGTGGACGACATCTACGCGCTGGTCGCCGAGCGGGCGGAGAGCACTCCCGCCGGAGAATGGATCGTGGGCGCCGGCTTCAACCAGATGACCGTCGGCAATCGCTACCCCGATCCCGAACGGCTCGCGCATGCGGCGGGCGGGCGTCCGGTGTGGTTGAAGCACACCTCGGGCCACGCCTGCGTGATCGACCGTACGGCGATGGAGATCGTGGGAGTGCACGATCATCTCGAGCGCGGCATTGAGGGCGGACGCATCGTGATCGACGAGTCCGGCACTCCGACGGGGCTACTCGAGGAGCAGGCCATGAGTCTCGTGCAGAACGTCATGCTCCCGTATCCGCTGGCGAGGATCGAGGAGGCGCTCGAAGCTGCGACGGCCCACTATTTGAGCGAGGGGCTGACGAGCGTCACCGACGCCGGCATCGGCGGCGGGTGGATCGGGCACAGCCCGCAGGAGTTCGCCGCCTACCAGAACGTACTTGACCAGGGTGCCCTGCACACCCGGCAGCAGGTGATGCCTGAGTCGTCGACACTCGTCGCGCAGGGCGAACCGGGCTCCTCCGGGGCCTTCAGCGGCTTCAGCACGGGCATCCGGAGCGGCCTGGGTGATGACCGATTGCAGCTCGGGCCTGCCAAGTTCTTCCTCGACGGTTCGATCCTCGGGGCGACAGCGCGGATGACGGAGGAGTATCATCACTGCGCGGGCAGCCACGGCTACTACCAGGGGGATCGCGAAACGATCCGAGAGCATGCGCTGGAGGCCGGTCGCGCCGGGTGGGCGCTCGCCATGCACGCGGTCGGTGATGAGGCTGTCGATCTGGCCATTGATATCTCGCGGACTCTGCGTGACGAGGGAATCGCGCCTCCGATGCGGCACCGGGTCGAGCACGGCGGCGTTGTTCGGCCCGAGCAGCTCGCTGAGCTGGCGGCTGCGGGCCTGACGGTCGTGGGTCAGCCGCGCTTCCTAACGTTGTATGGCGATGGGTTCCGTGAGTTCATCGGCGACGAGCGGGCGGAATGGTCATTCCGATCGAAGAGCCTGCTGGATGCAGGTATGCCACTCGCGCTGACCTCCGACCGACCGGTTGCGCCCGGTGCCCCGCTCAGCATCATCCAGTCCTCGATGCAGCGCTTGACGCAGAGCGGGTACGTATATGGTGCTGACGAACGGCTGACTATTCAGGAGGCGCTCGCCGCATACACCTCGGGCCCGGCTGAAATCACGGGTTGGAGAGGTTACAAGGGAATCATCGCCGAGGGAGCGCTCGCCGATCTGGTTGTGCTCGGCGAGAACCCGATCGACTTGAACGTCGAAGAGATTGCTGACATCCCAGTAGAGGCGACAATCCTCGGCGGAGCGGCTGCCTATGATCCACACGGAGTCATCTCAGATTGAACATCCAAGCTCGACACCGAATGAACATGAAGGAGGAGAACTATATGCCCGCCCCTACCATCGTCGTCACTGGCGGCACGTCCGGCATCGGTAGCGCGATCTCGACCTTGTTGATCGAACGCGGATACTCCGTGGTTGCGACGGGCCGGAACCAGGCCCAAGGTGACGAGATCTCCGCACGGTTGGGACCCCAGTTCCACTTCACCGCAGTGGACCACGTCGCCGAGGACGCACCGAACCGGGTGATCGACGCCTACCGCAATCTGGATCCCGACGAGTTCGGCCCGCTCGTCGGCCTCGTGAACAACGTTGGGAGGCGACACAACGATCTCATCGGAGAGCATACCGCGCAGGGCATAGCTGACACGTTCGCGATCAACGTTGCCTCGATGATCCTCATGACCCAAGCTGTCGTGCCGCTTCTAACGGAAGCCGGCGGCGGCGCCATCGTCAATATCTCCTCGAGACTCGCGGTCGCCGGAATGGTCGGCGTGAGCGGTTACGCGGCCAGTAAGGGGGCGGTGAACAGCTTCACTATCGCGGCGGCGATCGAACTCGCACCTAAGCGTATTCGCGTCAATAGTGTCGCTCCGGGGATGACGAAGACTCCTCTCATCGAGGCTTGGCTGGGAGAACAACCGGATCCGACCGCAGCAGAGCGACAGCAGGCAGAAAAGGTCCCGATGCAGCGCCTTTGCTCAGAGGCGGACGTCGCGCGCGCCGTCGCTTACCTGGTCTCCGGGGAAGCGGAGTACGTGACCGGAGTAGTGCTACCAGTTGACGGCGGCTATACGGCGGCATGAGGTGACCGCGCTCCTTCTAGCAGCCGAACTCCGTTACGGGCTGCCCTCGGGTGAAGATCCGACGTCTATTGGGTGGGGACGGGCGACCTCGCTCGTCCTCACCCTCATTGTACTCTTCCTGTTCACGGCCAGATGACTCGTCAATAAAATAGCAAGTGAGGGGGCCGGTCCAGGACCAGCCCCCTCACTTGCGTTCCAGTGAGCTATTCGGCTCCGTTGAGTACCGCGAAAGCCTCACCGAGGATCGCGAGAGCCTCATCGATGATCTCATCTGAGGCAGTGATCGCAGGAAGCATGCGCAGCACGTGTCCGTCGCTTCCTCCTGGCATCAAGATGAGACCGCGCTCCAGCGTGAGGCGGCTGAGGGCCCGGTACGCCTCGGCATTCGGAGTGCCGTCCTCGCGAACCAGCTCGATGCCGTGCAGGGCCCCGAGCCCGCGAACGTCGCCGATCACGGAGAAACGCTCCTTGAGGGCCGAGAGACCAGCCTGGATGCGTTCGCCGATCTCGGTCGCGCGGGCGAGAGTGCCGGGCGCCTCCAGCTGGTCGAACACCGAGATCGCAGAGGCGCAAGCGACGGGGTTGCCGCTGAAGGTGCCGCTCAGCGCCCCCGGAGCCATGGCGTCCATGATCTCGGCGCGGCCAGTGACGGCCGACAGCGGGATACCGGAGGCGATCGCCTTGGCGATCGCGACCAGGTCAGGCACGAAGTCGAAATGCTCGCTCGCAAACATCTTGCCCGTGCGGCCGAGGCCGGTCTGGATCTCGTCCGCGATCACGACGATGCCGTTCTCGTTGCACCACTGCTGCAGCGTGCTGAGGAAGCCTTCGGCCGGGACGATGACTCCGCCCTCACCCTGAATGGGCTCGATGACCAAGCACGCGAGGTTCTCCGCACCGGCTGTCTTCTCGAGGTACGAGATCGCCTTGCGAGCGGCGGCCGCGCCGTCGAGCCCGTCATGGAAGGGATATGAGTTCGAGGTCCGGTAGATCTCGCCGGGACGAGGACCCGCACCGATGGAGTAAGGGACTGCCTTGTAGTTGAGGCCCAGCGTGAGGTTGGTGCGACCGTGGTAGGCGTGATCTACCACCGTGATCCCGTTGCGCCGCGTGTGGGCGCGGGCGATCTTGATCGCGTTCTCGATGGCCTCGGCTCCGGTAGAACCGAGCATGGACTTCTTCGCGAAGTCGCCCGGGGTGAGCTGGGCGAGACGGCGCGCGACCTCGACGTACCCCTCGTAGGGAGTGACACCGAAGAGCGTGTGGGTAAAGCGCCCGATCTGCTCGATCGCGGCTGAGGTGATGCTCTCATTACCGTGACCGAGCGTAGTGACGCCGATACCGCAGCCGAAATCGATGTACTCGTTGCCGTCGACATCGACGAGGATCGAGTCGTGAGCCGAAGCGATGTAGATCGGGAAGGCCGGGTTGACCGAAGCCGAGACGAACTCTGCCTTGTGAGCGGCGAGCTCTTGCGAGCGTGGACCGGGTACCTCCGTCTTGATCCGCTGCGGTGCATTGCTGCTCATATGACCTCCTGATGTGAATGAGCGGGTTGAAACCGAATATGGTGTTGGAACCAAGCTACGAGCGAATGCTTGTCACGAAAAGCGATCATTCTTGACAGCAACCTGTAAGCGTGAATGTCGGGTTGATCAGACCGCGCGACCCGGGTTGAGGATTCCGCGGGGGTCCAGCGCTTGTTTGATCTGCTGCATGAGCCCGAGCGTCTCCGATGAGAACTGCTCAGTCAGATGATGAGTCTTCAAAGAACCGATGCCATGCTCTCCGGAGATCATGCCGCCGAGCTCGATTGCCCGGGCAGTGATGTCGTCGAGCACCCGTTCGGCGGTATCGAGCGATGCGGGATCCTCGGGGTCCGCCACGACGGCCGGATGCAGGTTGCCGTCTCCGGCATGCGCAAAAGTATTGACCCGCATACCGTGGCGAGCTGCGATGGTTGGAATCTCCGCAAGCATGTCGGTGAGTCGCGGCAGGGGAAGTACCACATCGCACGAGGCGACGAGGCCGGAGCGGTTGAGCGCCGGGTTGACTCGCATTCGGGTGAGGAGGATTTCTTCAGCACGATCGCCGACCAAGATCTCGGCACCGAGTTCGTTGCACAGAGCCCGCAGTTCGTCCATGCGCTGCGGGACCGCATCACCGGCGTACTCACCGGCAAGCATTGCGCTTCCCTTGGGAAGGGAGATGTCGGGAAAATGCTCGGCAACAACGTCGAGGGTGTTCGCGTCCATCAGCTCAAGCGAAACAGGGTTCGTAGCCAGCCCCGTAATGCGCTGTATGAGCCGGCCGACAACCTCGAGATCAGGGTGGGAGATCGCGAAAGCGGTGCGCTCAGCAGGAATGGCGTCGTGTAGCCGGACGACAGCCCGCGTAACCACGCCGAGCGTTCCCTCCGACCCGACGAACAATCGAGTGAGGTCGTAGCCGGTGCTGTTCTTGATGGTTTGGGACCCTGTGTGGATGATCCGGCCGTCGGCGAGTACGACCTCGAGCTCTCGCACTGCGTCCGCCGTCACCCCATACGAGAGGCAGCGCGGTCCTCCCGCATTGGTGGCAATGTTGCCGCCGATAGTGCTCGAGTCAGAAGAAACGGGATCCGGGGCATACATCAGGCCGTGCAAGGAGGCAGCACGGTCGAGCTCCGCGGTGATGACGCCCGCACCGACGGAGG
Source organism: Leucobacter sp. (assembly GCA_047973175.1). GTDB lineage: Bacteria > Actinomycetota > Actinomycetes > Actinomycetales > Microbacteriaceae > Leucobacter. The sequence continues at coordinate 9,446 of JBKEBN010000176.1, forward strand.
CGGTGCGGGCGACCGGATCTACCTCGAGTTCAGTGAGCTCACGCGTTGAGAGAACGAGGCAATCGCTCGATGCGACGGCACCACCACTCAACCCGGTGCCCGTCCCGCGAGTCACGACGGGTACGCCGTGCTCGTTCGCAGTGCTGAGCAAGGCGCTCACTTCCTCTGTGCTGCGAGGAAAAGCAACCAGCGTGGGTAGACCTGTGGGAACCGCTCGAGAAGCATCGCGCGAGTGCCCTTCAAGCACGATCGGATCTATGGAAATTGTCGCGATTCTTGCGCAGGCTTGAATGAAAGGCCCGGCTTCAGAGGCCGGAAGGCCTGCATCTTCAGAACGACTCATGGTCACGCTCATCTCGACTTCGCTCGCTGTAATCTTCGTACCGGTGAGTTGAGGCGGGGGCGATACTCGTGCCGAGGCATCAGGAACCGTCCCCCGCCAGATCATCTCGCTGCGCTAGCGGGCTTCGGCTTCCACGACCGATCGGTTGACCGGACGAACAAGGCGCTTGGCGATGATGGCACCGACGAGCGAGATGCCCGCGATCACGAGGAGCAGAAGGCCGATCGGCCAAGCTTGCGAGTTCGAGGCCAACAGCAGCGACGTCGCGAGCATCGGCATGAAGCCACCCGTGAAACCTGCGATGTTGTATCCAAGGGCGACCCCCGAGTAACGCGTACTCGCAGTGAAGAGCTCAGGGAGGATTACTCCCGTCACCGCGTAGGAGACAGCGATCGGCTGAACGATGACGACAACCGCGATGATGGCGAGGATCGGAATGCCAGACGAAAGTGCAAAGATGAACGGAAAGGCCAGCACCGCACTGATGCCGCAGCCCCACATCGCGATCTTGATCGGATTCCCGCGATCCGCGAAGCTCCCAGTGACGATGACCGTGACGATCTGAAGCGCCGCCGCCGAGAGCGTGGCAGTGAGCATCGTCTCCCTGCTCAGGCCGACGGTGCCCGTGCCGTAGCTGATGGCCCAGGTCGTGACGACGAAGAAGCCGCCGATGGAGATGAACGCGATCGCTCCTGCAGTGAACATACGGCCGGTCGAGTGGCGCACGACCTCCCACACAGGGACCTTGACGATCTGGTGCGACTTGGTTACGGCCTCGAACTGCGGAGTCTCGTCGACGAGGGTTCGCACCCACAGAGCGACGAGCAGCAGCGGGAACGCGGCAAGGAACGGGATACGCCAGCCCCACGCGTCGAAGGTCTCTGTGGGCAGGAAGCCCAGGGCGAGGAAGGCACCCGAGCTGACGATGTTCCCGATAGGCGAGCCGAGCTGGGGAAGGCTCGCGTAGAGTCCCTCCTTGCCCTTCGGTGCATGCTCGGAGGCGAGTGTGACCGCGCCAGCCCACTCGCCACCGAAGGAGATACCCTGGGCGAACCTCAGCACCACGAGGAAGATCGGCGCCCACACGCCAATGGCGTCGTGGTTCGGGATCACGCCGATAAGGCCGGTGGTCACGCCGATCAGCACGAGCGTGATGATGAGAGTCTTCCGGCGGCCAATAGTGTCACCGAGGTGGCCGAAGAGTACGGCGCCCAGCGGACGGGCTGCGAAGCCGACAGCGAAGGTGGCGAACGCCGCCAGCGATGCGACGAGCGGATTGTCGCTGGCGAAGTACTGCGTGTTGAATACGAGCGCGGCCGCGGTTCCGTAGAGGAAGAAGTCGTAGTGCTCCAGCGCAGTGCCGACCACTACCGCCGTACGCACCATGCGAGGCTTCTTGCGTTGACCCTGTGTCTGGTCGACCGTATCGACGGCTTCGGAGTTCATCATTGATCCTTTCGGTGTCACCGGGTTCCGGTGGCCAAGGACCGCTCGGGAAACGTCATGACATCGTGCTTCGAAAGATCCTTGAGGAACTCAGCGGAGGACGGCTATGTCATTGTGTCTACTGCACGGTCAAGCTTTTAGGCCAATTCCATGAAAGCAGGTACATTGAGATACTGGCAACGGGTATATATCCCGTTTTTCCACGAATCTGAGTGTATAGATGCACACTACGGTTGGAGCAGAGATGATCGCTGGACTTGCGCTTCCTGATCCGAAGGAGCTCGCGAAAGATGTCGAGTGGTTGGAGCTGATCGATCGCCTCAGACTGCGCAAGCAGCGGATGGTTAGCGACTTTCTCTCGAGGTTCGATGGGAATGTCATCTACGGCGGAAAAGTTCCCAGCGAGGACATCGACGCCCTCGTCGGAGCGACCATGGAGATGTACTTCCTGCTTCTCTCGGGGCAACCACTCCCCCCTGCGCTGCAGAGGCTCCCTGCGGACCTCGGATCGCGACGCGCCCGCCAGGGTGTTCCCGCTGAACAGCTCTTGGAGGGCGTACGAACCAACTCGCGGGTGATCTGGAATGCCTTGCGCGAAATCACCGATCCATCGCTGGCCGGATGTCTTATCAGAAACACCGACGTTTTCCTCGGATTGGTGGAGTGGCACGTTAGAGAAGTGCAATACGCGTACTTGCGGCAGATGGACACTCTGCAACGCCAGAACGAAACCCACCGGCGGCAAGCTCTCCGGAAGCTGTTTGAGGATCCCAACATCGGGTCTGAAGAGATCGCTGTCATATGCAGGCAGTTCGACATCCAAGCTGATGACGAGTTCGAGCTTGCCGTCCAGCTTGGGGCTCACATTTCAGAATGCGAGCTGTGTTCGGTAACCGGCGGTAGCTTCGTGCACGAATTCGGACGGGTGACCTGCCACTTCCGAGCGTTGGAGCGAGACGGAATAGAGCAATTGCGAGCAGGAGGACTCAACGCCTATTTCTCTCCCGTCCGGGGGGTGCAGGGATTGCGGCGCGCCGCTCACGCTGGGCACTCCCTCCTACTCATGCAACCGTCCATGGCGGACGGTTTGATCACTCCGGCAAACACCTGGATGAGGGTGGCCTGGCGTGCAGTGGAGGAGTTCTATCCGAATGAACTCCTGCCTGTCGATCTCGACGGGATCCGTTCGATCGGTCGGTCTACCAGACTTCGGCTTATCGAAACGGCATCCATGTTCCTCACCACGGGCTCGATCAAGACGACAGCCGAGTCGCTGTTCTGCCACAGAAACACGATTGTGAAGCGGCTTGCCCAGTTCGAGGAGATCGTCGGCCTTCGCTTCTCCATACCGCGCGAGTGCGCTCTGATAGTTCTGGTACTCACCGCCTTCGACTCCGAGGAGGAAACCGATGCTTGATCTGCGCAGACTCGTGATCTTGCGGGAACTGAAACAACAGGGGACGATGAGCGCTGCGGCCCGAGAGCTCTCTTACACCCACTCCGCGGTCTCGCAGCAGCTCGCTCTCCTGGAGAGAGAAACCGGTGTAACCCTGCTTGAACGAGCCGGGCGGAGTGTGCGATTGACGCCGGCAGGGGAAGAACTCGTAGCAAACACAGAAGCGGTCCTGGCTGCCCTGGAGAAGGCAGAGTCCGATCTCGCTACTGCTCATGAGCGCCCCCAAGGCGTGGTCCGAATGGCTGCATTCACCACGGTCAGCCGCATCATCGTCCCCGACGCTCTTCGTATCCTGCATTCGGAGTTCCCTGGTCTCCAAGTGCAGGTTACGCGTGCCGATCCTGAATTCGGGGTCAGTATGCTGATGTCCAGGCAGGTCGACATGGTGCTCACTGACGGGTATCCGGGTACCGAGCAGATCACTGCGCCCGGAATCAGCTCCGCAGTTCTGGACACGGATCCGGTACGCGCATACCTGCCCCAGACCGCCTCGGGACAAGATGAGGATGATGTCTCTCGAATGTCTTGGGTCATGGAACCGTACACATCAGCTGCTACGCAGTGGGCTCTGCGGGTATGTCGAGAGCGCGGATTCGAGCCCCGCGTCGTTCACACCAGCTCAGATCTGCTGTTCCACCTCCGCATGGTCGAGAAGGGACTCGCGGCGGCTTTCCTGCCCGATATGGTGGTGCGAGAATCCGGTGTGCGGCTCACTTCGAGCGAATGGCTTCCAAGCGATCAGCAGCGAAGTATCCAACTTCTCCTGCGGACGGGGTCAGAGGCACACCCGATCCATGTCGCAGTGGGTGATGCCATTTCCCGAGTGCTGCGGACCGGCGAGATAGTCTCGCAGTAGGCCCGCTCCCTCGGGATCATCGACTGCATGCGGAGAAACTGGCTCGAAAACGTAAAAAGGCAAGGATATTGCTTCACCGTATCGGCAGCGGCGAAAGCACCTTGGTCGCTTTGTAGCCGAACGTGGTTTGGGCAGAGGCCAGTCCGGGGATATGGCGAAGCTCGGTGCGAATGAACTGTTCATACTCCTCGAACGAGGCCGCCACAACCCTGAGCAGGTAGTCCTGATCCCCTGCGAGCAGATACGCGTCGACAACGTTGGGGAGCGCACTGATCTGCGCTTCGACTTGCGCAAACACCTCGGCAGCCTGCTGTTCCAGCGTCACTCTCACAAAGGCGCTGATAGGCAGCCCGACCTTGGCCTGATCGATGACCGCCGTGTATCCAGTGATGACGCCGGCCTCCTCGAGTTTTCGGACACGACGCAAACACGGCGATGGGGACAAGGACACCTTTTCAGCCAATTCTTGATTCGTGATCCGAGCATCGCGCTGGAGTTCCTTGAGAATCAGCAGGTCAATTTCATCGAGGCTCATTTAGCAGATTATGCCACTATTGGCCGACAACATCGGTCAATTATGGCAATGTTCAGAGGTCAATTTCGCGCTCATAGCGTCTTTGCTGTGTATCTTTGCCGATGAGTTCCGGCGCTGTCGATCGGCCTCTGAGGCGAGGAGGGCGGCTGCAACGGCCACAAAGCTCTAGTCTCATCGTCGAAAGGTACCGCCGTGTTCTTCGAGACTCCCACTCTCACACTCGATCCGCTGTGGCGCCTGACCAGCTCCCACGCTGCAGACGCTCGGCCAGAACGGATGAACCTGGTCGTTGGGGTCTATCGGAATGAGCATGGCGAGTGCCCTGTGCAACTTGCCGTACAACAGGCCGAGGTGAGGCTTGCACAGCGCGCGACTTCGAAGGAATACACCAGCCCTCGCGGCAACATACTTTTCAACCAGCATCTGACTGATCTGATTCTTGGTGACGGCTGTGCTTCAGACCGGGCGACCGCAGTGCAAGCGGTTGGCGGGACCGGGGCGCTCAGGCTGCTCTCGGAACTGCTTGCTCTCACCGGACCGGACCGGACGGTGCACCTCGGAACTCCTGCATACGTAAACCACCGGGCAATCCTGTCGGCGGCGAAGCTGCGCGTACAGGAGTACCCCGTAGAAAACCGAGGCGAGTTCGACACCGACGCACTCCTCGACGCAGCGAGGAGGGCGGCCCCTGGAGACGTGTTTCTGCTCCAAGGAAGCTGCCACAATCCCACCGGGCTGAGCATGCCCTTCGAGACGTGGAACGAACTGGCCAGGATCATGGCTGAGCGTGAGATCGTGCCGTTCATCGACCACGCCTACTTCGGCCTCGGAGACGGTATCGCCGCTGATCTCGCTGGGATGCGCGCAATGCTGGAGGTCGTGCCTGAAGCACTGATCGCGGTAAGCGCTTCGAAGGCGTGGGGCATCTACAACGAACGCACAGGGTGCGCGATAGTCGTCGCGCGGGAACAGTCTCGCGCCGAGTACGCGAAGGGAATTCTGGAGGTCATTGCACGCGCCGACTACTCGCAGGCGCCGTCGCACGGTGCCAGCGCCGTCGCCGAAATCCTCGATGACAACACGCTGCGCGCGCAGTGGATCGAGGAACTCGAACAGTCTCGAGTGCGGCTGATGCGCCTGAGGAACGGCCTGATCGATGAGCTCGAAGGGCTCGGCGCCCCTGCGCACCTCACACAGCTACGGGATCGCCGGGGGATGTTCATTACCCTGCCGTTCTCCGAATCACAGATGGAGTTGCTGCGCACCGACTACGCCGTCTACGGCGTGCCTTCCGGACGCATCAACATCGCCGCCGCACAAGAACAGCAGATCGCCTACCTGGCGCGTGCCATTGCCGAGGTCGCCAGGCATACCCACTGACCACAGCTTCGTCGTTGGGCTGAGGCCGCCGACCGCAAGACTCAACCCATCATTTACCAGCCACACACTACGCACACCGACAAAGCAGTCGGCTGCAGAAAAGAAAGAAGGTAACCCCATTATGTCCTCACGGAGCAGCGGCGATCCGTTGGATCCCGCAGATGCGCTCGAATCCAATCGTGAACTCATCGGTGATCGTGCAACCGCAGCACAGGACTTCTCGAACGAGGAAGCCGGCTATCACAAATCACTGAAGCCACGACAGATTCAGATGATCGCGATGGGCGGCGCCATCGGAACAGGCTTGTTCCTCGGCGCCGGCGGAAGGCTGGAGACTTCGGGACCATCCTTGGTACTCGTCTACGCGATCTGCGGGTTCTTCGCATTCATCATCCTGCGTGCACTCGGCGAACTCGTGCTCCACCGGCCTTCGTCGGGGTCGTTCGTGAGCTATGCGCGGGAGTTCTACGGCGAGAAACTCGCTTTCACCGCGGGGTGGCTCTACTTCGTGAACTGGGCGACGACCGCTATCGTCGACGTCACGGCGGCAGCCCTCTACGTGAAGTTCTGGGCGCAGTATTGGGAACCGCTGCAGGCCGTGCCACAGTGGCTGATCGCCCTGATCGCGCTGATCGCCGTACTCGGACTGAATCTCGTCTCGGTGAAGCTGTTCGGCGAGATGGAGTTCTGGTTCGCCCTGATCAAGGTGCTGGCGATCGTGGCCTTCATGCTCGTCGGTATCCTCTTCCTCGTCTTTGGCGGCGCGACCGATGCCGGTGCCACAGGTTTCAGCATGGTCTCGGACAACGGCGGCTGGCTGCCGAACGGTATCGTCGCCCCTGTTCTTGCATCGGCAGGAGTCATCTTCGCCTACGCTGCCATCGAACTCGTCGGCACAGCAGCGGGAGAGACTGCAAACCCCGAAAAGGTCATGCCGAAGGCGATCAACGCGGTCGTGTTCCGTATCGCGGTTTTCTACGTCGGCACAGTACTGCTGCTCTCGCTGCTGTTGCCCTACACCGTCTACGAAGCAGGCGTGTCACCGTTCGTGACGTTCTTCTCAAACATCGGCTCGCCCGAAGCAGGCGTGATCGCCGGATCCGTGATGAACTTCGTGGTGCTCACCGCGGCGCTTTCGAGTCTGAACGCCGGCCTCTACTCGACTGGCCGCATCCTCAGATCGATGTCGGTGAACGGATCCGCCCCGTCATTTGCGCGGGTCATGAACAAGGGCGGTGTGCCCTACGGCGGGATCCTTCTGACTGTGGGCGTGACGCTCATCGGCATCGTGATCAACGCGCTCTGGCCATCGCGCGCCTTCGAGATCGTGCTCGAGATCTCCGCGCTCGGCATCATCTTCGGCTGGGCGACGATCGTCGCGTGTCACCTGAAGTTCGTCAGTTGGGCAAAGCAGGGTCGGGTGACCCGACCGGTGTTCAAGCTCTTCGCCGCGCCCTATACCAACTGGATCACGCTGGCGTTCCTCGCCTTTGTGGTCGTCAGCCTGGGCTTCTCCGAAACCGGCCGCTGGGTGCTGGCGAGCCTGGTAGTGCTCGTGCCGCTGTTCGTCATCGGATGGTTCTCCGCACGCAAGAGCATCTACCGCGCCGCGGCCGAGCGCGACGGGTACACCGGAACCGTTTCCGTTGTACCTGAGCGACCCGCACTGCGGAGGAAGGATCCTCTGCAATAATCGTCCGAGCCAGACCGGGCTGGGGCGCCACTGCATGCGCGCACCCCAGCCCGTTCGATGTTCATTTCGCGAGGTAGCCGCCTTCGACGGGAACTGAGATCCCAGTCAGGTAGGAAGCCTCGGACGATGCGAGGAATTGGACGACGGCGGCGAGGTCTGCGGGCTCTGCGATCCGGCCGAGTGGGATCGCTTCGGCTACGCGCCGTGCCTCCGATTCGGGATCGGGCAGCCCCTCGAGCCACTCCTGATAGAGCGGGGTGCGGGTCATACCTGGCGCGACCGCATTCACTCGAATATCGTACTGAGAGAGATCAATCGCTGCGGCCTTGGTGAATGCGAGCATCGCTCCCTTGCTGGCGCTGTAGATGCCCATAGCTCGCCTCCTTTCGCAATGGATCGGCGATTGGGACCACAGGGTTAGGCTCCAGCCACCGAATGGTGGAGAGGCTAGCCTCCCGCTCTCAACTCGCCAACCGCTCGCCCCGCTCGAGCCGCGGATTATCGCCGCTTCCCTGCAGAACGTTGGACGTGCGGCAGCCCGCTATCGCCTACCGAAGAATGCCCGAAACGGGGTGTTGGTGCTGGTCTCGTTGACACTCGCAATACCCGGCGACGCCTTCAACCAAGTATTACTTTGACTAACAGATTACCGTCACCGATAGACGCTTTTCTTTACCGATTGGCAGTCATAAATTAGGAAGGTATTTCGGGCCGCTGCAGTGACGCACCAATGCGTCTCGAACGATACGCGACCTACGACCTGAGGAAGTGACAAATGACATCCGTCGAACCGGTTTCCGTCGGAACCTCCCGGCTGCTTACCGGGCCCGCGCTTTGGCCCGCACAGGCTCATGTGCCGACGGTGCTCGGTCGGCAGCTCGTAATCGACCGGGGCGAGGGGTCGTACGTCTACACGAACGAAGGGCAGC
>JBKEBN010000180.1:0-32328 GCA_047973175.1 Leucobacter sp.
TCTTCATCGACGGCACGCCTGACGAGGGCGCAGCCGGCTTCGAGGCACAGGTGCCGGTGTTCTTCCATCAGGACGGCGTCGCGGGCCGGTAGTTCACGACCCTGCGCGCGGCGATCCCCGAGAGCGGCCGGCTGACCGCCGAGCTGCCGTGGGCGTCGTCGCGCGACCTCGGCAGCGTGCCCGCGAACAGCTACACCGATCTGAACACGATCCTCGCGGCCCTCGGCGACTACGAGATCCTCGGCCACGGCTTCACCGTCGAGTCGGGCTCGGCCACCGTCCTCGCGGTCGCGTTCAACGGCTACAACAGCGACTTCGTCGATATCGTGGCGCCCGCCCCGGGCGAGGACGACCTCCATCCCGCGCTCGAGGGCCGCATCAAGGCCCCGGCCGAGGCGATCGAGGGATCGACCATCGACGTCGAATTCACCGATCCCGTCGATGCCGAGTACTTCTCGGGCGGCACGATCCAGGCCTACCTGTTCTCCGAGCCCCGGTTGCTCGGCTCGCCGCAGGTCACCGCGGGCGAGTTCCAGGTGACACTGCCCGCGGGCGTGACCGGCGAGCACCGCCTCGCGGTGTACGACAACGACGGCTGGATCATCGGCTGGACCGCGATCGCCATCGGCAGCGCCTCCGACCAGTCGGGCGGGCCGGGCACGACCGCGGGTACCGGGGCCAAGAGTCTCGCCGCGACGGGCGCCGAGGAGAGCCGGCTGCCGCTCGCCGGGCTCGCCCTGGCCGCGGCGGGCGCCGGCGCGCTGATGCTGCGCCGCCGACACGGCTGATACGCGAACGCCGCCGGTGTCGGGCGGCCCCGCCCTTCGCCGTTCGGGCCGAATCGCGGCGGGCACGCCGCGTTTCGGCGTCGGTGGCGGTTCGAAGCTTGATCTGCTATTGTCTCCCGGCCGCTTCGATTCTCCCCCGCTTCGACACGACGCCGCCGAACCGCCTCTGCGACGCGTCCTCTCTCGAATGTCGGCGGTGCGGATCACACTGGCCAGGACGAAAGGATCCTCGTGGCCCTCATCTCTCTGACACTTCGACACGCGAAGAAGTACTGGTGGTTCGTCGCCGCAGTGCTGGTACTGCAACTCCTGTCGACCATCGCCGCGCTCTGGCTGCCCAGCCTGAACGCGCAGATCATCGACCGCGGCATCGCGCGAGCCGACACCGATTTCATCTGGCGGACCGGCGGCTTCATGCTGATCGTGTCGCTCGGCCAGGTGATCACCGCGGTCGCCGCCGTCTACTTCGGTGCGCGCACCGCCATGGGCGTGGGCCGGGACCTGCGCCGCGAGGTGTACCGCAAGGTCGACACGCTCTCGACGCTCGAGGCGACGAAGTTCGGCGCGGGCACTCTGATCACCCGCGGCACGAACGACGTCCAGCAGATCCAGATGCTCGTGCTAATGACCCTGAACTTCATGGTCTCGGCGCCGATCATGATGATCGGCGGCATCATCATGGCGCTGCGCGAGTATGCGGGCCTGTCGTGGCTCGTCTGGGTCTCGGTGCTCGTGCTCGCGATCATCGTCAGCTTCCTCGTCTGGCTGCTGCTGCCGCTGTTCCGGCAGATGCAGGATCGGGTCGACGACATCAACAGCGTGCTGCGCGAGCAGATCATGGGCATTCGCGTCGTGCGGGCATTCGTGCGCGAGAACTACGAGACCGACCGCTACGGTGTCGCCAACCGCGACATCACCGCGGTGTCGGTGCGCGTGGGCAACATCTTCGTGCTGATGTTCCCCGTCATCATGATGGTGCTGCACCTTGCGACAGCCTCGGTGCTGTGGTTCGGGGCGCACCGCGTTGATCAGGGCCTCGTCGAGATCGGATCGCTCACGGCCTTCCTGCAGTACCTGCTGCAGATTCTCATGGCGGTGATGATGGGCGTGTTCATGACGATGATGATTCCGCGCGCCGTCGTCTGCGCCGAGCGCATTCGAGAACTGCTGGGCACCGTGTCGACGCTCTCCTTCCCCGACCGCGAGACCGTGGCGACGCCGGTGGCGGGGCGCATCGAGTTCGACGGGGTCACCTTCGGTTTCCCCGGCGCTGAGAAGCCGGTCATCAAGAACGCGAGTTTCGTCGCCGAGCCCGGCAAGACGACGGCGATCATCGGCTCGACGGGCGCGGGCAAGACGGTGCTGCTGAACCTGATCCTGCGCCTCTACGACGCGCAGAGCGGGTCGATCACCATCGACGGCGCGCCGGTCTCCGCGCTGACCCGAGCCCAGCTCGCCGCCGCGGTGAGCCTCGTGCCGCAGCGCCCCTACCTGTTCTCGGGCACCATCGCGTCGAACCTGCGCTTCGGCCGAGCCGACGCGACCGACGAAGAGCTGTGGGGCGCGCTGCGGATCGCCCAGGGCGACGATTTCGTCCGCGAGAAGGAGCTGGGACTCGACGAACCGGTGTCGCAGGGCGGCACGAGCGTGTCAGGCGGTCAGCGGCAGCGCCTCTCCATCGCGCGAGCGCTCGTGGCGAGGCCCCGCGCGTACCTGTTCGACGACTCGTTCTCCGCACTCGACGTCGCTACCGACGCCAGGCTCCGCGCGGCCCTGCCCGAGGCGACTGCGGGAGCCACCACGATCATCGTGGCTCAGCGCGTGTCCACCATCACCGAGGCCGATCAGATCCTCGTGATGGAGGGCGGCGAGATCGTCGGATGCGGCACCCACCTCGAACTGCTCGACAGCAGCGAGGTCTACCAAGAGATCGTGCGATCGCAACTCGAAGAGGCAGAGGCAGCCTGATGGCCAAGAAGAACCGCAACTCGGAGAACACGGCCGTCGTGCACGACGCGACGGCCGACGAAGACCTGACGCTGCCAGACGACTACCAGCCAGACGGAGATGACTGGTTCGGAGGGCAGCCCACCAAGAAGGCGAAGCACTTCTGGCCTGCGGCGAAGCGCCTCATCGGACTTCTCGCGCCGGAGAAGTGGCTGTTCTCGCTCGTCGTGCTGCTCGTGGTCGGCTCGGTCGTGCTGACGGTCATCGCCCCGAAGGTGCTCGGTCAGGCCATGGACGTCATCTTCAACGGCGTTCTCGGCCAGCAGCTGCCGAAGGGCGTGCCGCTCGACCAGATCGTCGCGGGTGCCCGAGCCGAGGGCAACGACCAGTTCGCAGACATGCTCGAGGGCTCGAACGTGGTGCCGGGTGAGGGCATCGATTTCGGTCTGCTCAGCAGGCTGATTCTCGCGGTGCTCGCGCTCTATATCGTCGCTTCGGTGCTGATGTGGCTGCAGGGCTACATTCTCAACCGCCTGGTGATGCGCGTCGTCTACCGTCTCCGCGCGGAGATCGAGGAGAAGCTCAACCGACTCCCGCTCAGCTACTTCGACGGTCGTCAGCGCGGCGACGTGCTGTCCAGGGTCACGAACGACGTCGACAACATTCAGCAGGCGCTGCAGCAGGCGTTCTCGCAGCTCGTGCAGTCGTTCCTCACGGTTATCGGTATCACCGCGATGATGTTCGTCGTGTCGTGGCAGCTCGCGCTCATCGCGCTCATCGCCCTGCCGCTCTCCGGCATCATCGCGGGCGTCGTCGGCGTGCGCGCGCAAAAGCTCTTCGTCGCGCAGTGGAAGCACACCGGCGACCTCAACGGGCACATCGAAGAATCGTTCACGGGCCACGAGCTCGTGCGCATCTTCAACCGCGACGCCGAGATGGTCGAGGAGTTCGACCGCCGCAACGAGGGGCTGTTCGAGGCCTCCTACCGGGCGCAGGCGCTCTCCGGCACGATCATGCCGGCCATGCAGTTCGTGCAGTACCTCAGCTACGTGCTCATCGCCGTCGTCGGAGCGCTGCGGGTGACCGCGGGGCAGATGACGCTCGGCGACGTGACCGCCTTCATTCAGTACTCGCGCGAGTTCTCGCAGCCCATCGGCGAGATGGCTGGCATGGCGAACATGCTGCAGTCGGGCGTGGCCTCGGCCGAGCGCACCTTCGAACTGCTCGACGCCGAGGAGCAGGATCCCGACACCGCGACCGAGCACCTGCCCGAACGCGCTGACGGCCAGGTGGAGTTCGAGCACGTCTCCTTCAGCTACGATCCCGAGACGACCCTGATTGAAGATCTCTCCCTCGAGGCGAGCCCGGGCCACACCGTGGCCATCGTCGGGCCGACAGGCGCTGGCAAGACAACGCTCGTGAACCTCATCATGCGGTTCTACGAGCTCGACGGCGGCCGCATTCTGCTCGACGGCGTCGACATCACCCAGCTCTCCCGGGCCGAACTCCGCGGACACGTGGGGATGGTGCTGCAAGACGCCTGGCTGTTCGACGGCACCATTCGCGAGAACATTCGCTACGGTCGCCTCGATGCCACCGACGAGGAGATCGTCGAGGCCGCGAAGGCCACGATGGTCGACCGCTTCGTGCGGCAGCTGCCAGACGGCTACGACACGGTCATCGAGGAGAACGCCTCGTCGCTCTCGGCGGGCGAGCGGCAGCTGCTGACCATCGCGCGCGCCTTCATCGCGAACCCGTCGCTGCTGATCCTCGACGAGGCCACCTCGTCGGTCGACACGCGCACCGAGGTGCTCGTGCAGCAGGCGATGCGTGCGCTCCGAGCCGACCGCACCTCCTTCGTGATCGCGCACCGGCTGTCGACCATTCGCGACGCCGACACCATTCTCATGATGGAGCACGGACGCATCGTCGAGCAGGGCACGCACGAGCAGCTGCTCGCCCGCAAGGGGGCCTACCACGCCCTCCACCGGGCCCAGTTCCAGGGGGAGGACGCGGAGGAGCAATCTGAAGAGACGACGCTCGCAGCGGAGGAGCGTCAAGAGTAGCCCGCGGCATCCGCTAGACTGGCTAGGCCCCCCATACGGTGATATCTCGGCGAACTCCCCCAGGTTGGAAACAAAGCAAGGGTAGTCGGGCTCTATCAGGTGTATGGGGGGTCTTTGCTAGTTGGGCATCCTGCCCGGGCCACCTCCGGTGCCGCCGCCGGGCATTCCGCCGGGGCCCTGCTGCGCGCTCGCCGCGTCCCACTCCGAGCCGTTCGCCATGATCGTGCCGCCGGTCACGGTGATCTCGCCGTTCGCGTCGACGGGGCCGTCGCCGCCGTTCTGCGCGCTCGTGATGGTGATGTCGCCGCCCGACACGGTGACGGTGCCGTTGGAGTCGAGCCCGTCGGCCGTCGCCTTCACGGTGATCGTGCCGCCCGAGATCTCGAGCCGCTCGCCGCTGTCGGCCTCGCGATCCTGGCTGCCGTCGTTCAGCCCCGAGGCGTTGATGCCGTCATCGGAGGCGTTGAGGTCGATGACGCCGTCGAAGATGGCGATGTTCGCGGCCTCCACGGCTTCGGTCGACTCGGTCACGGTGATCTCGCCACCGGCGATGGAGACGGTGACCTCGCCCTTGACACCGTCGTCGGCCACGGCGGCGGTGATGCTGCCACCCGTGACGACCGTGTCGGTCTGCGCCTGCAGGCCGTCGTCGCCGGCGGTGATGTCGATCGTGCCACCGCTGACCAGAATGTATCCTCGGGTATCGTCGTCCTCCTGGTCGCTCTTGAGGCCGTCGCCGCCGGTCGCGGTGAGCGCCAGCGTGCCGCCCTCGATCACGAGCGCGTCCTTGCCGCGCAGTGCGTCGTCGGCCGCGGTCACGGTGATGTCGCCGCCGAGGATCACGAGGTCGTCGGTGCTCGAGATGCCGTCGTTGCCGTTGCCCTGCACGGTGAGCGATCCCGAGCCGCTGATCGTCAGATCGGCGCGCGCGTCGATCGCGGCGTTGGCGGTCGCGTCTTCGGCGTAGGAGGACGCGTCGGAGACCGAGTTCTCGCTGCCGTCGGCGAGGTGGATCGCCACATCGTCTGCCGTCTGCACCTCGATCGCGGGGCCTTCGCCGTTGTCGATCGAAGCGCCGTCGAGCAGGAGCACGACCTGTGCGTCGTTCGGTGCCGCGACCACCACCTGCCCGTCGAGCGAGCCGCTCAGGCGGTAGACACCCGCGGCGTCGATCGTGACGGTGGATCCCGATACCGTCACCCCCTCTGTCCCGGAGGCGACCTTCGCCGTCGACCCCGAGAGCGAGACGTCGATGGCGTCGCTCTCGCTCCACTCGTCCTCGTTCACGGTCGTGTAGTCGGCATTCGCGTTCAGCACCTCCTGCGGCGACAGGTCGCCGGTGAAGGCGCTGGCTGCGGTGCTGCTCTCTTCGGTCGATCCCGAGTCGGCGCTGTCAGAGCCGCTGCCGGATTCGCTCTGCGTCGTCACGACCGTCGCGCTGTCGGAGGCGCTGAGCGGACTCGCGGTGGAGGAGCAGCCGGTCAGCAGCGCGACCGACAGGGCGAGCGAGGCGATGAGGGGGGTCCTGTATTTCATGATGTCTCCTGACTGGTGAGCAGCTCGGTTGCGGGCAGCTCGGTGGTGAGCGTGCCGGTGCCGGGCACGTGGGTGGTGAAGAGGCCGGTTGCGAACGGGCCGCGCAGCGTGCGGGCCCACTTGTTGCTGGGAAGCTCGGGGTGGAGCGCCGCGGTGCCGGTGCCGAACTTGCTGATGCCCGTGGGCCGGTGGCCCGCGCGCCGCAGGGCCAGATCGAGTTCGCTCGGGGCTCCCGCCGACTTCGACTCGACGATCATGTAGCGGGGGAGCGAGATCCCGCCGCCGCTCGGTATCGGGTCGCCCGGTGCCGTGCGATCCATCCACTGCAGCCGCGTATCGATCGTGGCCCGGGCTCCGCACGGCAGCAGCAGCGTCACCCGGTGGTAGCGGCTCACGAGTGTCGGCAGCATCGAGTGGATCAGGTCGCCGTCGTGACCGTGCCGCGTCAGCAACTCGCCGATGTAGGCACTGCCCGTCGCGGTGAGCCGCGCGCGATCGGCCACGGTGTATGGCATGCGGTTCTTGACCGTCGAACCGCGACCGCTCTTCGTCTTCAGCTCGAGAAAGGCGGTGCCGGTGTCGAGGTAGCTGCGCGTGCGCAGCTTGAAGCGGCGGCGGCGGCGCTGGGCGGTGAGCCGGTAGGCGAGGTGATCGGGGGTGTCGAAGTAGACCGAGTCGTAGGCGAACTCGCGCTGCCCGTCGATCTCGAGCACGCGAGTGCGGGGGTCGAGGCTGTCGAGCAGGGCGGGCGCGCCGTGCACCGGCACCAGGTACTTGCGGTCGATCCTGGTGAGCAGTTCTGCTTCGGCGACGAGCTCGTCCAGGCCGACGGGCGCGAAGCGGTGGAGCGGCATGCCGTTCATCGCACACCTTCGAAGGCGTCGTGGCGCACCGGGGCGGAGGGCTGTGCGACCGTCACGGAGGCGGGTGTGCTGGAGACTGCCTTCGCCGGTGCCGACACGCGGTAGCGCACGTCGACGAGGGTCGAGTCGTTCACCAGGTCGAGCTGCTGCACGGTCAGCGCGGTCACCCGACCGCCCAGCCTGCGCTCGAGCTCGCCGCGCAACTCGTGCTCGTCGGCGATGGCCCGGTCGAGCCGCACCACCTGGTGACGGCTGCGGCTGAGCAGGGCCGGGTGATCCGCCACCCACATGACCGCGAGAATCAGCGCGATGAGCAGCGCCGGCAGCGCGACCGAACTCGTCGCGAGGCCGCCGATGAGCCCCATCGCGAGCGCCGAGAAGTAGTAGGCCACCTCGCGCTGCGAGATCTCGCTCGACCGCAGGCGAATGATCGACAGCACGCCGAACAGGCCGAGGCCGAGGCCCGCCGCGATCTCCGCGCCGCCGAGCACCGTGGTGACCGCGAGCACGCCGATGTTGACGCCGAGAAACGCGACCACGAGGTCGCGGCGGCGATGGCGCGGGTAGTAGAGGCCGAGGGTGAGAACGAGCGCGGCGACGATGTCGACGGCGATGAGGGTGAGCGCGGTGGGGGTCACGGTGGGCTCCTGTCGGTGCGGGTGTGAGTGCGGGTGGTGGATCGCGGCGGCGATTCCAGCTGCTTCTATCTCAGCCGGGCCGACTAAGAGGACCTTAAGTTCGGCCTGCGCGCGACGTGGGAGTGCTGCGGGAGTCGGGCATCGGCCGGGTCCGTATCGGCGGCGAACACCATCGAGCGCTGCGCGCGGTAGCTCGTGAAGAAGAGCACCGCTTCGGTGACCACCTTCGCCACCCACAGCGGCACGCCGAGGTCGGTGAGGTACGACATCCAGACGACGTTCGAGGCCAGCATCACACCCGCGAGCAGCGCGTACGAACCGGCCTGCCGCCACAGCCCCTCTCGGCCGCGCCGCATGAACACGACGCGGCGGTTGACCGTGAAATTGGCCGTCGCGCTGAGCACGCGCGCCGCGACGATGGAGGGCACGAGCGCTCCGGTGAGCGCCTCGAACACGAAGAGCAGCACGGTGTCGACGACGAAGCCGAGCAGCGACGACGCCGCGAAGACCAGCACCGGCAGCATCACGCGCAGCGAGTCGAGCACGGGGCGGAAGTGGCTCGACTCGTTGTGCTCGAGGTAGACCGTGGCGATGCGCCGTTCCGTCGCCGTGAACCCCGCGCGCCGCAGACCGAGCAGCACCCGCTGCTCGTACTCGAAGCGCTCTCCCGGCACCTCGAGCAGCCACGGCAGCATCTCGGCGGGCATGCCGCGCAGGCCGGTCTGCGTGTCGGAGAGCGACCAGCCCGCGGCCACGCGGAAGAGCCAGCGCGCGACGTCGTTGCCGACGCGGCTGCGCACCGGCACGTCGCCGTCGAAGGCGCGGCAGCCGAGCACCATGGCGGGCGCGGGGCCCGATCCCGAACCTCGCGGCCCGGTGTCTCGCGGCCCGGTGCCTCGCGCTTCGACCCTGCGCGCTTCGGCGTCGCGCACGTCGGCGACCACCGCGAGAATGTCGGCGACCGCGTGCTGCCCGTCGGCGTCGGCGGTGACCACGCCCTCGCCCGGGTAGGCGGCGAGTGCGTGCGCGAACCCGGTCTTGAGGGCGACGCCCTTGCCGCGGTTGCGGTCGTGGTGCAGCACCTCGGCTCCGGCGTCGGCTGCGGCGGCGAAGACCGCCGCGTAGGCGGGGCCCGATCCGTCGTCGACCACCAGCAGGCGCAGCGAGGGGTCGGCCGCCGCGAGCTCGGCGACCAGGCGGGGCAGGTGCGCGACGGGCGCAGCCGCGGGCTCGTAGGCCGGAATCAGCACGATCATCGCTCAGCCCGCCACGTAGAGAATGTCGCTGGTGCCGCGCTCGCCGCCGTTCGACGGTTGGTTGAGCACCTCGCCGTTGAAGTACATCGTCGACGATCCGCCGCCGTCGAGGTTGTAGGCCGTCTCGGCTCCGAGGTCGCGCATGATCTCGGCGAGTTCGGTCATGGTGACCCCGCGGCTGTAGCCTTCGCTGCGGCCGTCGACCACGACGAACACCAGGTGGTTGTCGTCGATCACGCCGACCGCCGTGCGGGGCTGTTCGCCCTGAATCGAGTGGTTGCCGAAGTTGGTGTCGACCTCGATGTCGTCGATGCCACTGATCACCTCGCCGTTCTCGAGCAGTGCCGGGCCGAAGCTGAGCGTGTTCCAGACGCCGTCTGCGACGAGTTCGTCGGCGGTGGTCTGCGTCTCGTCGTAGACTCTCACGCTGCCGTCGGTGTAGAAGGCGAGGCCCTCGCGGGCGGGTTCGTCGCGGTAGACGACGCCGTTGCGAATGACGATGCCGGTGCTGCGAAAACCGTAGTAGTCGCCGTTGATGGCGAAGACCGCGCCGTTGTCGGCTGCGATCTCGCTCGTCTTCTCGACGATGTTCTCGCCGAACTGGTCGTTGGCGAACGCCGATCGCAGCTCGGTCGCGTCGCCCAGGGTGACGTCGGCGACGTAGTAGGTGACGGTGTCGCTGCCCGTGCCGGTCGTGACGGTGTCGATGCTGATCGAGGTGTCGCCGCTGATCGAGGTGTCGCTCTCGGTCTGCGACTGAGAATTGACTGCCCGCTGCGCGGCCTCGTATTCCGAGGCGTTGTCGACCTCGACCTTGGGAATGAGAAAGCGGTCGGCCGCCCACGCCGCGCTGCCGCCCGCGACGAGCGCAAAGGCGAGGCTGGCCGAGATGAGGATGCGCTTGCGCTTGCGGCGACGGCCGGCTGCGGGGTCCGGGGCCTGCGCGGGGCTGGGAGCGGGTGCCGGTGCGGGTGCCGGTGCGGGTTGCTGGGGTGAGTGCTGCGATTCCATGGTCCCCATGCAAACGTCGGCCGATAAGAGGACCTTAAGCCGGGCCTGCGCACGACGTGGGAGTGCGGAAGCGGCGTTCGTAGCCGCGATCCCGAACCCACGCAATCTCTCACCGCGCAAGTGCCGAAACTCAGTGCTTCTCGTCAGCCTTCGGCCCGCACGCACCGAATAGGGTGGTCGCGTGGCAGCAAGCATCTATCTCACTTCCGCCGAGGCGCGCACCGGCAAGAGCGCGGTGGCGCTCGGCGTTCTCGACGCGCTCCTCGCCGACGCCCCGCGCGTCGGTGTGTTCCGTCCGCTGATTCGCGCGGGCGAGGCTCGGGATCGGGTGCTCGAGATGCTGCTGGCGCGCGCGACCGCCGATGCGCCGTATGCGGCGTGCGTCGGCGTCACCTACGACGAGGCGCACGCCGACGCCGAAGCGGCGATGGTGCGCATCGTCGCCGCGTACCGGGCGCTGCAGGCCCGCTGCGACGCCATCGTGGTGGTCGGCTCCGACTTCAGCGACGTCGCGGCCCCCAGCGAGCTCGCGTTCAACGCGCGCATCGCCGCCAATCTCGACACTCCGGTGCTGCTGGTGCTCGGTGGACGATCCCACGAGGAGGCCGAGTACCTCGGCCAGCAGCCCGCCCGCACCCCCACCGAGATCGCCCAGACCGCCGAGCTGGGGCTCGCCGAGTTGCGCCACGAACGCGCCTCGGTGCTGGCGGCGCTCGTGAACCGCGCCGATCCGGATCGCCTGGCAGAGATCGAGCGCACCGTCGCGGCGGTGCTGCCGGAGGGCATGCCGGTGTGGGCCGTGCCGGAAGAGCTGCTGCTGGTGGCACCGCCCGTCGCAGACGTGATCGCGGCGGTCGAGGGCGAGCTGGTGCGCGGTTCGGCCGATCTGCTGGCCCGCGAGGTGCGCGACATCGTGATCGCGGGCATGTCGATGGAGCACGTGCTGCCGCGACTCATCGAGGGCGCGGTGGTGGTGATCGCGGCTGATCGCTCCGAGACGCTGCTCGCGGTGACGATGGCGCACGAGGCACCCACCTTCCCGACCATCGCGGCGGTGGTGCTCAACGGCGGTTTCGAGCTGCCGCTCGCGATCGAGCAGCTGCTCGACGGCATCGACTCGACGCTTCCGGTCGTGCGCACGCGCTTCGGCACCTTCGAGACGGCCCGCCGCATCTCGCAGGCCAGAGGCCTGCTCACCGAGGAGTCGCCCGCCAAGTTCGACACCATGCTGGCGCTCTTCGCGCGGCACATCGACGGGGCGGTGCTGCGCGAGCGGCTGCGACTGCACCGCGGCGGGGTGCGCACGCCGGTCATGTTCGCGTACGAGCTGTTCGAGCGGGCGGCCACGGCGAACGCGCACATCGTGCTGCCGGAGGGCGGCGACGACCGCATTCTGCGCGCGGCGAGCACGCTGCTCGCGCGGGGCACGGCGCGGCTCACCATTCTGGGAGACGAGGCCGCGGTGCGCAAGCGCGGCGGCGAGTTGGGGCTCTCGATCGATGCGGCCGCGGTGGTGGATCCCGTGACCTCAGAACTGCGCGAGCGGTTCGCTGAGGAGTACGCCCGGCTGCGCGCGCACAAGGGCGTCACGCACGAGCAGGCGCGCGAGAGAATGCGCGACGTCAGCTACTTCGGCACCATGATGGTGCACCTGGGCCTCGCCGACGGCATGGTCTCGGGGGCCGCGCACACGACGGCGCACACCATTCGCCCGAGCCTCGAGATCATCAAGACCCGCCCCGGAGTGTCGGTCGTGTCGAGCGTGTTCTTCATGGCACTGGTAGATCGCGTGCTCGTCTACGGCGACTGCGCGGTCAACCCGGTTCCGACCGCGGCCCAGCTCGCCGACATCGCGGTCTCTTCGGCAGACACCGCAGCGCAGTTCGGCGTCGAACCGCGGGTGGCGATGCTGTCGTACTCCACGGGTGAGTCGGGGTCGGGGGCCGACGTCGACAAGGTGCGCGAGGCGACGGCCCTCGCGCGGGCGGCACGGCCAGACCTGCTCATCGAGGGGCCGATGCAGTACGACGCCGCGAGCGACCCCGCGACCGGTGCGGCGAAGCTGCCGGGGTCTCAGGTCGCCGGGCACGCGACCGTCTTCATATTCCCCGACCTGAATACGGGCAACAACACCTACAAAGCCGTGCAGCGCTCGGCCGGGGCGGTTGCCGTCGGGCCGGTGCTGCAGGGGCTCGCGAAACCCGTCAACGACCTGTCTCGCGGGGCGACCGTCGAAGATATTCTGAATACGGTCGCGATCACGGCGGTGCAGGCGGGCGAGACCGCCGCTGCCGCTGCCGCTACCGCTGACTGAGCGAAGTCGAAACCACCCAGGGGAGTGCACATGCAGACCATTCTCGTCATCAACGCGGGCTCGTCATCGATCAAGTACCAGCTCATCGAACCGGCGACGGGAGAGCGGCTGGCGAAGGGGCTCGTCGAGCGCATCGGCGAATCCGATGGCCGCGTCATCCACCACAGCGCCTCGGGCCGCGAGGAGAGTCTGCAACTGCCGATCCCCGACCACGAGGCCGGCTTCTCCGCGATGATCGAGGCGTTCGGGCGCGTGGGTGCCCCGATCGAGGCTTTCGGGATCGCCGCCGTCGGGCACCGCGTGGTGCAGGGCGGGTCGCAGTTCGTCGCCCCGACGCTCATCGACGACGAGGTCGCCGAGCGGATCCTCGCCCTCGGCGACCTCGCCCCGCTGCACAACCCCGGTGAGTATCAGGGCATCGTCGCTGCGCGCGAGATGTTCTCCGACGTGCCCCACGTGGCGGTCTTTGACACGGCGTTCCACCAGTCCATGCCGCCAGAGGCATACACCTACGCGATCGACGCCGGCACCGCGGAGTACCGTGGCGTGCGCCGCTACGGCTTCCACGGCACCTCCTACCAGGTGGTGTCGCAGCGCACGGCAGACTTCCTCGACCGGCCGCTCGAGTCGCTGCGACAGATCGTGCTGCACCTCGGCAACGGAGCTTCGGCGTGCGCGATCGACGGCGGCAGGTCCGTGGACACGTCGATGGGGTTCACGCCGCTCGAGGGCCTGGTCATGGGCACGCGCGGCGGAGACATCGATCCCGGAGCGCTGCTGCACCTCATGCGCGGCGGTTACTCGGTCGACGACCTCGATCGCCTGCTCAACAACCGCTCGGGGCTCCTGGGCCTCAGCGGATCGAACGACATGCGCGACGTGGCGTCGGCGGCGGATCGCGGCGACGCGGCGGCAAAGCTCGCGTTCGCCGTCTACGTGCACCGCATCCACCACTATCTCGGGGCCTATCTGGTGCTGCTGGGCGGCACCGACGCGATCGTGTTCACCGCCGGTGTGGGGGAGAACCAGGCGCTGGTGCGCGCGAGGGCCTGCGAGGCGCTGGGGTGGCTCGGCGTGCGGCTCGATCCCGAACGCAACGAGGCCGATTCGCGCGAGGCCCGCCGCATCAGCGCCGATGACTCGAGCATCGAGGTGCTCGTCGTCCCCACCGACGAGGAGGCCGAGATCGCGCGGCAGACCTGGGAGCTCGCCTCAATAGGTGGTTGAGCGGAGCTATCTCCGTCCGTCGAGCTTTGTCAGAGGCCGCCGGTACCATTGACGCGTGGTTGCCGCACTCTATCGCCGCTATCGGCCCGAAACCTTTTCCGAGATGATCGGTCAGTCTCAAGTGACTGAACCGCTCATGACGGCGTTGCGCGCGGGTCGCATCGGCCACGCTTACCTCTTCAGCGGCCCGCGCGGCTGCGGCAAGACGACCTCGGCGCGCATTCTGGCGCGCTGCCTCAACTGCGCAGAGGGCCCCACCGACACCCCCTGCGGCACCTGCCCCAGCTGCGTGGAGCTGAGTCGCGACGGCGGGGGTTCTCTCGACGTCGTCGAAATCGACGCCGCGAGCCACGGCGGTGTCGACGACGCGCGCGATCTGCGCGAGCGCGCCGTGTTCGCTCCCGCGCGCGACCGCTACAAGATCTTCATCATCGACGAGGCGCACATGGTGACGCCGGGCGGCTTCAACGCGCTGCTCAAGATCGTCGAAGAGCCGCCGCCGCACGTCAAGTTCATCTTCGCGACCACCGAGCCCGACAAGGTCATCGGCACCATCCGCTCGCGCACCCACCACTATCCGTTCCGCCTCATCGCGCCGGGCACGCTCATCGACTACGTGCAGCAGCTCTGCGACAGCGAAGGCGTGCGGGTCGAGCCGGGCGTGCTGCCGCTCGTGGTGCGCGCGGGCGGCGGCTCGGTGCGCGACACGCTGTCGATTCTCGACCAGCTGATCGCCGGTTCCGAGGGCGACCTCGTCACCGCCGACCGCGCCGCGGGCCTGCTCGGTTTCACGCACGCCGAGCTGCTCGACGACGTGGTGGCGGCCTTCGGCGCGCACGATTCGGCCGCGGCGTTTCGCGCCACCGATCGCGTGGTGCAGACGGGGCAAGACCCGCGGCGTTTCGTCGAAGACCTGCTCGAACGGTTGCGAGACCTCATCGTGGTGGGCGCTACGACGGTCGACGGCGCGGCCGCGGTGTTCCGCGGAGTGCCGCAGGATCAGCTCACCCGCATGTTCGAGCAGGCGCAGCGCTTCAAGCCCGGCGAGCTGTCGCGCATCGCAGACGTGGTGAGCGCCGCGCTCGACAAGATGACCGGAGCCACGGCTCCCCGGCTGCAGCTCGAACTCATGGTCGCGCGCGTGCTGGTCGCCTCCACGGCGGTGCCGGGCGCTGCCGGCGGCCAGCAGGTTCGGGATCAGCAGGTTCGGGATCAGGCCGCGCAGCAGAGTCCCGCGCCCGTTTCGAACGTGGCCCGGCCCGTGCCTGTGCCAGACGCGCCGCAGACCGAGTCGCGGCCTACGGCGACGCAGCCCGCAGTTGCACAGCCTGCAGTGACGCAGCCGAATGCCGCGCAGACGGCGGCATCGGTTCGTGATTTCCTGCGGGAGGACTCTGCCGGTGCTAGCACCGGTGGCGGTGCGGGTGCAGGTAGCGGTGCCAGCGCCGGTGCTGACCAGGGCGACGCACGCCACTCCAATGAGGGAGCCGCGTCGTTCGGGCGGCCCATTTCCGACGTGCTGAGCGGCGCGCAGATCGCCGGCATCGGTCGGGATCGGGCCTTCCAAGCGCGGCCCGAGCCGGGCGACGGTGCTGCCGTCCCGGCGCAGACGTCTCAGCCGCCCCAGCCATCCCAATCGTCTCAGGCATCTCAGTCGCCTCAGGCATCTCAGTCGCCTCAGGCGTCGCCACGGGATCCGGAGCCGGCATCCGCGGAGGCCGCGCCTGCTCCGTCGGGGCGGCCGGACCAGATCGGGCGAGTGGATACCGCTGAGCGAGCAGATACCGCTGAGCGAGCAGAAGAAGAGGCACCCGAAGAGGCGGCGGCGAGCGGCGGGTTCGACGACCTCGCCGAGCTGTGGCCCGATCTGCTGGAAGAAATACTGGAGTCCGATCGCGAGGCGTGGAACGCGGTGCGCGTGGTCACGCCGATGGCGCTCGAGGGCGACATCCTCACGATCGGGCTCGCCTCGCAGTCCGATCTGGCGGCCTTCAAAACCGTCGGTGCCGGGCCGCTGCGCGAGACCATCCACTCGGCGATCGGCATCAGCGTGAAGTACGTGCCGAAGCGCGTCACCCCCGGTGCAACGCCCCGCGAAGCGGGGGCCGCGGGCGGCGGTGCCGCTGGAGGCGCTGCCGGGCACGACGCACAGCGCGATCCCGGGCACGAGCCGGCACCCGAGGAGCCCCACCGAGCCGGTGACACGCCCTCCGCGGTACCGTCAACTGCGGCATCGTCAACCGCTGCACCGCCTGTTGCGGCACCGACCGCTGAAGCGATCGATCCGATGGACCGGGCTTCGGCGCGCCTGAGCGCGCTCGGCCCGGCGCTCGCGGCTCCGGCCTGGGCCGATCCGGTGCCGCCCGAGCCAGCAGCTGCCGGGCACGCTGCTGCGGAGTCAGCTGTTGCCGAGTCAGCTGTTGCCGAGTCAGCTGCTGCGGAGCCCGCTGTTACCGAGTCCGCCGAGCCCGCGGTTATCCCCTCGGGGGGCGGCGATCCCGAACCCGCGGAGCCGAGCTATGACCCCGGAGAATACGGGGACTACGGAGATCGCGACCCCTACGACGATCCGTTCGGAGAGGGGGATCCGTTCGCCCGCACCGAGACGCGACCGGGCCAGGCCCGGGATTCGGACCCCGAACCGGCCCTCGACCGGGGTGGCGCGCCGAGCGGTCCGAAGAACTCGGATCCAGAGCCGAGCACGCCGAGTGAGCCGAGCGAGACGAGCGCGCCGAGCAAACAGAACCCGAGAGGCGCGCCGGCGTTCACGCGGTACGGGGAAGCCGTGGTGCGCGAGGTGCTCGGTGCCAAGTTCGTGGAGGAGCGCCCGCTCCCGAACCGAGCAGAATGACGGAATTGAGGGATAGGCCATGTACGACGGCATCGTCCAAGACCTGATCGACGAGTTCGGCAGGCTGCCCGGCATCGGGCCCAAGTCGGCGCAGCGCATCGCGTTCCACATTCTGCAGACCCAGAACTTCGACGTGTCGCGGCTCGCCGAACTTCTCACCGAGGTGCGTGAGAAGGTGCGCTTCTGCGAGGTCTGCGGCAACATCACCGAGCAGCCGCGGTGCTCGATATGCCGCGATCCGCGTCGCGACCAGACCATGATCTGCGTGGTCGAGGAGCCGAAGGACGTGGTCGCGATCGAGCGCACGCGCCAGTACCGCGGGCTCTACCACGTGCTCGGCGGCGCGATCAGCCCGATCGACGGCATCGGCCCCGATGATCTCAGCATCGCCGCGCTCATGCGCAGGCTCGGAGAGAGCGAAGTGCGCGAGGTGATCATCGCGACCGACCCCAACCTCGAGGGCGAGGCCACCGCGGCCTACCTCTCCCGCCTGCTCACGAGCATCGAGGTGCCGGCGTCGCGGCTCGCCTCCGGGCTGCCGGTGGGTGGCGATCTTGAGTTCGCCGACGAGGTGACGCTGGGGCGCGCCTTCGACGGACGCCGCCCGGTGGAGTGATCCCGATCCCGCGCCGCGATCCCGCCTCGCGATCCCCAGCCGCGACCGGTGCGATTCCGGTAGACTGGCGGCTGGCTTAGACAATAGAGGAGGACCCGCGTGGCATTGATCGTGCAGAAGTTCGGGGGGTCATCCGTCGCCGACGCCGAGAGCATCAAGCGCGTCGCCAAGCGCATCGTCGCGACCCGCAAGGCAGGCAACGAAGTCGTCGTCGCGGTGAGCGCCATGGGCGACACCACCGATGAGCTGCTCGACCTCGCAGACGCGTGCACCCCGATCCCAGAACCCCGAGAGCTCGACATGCTGCTCACCGCGGGCGAGCGCATCTCCATGGCGCTGCTCGCCATGACCATCAAGGGCATGGGGGTCGAGGCCTTCTCCTTCACGGGCAGCCAGGCGGGCATGATCACGACGCCCGATCACGGGGCCGCGAGAATCGTAGACGTGACCCCGGGGCGCGTTCGTGAGGCGCTGGATCAGGGCGCTATCGCCATTGTCGCCGGTTTTCAGGGGTTCAGCCGCGACTCGCGCGACATCACGACCCTGGGACGGGGCGGATCCGACACCACCGCCGTCGCGCTCGCCGCGGCCCTCGGCGCCGACGTCTGCGAGATCTACACCGATGTCGACGGGGTCTTCACCACCGACCCCCGCGTCGTGCCCCTCGCCCACAAGATCGACGCGATCTCGGCCGAGGAGATGCTCGAGCTCGCGGCCTCCGGCGCGAAGGTGCTGCACCTGCGAGCGGTCGAGTACGCCCGCAGGCACGGAGTCGTCCTCCACGTTCGCTCGTCGTTCACCGACGAAGCGGGCACCATCGTCTACAACCCCGAAAAGGGGCACCCGAAGGGAGACCAGGTGGAAGAGCCGGTCATCACAGGTATCGCCGCCGAGAAGAACGAGGCCAAGGTCACCGTCGGCGGTGTGCTCGACGCTCCGGGCAAGGCTGCCCAGATCTTCGAGCTCGTCGCGAAGACCAACGCGAATGTCGACATGATCGTGCAGAACGTGTCGGCTGCCGACACCAACCGCACCGACATCTCGTTCACCATCCCGGTGGGAGACGGTCGCCGCGTCATCGAGGCCCTCGAAGCCGAGCGCGAGGCGCTCGAGTTCGAGCGTCTGCAGTACGACGATCAGATCGCCAAGGTCGCGGTGGTAGGGGCCGGCATGCGCTCGAGCACGGGCGTCTCGGCCCAGCTGTTCCGCGCGCTCTTCGACGCCGGCATCAACATCGAGATGATCTCGACCTCCGAGATCCGCATCTCGGTCGTCACCCGCGCCGACCTCATGGACAAGGCCGTGCGCGTGCTGCACACCGCCTTCGGCCTCGACTCCGACACCGAGGCGACCGTCTACGCAGGCACCGGCCGCTGAAACTCCCACAGAACAGGATCTCGCAACCATGACAGAACAGCAGGGTTTGAACGTCGCCGTCGTCGGTGCCACCGGCCAGGTCGGCGCGGTGATGCGCCGACTGCTCGACGAGCGCGACTTCCCGATCAAGAGCCTGCGCTTCTTCTCGAGCGCGCGCTCGGCTGGCAAGCAGTTGGAGTTCCGGGGCGAGCAGATCACCGTCGAAGACGTCGACACGGCCGACAAGAGCGGCATCGACATCGCGCTCTTCTCCGCCGGAGGCGCGGCCTCCAAGAAGTACGCTCCCGCCTTCGCCGATGCGGGTGCCATCGTCATCGACAACTCCAGCGCGTGGCGCCTCGATCCCGAGGTGCCGCTCGTGGTGAGCGAGGTCAACCCGCACGCCATCGACGGCGTCGTCGCCGCGGGGGCGGGCATCATCGCCAACCCCAACTGCACCACCATGGCCGCGATGCCCGTGATGAAGGCCCTCGACGCCGAAGCCGGGCTCGAGCGTCTCATCGTCACCACCTTCCAGGCGGTTTCGGGATCGGGCCTCGCCGGTGCCCGCGAGCTTTCGGGCCAGGCCACCGCAGCGGTCGAGGCGGGCGGCATCGAGCAGCTCGTGCACGACGGCTCGGCCGTCGAGTTCCCGGCTCCCGAGGTCTACACCAAGACCATCGCGTTCGACGTGCTGCCCCTCGCGGGCTCCATCGTCGACGACGGAGAGGGAGAGACCGACGAGGAGAAGAAGCTGCGCAACGAGAGCCGCAAGATTCTCGAACTGCCCGAGCTGCTCGTCGCGGGCACCTGCGTGCGCGTGCCGGTCTTCACCGGCCACTCCCTGTCGATCAACGCCGAGTTCGAGCGCCCCATCTCCGCCGATCGCGCTCGCGAGGTGCTCGCCGAGGCACCCGGCGTCGAGCTGAGCGACGTGCCGACGCCGCTCGAGGCAGCTGGTCAGGATCCCTCGTTCGTCGGGCGCATCCGCGAAGACCAGTCAGCGCCCGAGGGCCGCGGGCTCGTGCTCTTCGTTTCGAACGACAACCTGCGCAAGGGAGCGGCGCTGAACGCCGTGCAGATCGCGGAGATCGTGTCGGAGAGGCTGAGCGCGGCTTAGGCTTCCAGGGGCGGGCGCTGCCGCGCCGGCTCGGGCTTCGCAGTTCGGGCTTCGCCGTGTGAGAGGGGCGGGGGTCTACGGATCTCCGCCCCTCACACTTTTGCGGGCAGCGTCAGCGCGCCGGCTCGAGGAGCAGCAGGCTCGCCTCGGGCCTGCAGGCGAATCGGATGGGCGCGTAGATGGAGTTGCCGAGACCCGCGCTCACGTTGAGGAACGCCGCGTGGTGCGCGTCGTACCAGACGCTCAGCCCACGGGCCTGTGCGTTGGGAAGGTCGCAGTTGGAGGTGAGCGCGCCGACGCCGGGTACGCGCACCTGGCCGCCGTGGGTGTGCCCGGCGAGGATGAGGTCCACCCCGTCGTCGAGCAGCTCGTCGAGCGCCTCCTGATAGGGGGCGTGCACCACTCCGATGCGCAGCGGGGGCTTCTCCAGGGTGTTGACACCGCCGTCTGCACCGTCTTCGGCGTAGAGCGCCTCCAGCTCTTCGCGCATAGCGCTCGCGTCGTCGTAGCGGATGTGCGGATCGTTCAGGCCCAGCAGCTCGATCTCTGTGCCGCGCAGCTCGAATCGGGCGGCGGAGTTGTTGAGATTGACGCAGCCGATGCTTTCGAGGCCGCTCGTCAGCGCGGCGTTGTCGATGTCGGGCGTGCGAGTGCTCTTGCGACTCGGCTCGATGAGGTACTTGACCGGATTCTTGAGGATCGGCCCGTAGTAGTCGTTGGAGCCGTGCACGAATACCGTCGGTGCGGCCTCGGCGAGCGGTTGCAGCGCCTGCAGCAGGAAGGGCCTGGCTTGGAGGTGGCCCATCAGGTCACCGGTGAGCACGACGAGGTCGGGGCGCAACTGTGCAAGCGACCGCACCCAGTCGATCTTGTTGCTCTGCCACGGGGCGAGGTGCAGATCGGAGAGGTGCAGCACCCGAAGCGGCACCGCACCCTCGGGGAGCAGCGGCAGCGAGTGACGACGCACCGTGAACAGCCGCCGCTCGATCAGGGTCGCCCAGGCGACCGTGCCCGCTGCGGCCGTCGCGAGGACGGCCGCAGCGGTGCGCCCTGAAGATGTCGACATGCTGAGCCCTACTTGCAGGCGAGGGTCACGGTGACCCGGCTGCTCGTGTTCGCTTCCGAACCGCTCGCCGGGTCGGTGGAGACCACCTTCTGCTTGCCCGGGCTGGGCTTGCCGCCGGCCTCGCAGGCGAAGCTCACGGAGGAGAAGCCGGCGTTGTTCAGCGTGCGCTTGGCATCGTCACCGTTCGAGCCTTCGAGCCCGCCGGGAACCTCGTTGGCCTTGCCGTTGCTTCGGTAGATCGTGACTCCGGAGCCGAGGCCGACCGACTCGCCCGACTCGGGGCTCGTGCGAGCGACGCGACCCTGTGCGACCGAGGAGTCCACCTCGCCGCCGTCGGCCGGGTTGAAGCCCAGCTGAGTGAGGGCGTCGGAGGCTTCCTCGAACGACTTGCCGCGCAGGTTGGGCACCTCCACCATGGTTTCACGAATCGAGGTGTCCGAGGGTTCGGGGAACGGATCTCCGCCGTACTTCTGGTCGGCGACGTTCATCATGGCGGGCCAGATGTCTTGATCGGCGTACATGAGACCGCCGAAGCCCTGCGTCGACACTCGGGAGCAGGAATTCGCATCGTTGGGATCCCAGCAGAACGGACCGGCGTTGCCGACCCACGTCGCGGTGGCGACCTTGCTGCTGGCACCGGCTGTCCAGTTGTCGACGACATCGTCAGTCGTACCGGTCTTGGCCAGGTGCGGTGTTCCGATCGCCGACTGCGCGTGACGCGCGAGCCCGTTGTTCACGGTGTACTCGAGGGCAAAGGCGACACCGGCAGCGACTTCGGGGGAGAGCGCTTCGGTGCATTTGCTCTTGGTGAAGGGGACGGGCTCGCCGTCGGGCCCGGTGATGCTGTCGATCGGCACGGGCGTGCACACGGTGCCGTCGCCGGCGAACGCCGCGAAGGCGGAGGCCACGGTGATCGGGGCGATCTCATCGACACCCGCGTAGACGTTGGAGGGAACCATCGAGAGGTCTCGAGGGTTGCCGTTGAGCGTCGGGTTCAGCAGTTTGCTCGGGTCGTACGGATTCTGCGGCATGTCCGATGCGCGGTGCAGCCCCAGCTTCTGCGCGGTCTCGAACGTGCCGCAGAGGTCCATGCCCTGCTGCATCGACACGAGACCACCGTTGACCGACTGGGCGATGGCGGTCAGCACGGGTTGGTTGCCGCGGGTGCCCAGGTTGTCGTTGCTGAACGTGAAGGAGCCGAAACCGTAGACCCCGTCGGGCAGACAGGAGGCCTGGAAGCTGCTCTCGGCCACGGTGCGGCCGTTGACGTCGACGATGTCGCGCACCGAGTGACCCGTGCGGATCCACTCGGCGAGCGTGACCGGTTTGAACGTCGAACCGATCTGGAAGCCGCTCGAGCCGCCGTACTCGTAGTCGGTGTTGTAGTTGATGGTGGTGTAGCCCGGGTTCGCGGAGAGGAACTCCTCGGCGTTGTTGAACGGTCTGTTCTGCACCATGCCGAGCACGCGGCCGGTACCGACCTGCACGCTCACGCTCGCGGCTCCCACGTCGATGCCGTCCATGACCTGGGGCACGCTGTTGCGCATCGCGTCGTTGCCGGCGTTCTGAATATCGAGGTCGATGGTGGTCATGATCTTGTATCCACCGCGACTGAAGTTGAACTCGCGCTCGTAGGGCGTCTCGCCGAAGCTGGGATCGTTCTTGATGTACCGCTGCACGTAGTCGCAGAAGTGCCCGGCACCGAACTTCTCCTCGGCGATGTTGCAGCCCTGGAGACGCGGGGTGATGTTGGGCTCGATGGGCGTGGCGACCGCCTCGTCGTACTGCTCCTGCGTGATCTTGCCGTGGTTGTACATCGAGAGGAGAATCTTGTCGCGCCGCTCCTGGTTGGCGGGAATGTTCTCGGGCACGTCGATCTGCAGCTTCGACGGGTTGTTGACCGTCGCGACGAGGCTTGCCGACTCGGCCAGCGTCAGGTCTTTCGCCTTCTTGCCGTAGAAGTAGTGCGCGGCCGATTCGATGCCGTAGATCTGACGGCCGAAGAGCGCGATGTTGAGGTAACCGAGCAGGATCTCGTCCTTGGTGTACTGCTTCTCGGTGCTGATCGCGAGCCGCATCTCCTTGAGCTTGCGATCCATGTCTTGGCGCATCGCGTTCTTGTAGGCCTTCTTGCGCTCCTTCTCGTCGGGGATCGCGTAGGCCTCGTGAATGAGCACGTTGCGCACGTACTGCATGGTGATGGTCGAGGCACCCGAGAGGCTCTGCCCCGCCGCGTTCTGCAGCACTGCACGGCTGGTGGCGAGCACGTCGACACCGCCGTGGGTGTAGAAGCGGGGATCCTCCTCCGCGACGGCGGCGTCTTTCACATACTGTGAGATCTGGTTCCAAGCGACCATCTCGCGGTCCTGATCGTAGAACTCGGTGAGCTTGCGCACCTTGCCGCTGGAGTCGGTGGCGTAGATCTTCGAGGGCTCGGCGAGGCGGCTCGGGTTCAGGTGATCCGGCAGCTTCTCGAAGATGCCGATCGCCGATGTGGCCGCTGCGCCGCTCACCGCGACGACCGGGGTCACCGCAACGGTGACGAGGATGCCGGCGATCACGCTCATGACGATGGCTCCGATGATGCCGCCGAGGGCTCCGCCGGCGCTGCGCGGCTTGAGCGAACGCACGCGCGAAGACTGCGAGGACTGTGGGGTCATAGAATCAAGAGTAGGCGACATAGCTGACAATCAGCGCCGCCCGACAGAGTCGGCTACGGCCGAAAGCACCACCGGAGGGAGATCCGTACGTGAGCGAATCCACTGACACCCCGCGCTGGGAGTACTTCGTAACGCCGCTGCTGCTGCACAACGAGGCCCAGATCCTGAACAACTGGGGAGCCCAGGGCTGGGAACTCGTGCAGATCATCGAGGGCCCGGCCGGCGGCAACGTCGCATATCTGAAGAGGAGGGCCTGAGATGGCATCGGTGATTGAAGAACGGCTGAGCGAACTCGGCTACGAGATTCCTGAGGTGGCAGCGGCGGTCGCGGCCTACGTGCCCGCGCTGCGCGACGGGAACTACGTCTACACCGCAGGCCAGTTGCCGTTCGTGAACGGGGCGCTGCCGGAGACCGGCAAGGTCGGAGAGGGTGAGGGCCTCGTGTCGCCGGAGCGTGCCGAGGAGCTCGCCCTGCTCTGCGCCCTCAACGGGCTCGCGGCGGCTCGCGGTGTCATCGGCTCGCTCGACAAGGTGGTCCAGGTGGTCAAGGTCACAGCGTTCGTGGCGTCGGATCCGTCGTTCACCGGTCAGCCCGCCGTCGCGAACGGTGCGTCGATGTTCCTGGGCCGCGTGTTCGGCGACCTCGGCATCCACGTGCGCTCGGCCGTAGGGGTTTCGGTGCTGCCGCTCGACGCTCCGGTGGAGATCGAGTTCGTCTTCCGCGTCGAATAACCGGCCGGCGCTGTAGAAAGAGGTCGGGTCGGGATCCATGCGCGGATCCCGACCCGACCTCTTTCACGTGATGAGGAGCGCTACTTCGCCTCTCGCTCGCTGCGGACGCGGTCGGAGATGGTCTGCATGACCATGGTGTCGGCGAGGGTGGTGGTGTCGCCGATGTCCTTGCCCTCTGCGAGGTTCTTGAGGAGCCGTCGCATGATCTTGCCGGAGCGGGTCTTGGGCAGCTCGGTCACGACGTAGATGTTGCGGGGCCTGGCGATGGCCCCGATCTGCGCGGCGACGTGCTTCTTCAGCACGGCCTCGGCCTCGTCTTCCTCGAGAATGTGCTGCTGGGTTTTCAGCACGCAGTAGGCGACGACCGCCTGTCCGGTGGTCTCGTCATCGGCTCCCACGACCGCGGCCTCGGCGACGGCGTGGTGTTCCACGAGCGCCGATTCGATCTCCGCGGTGGAGAGGCGGTGCCCGGAGACGTTCATGACGTCGTCGACGCGGCCGAGGAGCCAGATGTCGCCGTCCTCGTCGACGCGGGCTCCGTCGCCGGCGAAGTACTGGTCGCCGAACTTCGCCCAGTAGGTGTCGATGAAGCGCTGGTCGTCGCCCCAGATGGTGCGCACCATCGACGGCCAGGGCTTCCGGATCGTGAGAAGGCCGCCCTGGCCGGGATCGACGCGCCGTCCGGTCTCGTCGACGATGTTGACGTCGATCCCGGGCTGCGCGACCTGGGCGCTTCCCGGCTTCAGGCTCGTCAGCCCCGGAAGCGGCGCGATCATGATCGCACCGGTCTCGGTCTGCCACCAGGTGTCCACGATCGGTGCGGTGCCGCCGCCGATGATGTCGTGGTACCAGCGCCACGCTTCGGGGTTGATCGGTTCGCCCACCGACCCCAGCACTCGGATCGAGGACAGGTCGTACTGTTCGGGAACCTGTCGGCCGATCTTCATGAACGACCGGATCGCGGTGGGGGCGGTGTAGAAGATCGACACGCCGTACTTCTGCACGATCGACCACCAGCGCCCCCAGTCGGGGGTGTCCGGGGTGCCCTCGTAGATCACCTGCGTCGCACCGTTCGCGAGCGGGCCGTAGACGACGTAGGAGTGACCGGTCACCCACCCGATGTCGGCGGTGCACCAGTACACGTCGGTCTCGGGCTTCAGGTCGAACACGTCGCGGTGCGTGGTCGCCGCCTGCGTGAGGTAGCCGCCCGAGGTGTGCAGAATGCCCTTGGGCTTCCCCGTCGTGCCCGACGTGTACAGGATGAACAGCGGGTTCTCCGCGCCGAACCCTTCCGCCTCGTGCACCCCGTCGTACGCGGTGATCTCCTCGTGCCACCACAGGTCACGGCCGTCGACCATCTCGACTTCGGTGCCGGTGCGCTCCACCACGAGAACCTTCTCGACGGTGCTGCCCCCGCCGCGCAGTTCGAGCGCTGCGTCCACGGTCGGCTTCAAGGCGGATGCGCGGCCCTTGCGATACCCGCCATCGGCGGTGATCACCAGCTCGGCTTCCGCGTCATCGATACGGGCGCGCAGGCTATCCGCGCTGAAGCCCCCGAAGATCACCGAGTGCGCCGCTCCCAGGCGCACGACCGCGAGCATCGCGATCACCGCTTCCGGAATCATCGGCAGGTAGATCGCGACCCGATCCCCGGCCTCGACGCCGAGACTCGCGAGCATGTTCGCGGCTCGCTGCACCTCGTACGAGAGCTCCGCGTAGGTGATCGTCCGCGAGTCGCCCGGCTCTCCCTCGAAGTGGATCGCCACGCGATCCCCGAGCCCCGCGGCGATGTGCCGATCCAGGCAGTTCACGGCGACGTTCAGCTCGCCGTCGGCGAACCACTTCGCAAACGGCGGATTCGACCAGTCCAGCACCTCCGTGAACGGCTTCGTCCACTCCAAACGACGTGCCTGGCCCGCCCAGTACGCTTCAGGATCCTCCGCGGCACGCCAGTACACGCCGGGATCGCTCACATTCGCCGCCGCACGAAACTCGGAAGACGGCGGATAGGTCTCCGCTTCCTCCCCCTGGTGCAGCGGGTGACTCTCAATAGTGCCGTTCTGATCAGTCATGGACGCCTTCATCCGATCTGTTCTGTGCTGTGGGTAAGCGTTGCCTGCCACCGCGAGCACGCGTTCGCAGGCGTGACTGCAGCGCAGGGATGCTCTTCCAGGGTATACCTCATCTCCGGCTTCGAGGCCCTCCGAAAGAGGGTAGGAGCGACTCGCTCCTCAACTCCCAAACCTTCTCCACAGATGGGCCCAAAAGAGTGATTTTGACGAGTTATCCACATTTTTGCGGAATGCCCCGCGGAGGGCGGAGATCCCTGTTTTTCTGGGGAGATGACTGCCTCTCCTCAACACAGGTCCATCCCCGCTTTCCTGCGGCTCGTGCCGGAACACGACGACCGCTCGGCGACTCCGCCCCTCTCCAGCGTCGAGCCCGGCTCTGCGATGCGCTGTCGCACGGCCGCGCTGACGCCCGCCGCGAAGCGCGCGCTGGGTGGCCTGCTGCCGCTGCTCGATGACCCCGACATGAGAGACGTTCTGGTGCAGGTGCGCGACGGTGCGGGGTGCCTGTGGCTCGATCGGGGGCACGGGCTGGAGGCCGTGCCCGGTTGGCGCACCCCTCCCGAGGCGGTGCGCAGGCTGGCGACGGCCCTGATCGCGGCGGGCGGACGGCACCTCGACGAGCTGCACCCCGTCGCCGATACCCGCCTCGGCGACGGGATCCGGGTGCACGCTGTGCTGCCGCCGATAGCGGTCGCTGGGGCGGTGGTCTCGATCCGGCTGCCGCCCCCTGCCGCTCCCGCGTTCGACGATCTGGTCGGGGCGGGTCTGTGCGCGCCGCGGATGGCCGAGTGGTTGCGGCGCGAGGTCGTCTCCCGCCGCAACCTGCTCATCACGGGCAGCACCGGCAGCGGCAAGACCACGGTGCTCGCGGCCCTTCTGGGGCTCGTCGACCCGAGCGAGCGCATCTTGATCATCGAGGATGTCGCGGAGTTGAGGCCGCGGCACCCGCACGCGATCGTGCTCGAAGCGCGCTACGCGAGCACGGAGGGGGTGGGGGAGGTGCCGCTCGATCGGCTTCTGCAGGAGGCGCTGCGGATGCGGCCCGATCGCATCGTACTGGGCGAGTGCAGGGGCGCCGAGATCGCGACCCTGCTCGCCGCGCTGAACACCGGGCACGACGGCGGGGCGGGCACGCTCCACGCGAGCCGGCTCGAGGAAGTGCCCGCGCGGCTCGAAGCGCTCGGAGCTCTGGCGGGGCTTAGCCCGGAGGCGCTTGCCCGCCAGGCGGTCTCCGCGCTGCACGCCGTCGTGCATCTCGCCCGAGGCGCGGGCGGGCACCGCATCACCGCCGCCGGGCGACTGCGCATCGACTCCTCGGGTCTGCTCGCGGTCGCGGAGGTCTCGCCGTGAGTTCGGGATCGCGGCTCGGGATCGCCGCCGCGCCGCGCCCGCCGAGACTGAAACGGAAACCGAGCCCGGAGAGCATGAGCGCCGCGGCGGTCGCGGGTCGCTGCGCGGCGCTCATGCGAGGCGGGATTCCGCCGGGACGGGTCTTCGAGCTGCTCGCGGCGGAGTCTCCCAGAGACGGGCCGCTCGGCGGCATTGCGCGCGGGATAGGCGAGGGAGAACAGGTCGCCGAAGCGATCGCGGCGACGGACGGCCCGGAGTGGCGTGTACTGGCTGTTGCCTGGCACCTCGCGGAGCAGAGCGGTGCCCCTCTCGCTGCCGCGCTCGAGCGGATCGCGTCGGCCCTGCACGCCGTGGCACAGGTGCGCGAGCGCCGCTCAGTGCTGCTGGCGGGGCCCCAGGCCACGGTGCGCATGGTCGGGGCGTTGCCGCCGCTCACGCTGGTGCTGGGCGCGCTGCTGGGCTTCGACCCGCTGCCGGTGCTGCTAAGCCCGGCCGGTGCGGCGCTGGGGGTGTTCGGGGCGGCCCTGCTCGCTGCCGGCGTGCTGTGGGCCGGGGCGATGACCCGAGCGGTGACGCGGGAGGATCGTGTCGCCGGCATCGAGTTGGAACTGGTCTGGATCGCGCTCGGCGGCGGTGCCCCGCCGAGCGCCGCCTGCCTGCGCGTGGTCGACTGCGTCGACAGGCTGGGAGCCGAGTGGGTCGCCTACGACGGATTTCTGCGCGAGAGCCTGCTCAGGGGAACGATCGCCTCGGCTGCGGCGGCCGGGGCCCCGCTGCAGCCGCTGCTGGTCGAGGAGGCCGCGGCGGCTCGCGCGGAGTCGCAGGCAGCGCTCGAACGAGCGGCCGAGAAGCTCGGCGTGCGGGTGCTGATACCGCTGGGGGTCTGCGTGCTGCCCTCGTTCATCGTGCTGGGCGTTGTGCCCGTGCTGATCTCGATGTTGAGCGGAAGCGGCCTATGAGAGTTCTCCACAACGCACCAAAAAAGACCAGTTCCAAGCACTTCTCCACAGATTCTCCGAAACGGCCCCGCGGCCTCCTCGCAACCCCTCAACATGGATGCACCGGTAGCAACCGGGGCCGTGCACGACGAAGGGAAACACCGTGAAGACCACACTGCATTTGGTAACCGACCACAGCGCCGAGGGGCAGAATCCCAGTGCCGCCGAAGACGGCCGGCTCAGCTTTCAGACACCCGAGCGGGGTCGCGGGGCGAGCAGACGGCGGCATCGCGACCGGCTCGGCTTGCCCGCGTCGATCCGACGGGTGCTGGAAGACGAGCGCGGGGCGGTGACCGCCGAGTATGCCATCGTCATCATGGCAGCCGTAGCTCGCCTATGGCATATTTGAACTAGGATGGACGCCGTGCGCAAAGAATCTGCTTCTGACCTGCTGAAAGTCGTCGTCTACGCCCGCCAGTCGGTGCACGAGGAGCAGGGCATCAAGCAGCAGGTCGACGACTGCCGGGCGGAGGCGAAGCGCCGGGGCTGGCGGATCGTCCACGTGTACGAGGACGACGCCACCAGCGGCTCGAAGGAGCGCGGACCCGGGACCGGCTGGGCCCGAATGCTGAAGGACTTCGACGACGGCGCCTTCGACGCGGTGCTCGTCAACGACACCGACCGCCTCACCCGCAGCCTCGGCGACATCCTCGAGCTGCGGCCACCGAAGAGGGATGTGAGGGTCCTCACGGTGCGCGGCAGCATCGACACCGACGACCCCACGCACGACTTCTCGCTGAAGTTCCTGGTGCTCTTCGCCGAGCGCGAAGTGAAGCAGAAGGCGCAGCGCACCGGGCGCTACGCCGTCGAGCGACGGAAGCTGGGCCACCCCACGGCAGGCCGCACCCCGCACGGCTACAGGTGGGTCCCTGCGATCCAGCGCGACGAGCGCGGCACCCGGTACAGCGTCGACCACGACGAGGCCGCCGATGTGAAGCGCATCTTCGAGGAGTTCCTCGCCGGCGCCAAGCTCGGCCAGATCGCGCGCGACCTGAACACCGATGGCAGGCGCACCCGCGCAGAGGCCCAGTGGGGCGCGAGCACCGTGCGGCGCGTGCTGATGAACCCCCTCTACGCCGCGCTGCTGCCGCCCTCGCAGGAGACGGGCCGCTTCGACATCTCGAGCATCGACCTCGCGGAATGCGCGCCGGGAGCATGGGAGCCGATCATCGACGAGGCGACCGTCGCTGCCACCAGGGGCAGGCTCGTGGGCGTGAAGCCGACGCACAGCGGCACGGCGCGCAGGTGGCTGCTCAGCGGCCTCGCCGTCTGCGCCGTCCCCGGCTGCCGCAGGCCGGTGCGCGCCGCCAGCGGCGAGACCCACCCCACTCCTCGCGTGGACGGCTCGGGCAGGGCGCCCGCCAAGCGCTACCACGCGTACCGCTGCGTCGAGGGGCACTTCATGCGCAACGGGGACATCATCGACGAGTTCGTGAAGGAGGTCTGCATCCTCCGCCTCGAGCAGCCCGATGCGAGCGACCTCCTCGTGGCGAAGGAGCAGGGGCCCGACGTCGGGCTGCTCACCTCTCAGCGCATCGCGCTGGAGAAGCGTGAGGAGAGCATCGGCTCGCTCATCGCGCGGGGCAAGATGAGCGCGACCGCCGCGGAGGCCGCGCTCGACGAGCTGGCCGAGGAGCGTCGCGCGGTCATCGACCGGATCGCGGGCGCGGTCCGCGCAGATCCCCTCGCGGACGTCGTGGCCTCAGGCGATGCCCGGGCGTGGTGGGAGGGCGCGACCCTGGCGCGCCGCCGGAGCGTCGTCGACGCGCTGATGACCGTGGCGATCCGGAGGGCGGGCCAGGGCAGGCGCATCACCACGCTGGAGGGAGCGGCGGAGACCGTCGGGATCGAGTGGCGGGAGCCTGCTGCCTGACGCGCGCAGCTCAGGCTCCGCCCTCCGGGCTGCGCTCCGGTGCGCGCGGCCCGCGGCTGCGCCGCGTCCGCGCTCGCATCAGGGCAGGGCCGAATGGGTGCGCACCAGGTGACGTGACGACCTGGAGCGGGCCATTACGGAACGCCTTACAAAACGGCGGCTTTTACCGTAATGCTATAAATCCCTGGTCACGCGACGATTCCAGTGAACGCATTACCATTACAGTTCGTTCCACCTTTTATCTATATACGAGATGAAGTACCCCTACTCTCTTCTTCTTCTAATCTTTTGGAAAAACTGTAATGCCGTAATGTTGTAATGTTCAGAGCTCTGACCTGGGGTTTCTTCCATTACGCAAGACTCAGCGAAACGTAAGGAACGTAATGGGCGTAACGCTCCCACCCAGCACGCCTCCCTCCTAGCCTGCCCTGATGCGAGCCGGACTCGGCCGCAGGCCGATGTCCGAGCGGAGCCCCAGGCGCAGGCCGCAGGCCGGAGCACTGCCGAGCGCAACGGCGCCCCACAGTGACCGCAGCAGCACACTTTTCATTCGAACATATCTTCGAATAGCTCGCGAGCGTTCTCTGCGCCTGCCGCTACCTACGCCCGGCGAACCTCCGGTGCGCGCGGCCCGCGGCTGCGCCGCGTCCGCGCTCGCATCAGGGCAGGGCTGAGAGGGTGCGCTCCAGGCGACAACGGAAGGTGTGCAGCGTGTGGTCACGCTAGCGTGACCAGCGTGACCGGTGCACTGCTGGCCTTCACTCCGTCTGGAACGCCTCACCCGGCTCGCCTCCCCAGATTGAGCACTCGTAACGGCCCGTACCAGGCCGTTACGGAATGTGTTACAAAACGGCAGCTTTTACCGTAACGCTACAAATACCTGGTCAAACGACGATTCCAGGCAAAGTGTTACTGTTACAGTTCGTTCCGACTTTTATCTATATGCGAGAAGAACCACCCCTACTCTCTTTCTCTATCAAACTTCTTGAAAAAACTGTAACACCGTAACAACGTAACATTCAGTGCTCTGACCTGGGGTTTCTACCGTTACGCAAGAATCAGCGAACTGTAACGAACGTAACGCTCCCGCCCGGCTCGCCTCCCTCCTGGCCTGCCCTGATGCGAGCGCGGGCGCGGCCGCAGGCCGTGGCCCGTGCGGGACCCCAGGCGCAGGCCGCAGGCCGGAGCACTGCCGGGCGGAAGGCGCGGCGAGGGCGGAGCCCGAAGGTGGGCCCGGAAGCGCGGGCCGCAGCGCACCCGGCACCGCGACGCTTATTCGAACATATCTTCGAATGGATCGCGAGCGTTCCCAGCCCCTACCGCCGCCCGTCGAACGGGTCGACGATCGCGTGCAGCCCGTGCTCCGGGCAGACGAACGCGAAACGTGCCCCCACGCCCTCTGCACCCGCCGGCTCCGGCTCGCAGTCGCCACCGCAGGCGCTGCAGGTCCTGTAGTCCTCGTCGCCGCTCCCGTCGCCGTACTGGACAGCCACGTCGTCGGGGATCACCGCATCGCCCCAGCTGAACTCGGGCACCGCGCCGTGCTCGTCGTCTGCGCTCATGCTGACGACCCTACGCCCAGCGCACTGAGCGCTGTCAAGCCTCGATAATGGTTGACCAAGATCAACTGATTCGGAACTTGTATATAGGCGCGACCACTGCGCGCTTCTCCTCTCGCAGAGCCTGAGCTCTCCTCGCTGCGCCGCTGGCTCCGCCGCGGCCGGGGCATCCCGCGAAGGAAGGGGCTGTAATGACGACTGCTGCTGCGATGGAGGACGCGACGCCGCGCGTCTGGATCAGCTCGTTCGGCGCGTACAGCGCTGGCTACCTGATCGGAGAGTGGTTCGACGCGATCGACGCAGCCGGCGTGACCGCGCGCGACCTCTTCGAGGGCTCGCCGTACGGCTGGACCGACGACGAGGAGCTCCACTGCTTCGACGTCGAGGGCATGCTCGTCGACCGTGAGATGTCGCCCCAGGAGGCCACGC